>JBFWSL010000019.1:0-25018 GCA_050248375.1 Hyphomicrobiales bacterium | reverse complement strand
TCTACAAGCGCCTGAAAGCCTTCGAAGCGACGCTGGAAGGCGAGAAGCTCGACAGCATCGAACATGAGGCTCATCCCGCGCTGGGAGATGCCTAAAGCCATGACGGAGGAACTGCTGGAGATGTTCCAGGGCTGGCGCTGGCTGCGCGTCCTCGTCTTCGGCGCGCTGATCGGTTTCAGCATCTGGTGGGAGAACTGGAAACTCGCGGGCATCCTCGCGGGCGTGTGGATCGTCTACGAGATTTTCCTCTATGTCATGCGGCGGCTGAAGATGGACTAGGAATACGGCGCCATGACCCTGGAAGACCATATCGCCGCCGGACCGCAGTGGGTCCAGAACTGGATTACCTGGATGACGGTGGTGAACATGGCCGCCGGGCTTTTCCTGGTGCGCTGGAAGGATGGCGGCATCAGATGGGGCTATCTGGAGGCCCTCGTCATCCTGCTGACGCTGGTGCCCATCGTCATTGTCATGACCTGGCTGTTCAACAGCTACGGCTATGTCCGCCTGCTTGGCCTCGCCCATGTGCTGTTCTGGACTCCGCTAGCCGTTTGGCTGTGGACGCGTCTCGGCCGGCATCCGCTGAAGTCGGTCTTCGGCGTCTATCTGCGCGTCCTGCTGGCGACCATCGTCATCTCGCTCGCCTTCGACTATGCAGACGTGGCGCGCTACCTGATGGGCGACATGAAATACAGCTAGGCGACTTTCTCCAGCCGCTCCCGCAGCCAGGAAGCGAACCGCTCCAGTTCTTGGCCTTCCAGCGGCGAAGGCGGTTCGGGGATCGGCGCCCTGCCCCATTGCACGTCCGGGAAGGGTCTTCCCTCCCATCGCGGGGGCGTATGGTAGCGGGGGAAGCCGTGCACGTGGAGTTGGCTCCACTCGTTGCCGAACTGGGTGTAGTTGAAGCGCGCCGGAGCGAAGAGATCGCCTATCAAGCGTTCGAACAGGGCAAGCTCGCGCTGCAATGCCGCCCACTCTTCCGGGGTGCAGTCCGTCAGCGAACCTTCCGTCTCGCGGCGGGCGATGAAGACCATATGTCCCAGATGGGCCTGGTTGGTGTGCACCCGCCACAGCCAGTGCTCCGTTTCGCGGATGATCAGCGGATCCCTCACGGGCTCAGCGCGCCGCCCGACCGGCCGTCAGCCAGGCGAAAAGGGTCAGGATCGCCGCCACGGGAATCGCCACCAGCAGGAACATTCCCATGGTGAGCGCGATGCCCAGCAGGACGAACAGCACCAGCGCGACGACGGCGAGCATGACGGCGAATCCCGCCGCCATGGCCAGCCAGGCGCGCCAGCCGGTAAGCACCACGGTCTCCCCGTTCCTGTTGATAACGATCATGGGTATCCTTTCTTCGCCGCTCGGGCGTCACTCCTCCGGCAGGCGGCATTTCATGGCGACCAGCGGATCGACCACAACCCTGGCGATCTCCGGGCCCGAGGTGTAGTTGGTATCGATGCTGGCGACGGGATAGTCGCCGAGCCTCGGCATGTCCCTGGCCGTCCGCCACCTGAAATTGTGCTTGCCGGAGGAGAGTTCAAGCTCCCCCTGTTCGGACAGGCTCCAGCCGCAGCAGGGCGCGCCCTTGATGACCGTATAGATGAAATTGACCGTCCTGCCTCCGGTCCCCTCGCCATTGTCGCGGTAGGTGCCTCTCAGGATCAGGTCGCCATAGGGCCCGCCGCACTCGGCCTTGCCGGCCCCGGCGACCTCCTTCTTCTTCCCGCCGGGGCAGAGCCAGAAGTGATCCGTCGCCACCTTCTCCACCTCGAAGGCCGATCCGGACCAGGGGTTGATGAAGGTCACTGTGTCGAGCGGACACTTACGCATGTCCACGGGGATGGGAGCGGCGGCATGTGCGCAGAGAGCGAAAGACAGCAGAAGCAGTGTTGAAAGGCCGCCGCGCGCGATCGAGATTGTCTTGGACATTGTTCTGCTGCGCATCGAACTATCAGGTTTGTAATTTGCTGTTACGCTGCATCTCACTCGTCATTCCCGCGAAGGCGGGAATGACGGAGTTTGGACTCCCGTTTTTTGCCCTAATCTTCGTCCCGCCGAAAGCCGGTGTCTCGAAGAGACTCACATCCTCCAGACCCCGAACCGCGTGCCCCGCACCGGAGCGTTGAGGCTCGCCGCGAAGGCGAGGCCCAGCACGCGCCGGGTCTCCGCGGGGGTGATGATGCCGTCGTCCCACAGCCGCGCGGTGGCGTAATACGGATCGCCCTCCTTCTCGAAGCGGGCGCGGATCGGCTGCCTGAACGCTTCCTCCTCGTCCGCCGGCCAGTTGCCGCCTTCCGCCTCGATGTTGTCGCGCTTCACCGTGGCCAGAACGGAGGCCGCCTGCTCGCCGCCCATGACCGATATGCGCGCGTTGGGCCAGGCGAAGAGGAAGCGGGGGCCGTAGGCGCGGCCGCACATGGCGTAGTTGCCCGCGCCATAGGAGCCGCCGATGATGACGGTGATCTTGGGCACCGCGGCGTTGGCGACGGCGGAGACCATCTTGGCGCCGTCGCGGGCGATGCCGCCCGCCTCCACCTCGCGCCCCACCATGAAGCCGGCGATGTTCTGCAGGAACAGCAGCGGCACGCGGCGCTGGCAGGCGAGCTCGATGAAGTGGGCGGCCTTCAGCGCGCTCTCGGAATAGAGGATGCCGTTGTTGGCGACGATGCCCACCGGCACGCCCTCGATATGGGCGAAGCCGGTGACGATGGTGGTGGCGTAGAGCGCCTTGAACTCGTCGAGCACGGAGCCATCCACCAGCCGCGCGATGACCTCGCGCACGTCGTACTGGGTGGCCAGCGACCTCGGCACCACGCCGCCGAGCTCGTCAGGGGAATAGAGCGGCGGCTCGGCATTGCGCAAGGGCACGCCGCCCATGCGCGGCGGGCGCAGGGTGGCGACGATCGAGCGGGCAATCTCAAGCGCGTGGGCGTCGTCCGCGGCCATGTGATCCGCGACGCCTGACTTGCGCGCATGCACGTCCGCCCCGCCCAGTTCCTCGGCGCTCACCGTCTCGCCGGTCGCCGCCTTCACCAGAGGGGGGCCGCCGAGGAAGATGGTCCCCTGCCCTTTCACGATGACGGTCTCGTCGGACATGGCGGGGACATACGCGCCTCCGGCCGTGCAGGAGCCCATCACCACGGCGATCTGGGGGATGCCCAGCGCCGACATGGTGGCCTGGTTATAGAAGATGCGGCCGAAATGCTCCCGGTCGGGGAACACCTCGGTCTGGTGCGGCAGGTTGGCCCCGCCGGAGTCCACCAGATAGATACAGGGCAGCCGGTTCTCGCGCGCGACCTCCTGGGCGCGCAGATGCTTCTTCACGGTCATGGGGAAATAGGTGCCGCCCTTGATGGTGGCGTCGTTGCAGACCACCATGCATTCCCGGCCCTCCACGCGGCCAATGCCGGTGATGAGGCCCGCCCCGTGAATGGCGTCGTCATACATGCCGTTGGCGGCGAGCTGGGACAGCTCGAGGAAGGGCGAGCCCGGATCGATCAGCCGCATGACCCGCTCGCGCGGCAGCAGCTTGCCACGTTTGACATGACGCTCACGCGCCTTCGCCGGGCCGCCCTCGGCGGCCTCGGAGCGACGCCTGGCGAGGTCTTCCACCAGCGCCTGCATGGCGGCGGCGTTCTCGCGGAACTCCGCGGAGCCCGCGGTGACTGCGGAAACGATCTTGCCCATCCCCTCACCGGTGCGCGGCCGGCGCACCGGCCATGACTATTTCTTCCGTCTGTGGCGCTCTTCCACGAAGCCCTCGCGCCAGCCCAGCATCCGCTCCAGGATCTCGGTCAGGCCGAGGACCAGCAGGGAAGCGAACGTGATGGCGAATCCTACCAGATATTCTCCCAGTCCGCAGGCGACGCCAATGGCGCCGCAGACCCAGATGGAGGCCCCGGTCGCCCCACCCAGGATGTTGCCGGCCCGGTCGCGGCGCTCCCCTATGATGGCGCCGGCGCCCAGGAAACCTATGCCCCCGATCAACCCTTCCACCAAACGGCTGGGATCCAGCATGACACGGTCGGATTCCTCGATCGATACGGCCAGCACCTGGAAAACCAGGATGGTGTAGGCGGCGGAGCCGACCGAAACCAGCATATAGGTCCTCCAGCCCATGGGCTTGGCCTTGAGCTGACGGTCTATTCCCAGCAGCGCGCCCATCAGCAGGGCGGCCCCCAGCCGCAGCGCCAAGGCCCCGTAGCCGAAGCCCTCGCCCGGCAGGTTGAACATGGTGTCGGCCACGCGGTCCTCCTCGCAACCCCTTCGATATGGACGGGCACAAAAGGCGCGTCTTGAAGTAAAGTCGCGAGCGGCAGCCCGGTTCCGATTCGCATGAGAGCCGGCTGGCGGGGAGGAACAACTCGTCCATGGCCGTCAATCCGCTAGACCTGCTCCAGGCGCTGGGGCCCAAGGCGCGCGAGGCCCTGGAACGGCAGACCGAGAAGCTGTCCCTGCCGGCGGGCCACACGCTGTTCCGCCAGGGCGCTGCGGCGGACGCGCTCTATCTGGTGGTCGCCGGCTCGCTCGGCGTCTACATTACGGGGCCCGGCGGCGAGCGCCAGCTCATCGCCCTGATCGAGGCGGGCGAGACGGTCGGCGAAATGGCGGTGCTGTCGGATTCGCGCCGCTCCGCCACCGTGACGGCCCTGCGCGACAGCGAGCTGCTCCGGCTCACCAAGTCGCGCTTCGACCTGCTCCAGAAGCAGGAGCCGGAACTGATGGCCGGCATCAACCGCATCCTCGTCCACCGTCTGCGCCAGGTGTCGCGCGGCGTCGGCCGGCGCATCGAGCCACGCACGGCGGCGCTGATTCCCGCGGTCGACGGCCTGGACACCGTACCGATCGCCGAGCGGCTGGCCGAACTGCTGCGCTCCCACGGCGCAAGGGTCTGCGTGGCCGGCCGCGAAGCCGCGAAAAATCCCTCGGGATGGTTCGCGGAGCTGGAAGCGACAAACGACCATGTGCTGCTTTGCGGATGCCCGGCGGGCGAGGACGAGGCCTGGATGCGCCTCTGCACCCGGCAGGCCGACCGTATCCTCGTGCTGGCCCGGGCGGGCGAAGCCGCGATGACGTCGCTGCCGCAGGACATGCTGCAGCAGCGCGCGGACCACCAGCTTCTCGATCTCGTCCTGCTCCATGACAAGCCGGGCTCCGCGCCCTCGCGTACCGACGCCTGGCTGGAACTCATGCCGGTCAACCGGCATTTCCACATCAGGCAGGACGACAGCAAGGACTGGGCGCGGCTGGCGCGGGTGATCGGCGGCCGGGCGCTCGGCGTGGTGCTGTCGGGCGGCGGAGCGCGTGCCTACGCCCATATCGGCGCGCTGCAGGCCATCGTGGAAAGCGGATTGCCGATCGACTTCATCGGCGGCGTCAGCATGGGCGCCATCGTCGGCGCCGGGCTCGCCTGCGGCTGGACGCTCGACGAGCTGCACATGCGGGTACAGGAGGCTTTCGTCACCAGCAATCCGCTCTCGGACCTGACCCTGCCGCTCATCTCGCTGGTGCGCGGGCGCAAGGTGGAGCGGCTGCTGAAGGATTACTTCCGGGAGACGCGCATCTCCGACACGTGGCTGCCCTTCTACTGCGTGTCCGCCAATCTCAGCGACGCAACCGTGTTCGTGCACAAACGCGACAAGGTGCGCCAGGCGCTCAGGGCAAGCATCGCCCTGCCGGGCGTGCTGCCGCCCAAGGTCATGCACAAGAGCGTGCTGGTGGACGGAGCCGTGATCAACAACCTTCCGGTGGACATCATGCGCAGTCTGCACCGCGGCCCCATCGTCGCGGTGGACGTGGCGCGAGACCGGGCGCTGACGCCGGAAATGGTCCAGCTCACCCGGCACGGCAACTGGCTGGACCGCCTGCGGCGGCCGCCCATCGTCAGCATTCTCATGCGATCGGGAACCGTCTCGGGCGAGTCGGAGATCCAGCGCCAGAGCCGCATCGCCGACCTCGTGGTGCAGCCGCCTCTCGGCGACATCGACATCCGCGACTGGCTGGCCTTCGACCAGGCGGTCACCATCGGCTACGAGCACACCGCCGCGGTGCTGTCCGAGCACGCGTCGGCGCTGTCGCGGCCGCGCCGGGCCACCACCGCCTGATATCAAGCTATTCTGGCATCTCCACGGGACCGCCCGCCTTCTTCCAGGCGGTGAAGCCGCCGGCGATATGGGCGACGGGTTTCAGGCCCATCTTCTGAACGATCTGCGTGGCAAGCGCGGAACGCCAGCCGGAAGCGCAGTGGAAAACGAACTTCTTGTCTTCGGCGAAAACGGGCTTGTGATAGGGGCTGGCGGGATCGACCCAGAATTCGAGCATGCCGCGAGGACAATGGAAGGCGCCCGGAATCTTGCCTTCGCGCTTGAGCTCGCGGACGTCGCGCAGGTCGACGATGACGACGCTGTCGTCCTCCACGAGCCCCAGGGCCGCATCGGCCTCGATTTCCTCGATTTCCTTGCGAGCATCCTCGACGAGTTGCTTGATGCCGATCCTGATCTCCTGAGCCATCGTCGCTTCCTCCGCTGGCGTTGTCCGCCACAAGGTCATAGCCAAGTCCGGCTGCCCGAGAAAGCGTCCAAGGTGGCGCGGTCCACATGGAAACGGCGCGCCCGGCCGTGGGGGGACGCGCCGTCTCCCGATACTCGCGCACGACAATCCGGCCCGGACCGTCAGGCCGTCATCCGGACCGTACGCTCCAAAGCTTTGTCAGAAGGCGCCGAAATACCACGCGATCAACACCGCCGCGCCAATCACGCCGACAACCCACAGCATGAGCTGGGTGCCGGTGTCTTCGCTGTGCTTCGTCGTCATGGGGTGTCTCCTCTCCCTTGCACGAGCCCTTGTTCCTGGCGCGCGGTGGACCCGCGACTTGAAGAACCGCGCGTATGAGACGAATCTCCTACAACTAAAGATTATACTACTTTTGTCCTATACGCACACATTCTATGCATTCGACTGGCCATGAGGACAGGCGAAACAGCCTCGACAAAGGCGGAGAAGGTCCCTTCAGGGAGCCGGGAAAAAGGCGTCAGAGCGCCCGGCGAGCCGGTAGACCAGCAGCCCGGCCCATTCCCGCACGGCCCAGTCGATGCGCCTCAGCCCTTCGGAGGGCCGGGAAAAGAACCGTGCCAGGTCCTCGCCTCCGCGGGTGCGGTAGTCCACCGGCCAGGGGATGACTTCGAAACCGGCCTTGCGGAAGCTACCCATGGCGCGGGGCATATGGCTGGCGCTGGTGACAAGCAGCCATTTCGAGCCGGGCTCTGGCCTGATCATCCCATGGGTGAACCTGGCGTTCTCCCAGGTGTCGCGGGACTTCGCCTCGGTTTCCAGTCTTCCCGGCTCGAGCCCCATGCCCTCCAGCACCTGCCGCGCGCCCGAGGATTCCGTGCCAGCCTCGTAGACCAGCGTCGCGGCGCCGCCACTGAAGACAACGCGGGCGTCCGGAAACCGGCGCGCGAGCATCATGGTCTCGATGTAGCGCTCGCCAGCCTCGTTCGTTGAGGGTGCATTCCGCGCCGCGCTGACCAGCATGTCCTGCGCGCCGCCAAGGAGGATGATGCCATCCGGCGGATCGGCATCGTCGAGCCTTGGCCTTGGAAAGCGGTCCTCCAGCGGCAGGACGAGGGCATGGCCAAGGGGTGACAGGCCGAGGGCCATGTAGAGCACCGCCGACAGCGCCACCAGACGGCGGCCCGTGCGCGCCCAGCCTGTCCACAGCAGCAGGGTACCGAGGACGAGCATCAGTCCGAGAAGGTTCGACGGCTGGGCCAGGAACCAGCCGATCTTGGCGACATAGAAAAACATCGGGCCCCGCGGGTGTCAGGCGCTCTCGCGGGCGCGGCGCTCGGCCTCGCGCTTCAGCATGCGGTTCATGGCCGTGAAGCCCGTCTCCATGGCCTTACCGTTACGGGCCAGAAAGGAGCCCGCCATGAGGCCGCTGAAGGTCTCGAACTGCTCGAAGCGGCAACGGCCGGTATCCTCGGGTACAACCCGGAAGCCATGCTCGCCGTTGAAGATGCCGGGGACCGGCAGTCCTCCCGACCACCGGAATTCCCTGCCCTCTTCCAGTTTCACGATCCGGGTGACCAGCGTCCTCGGCTTCTGGCCGGGAGGCGCGACGGTGACACTGAGGCGCTCGCCCGGGGCGAGCCGGCCGCTGACCTTGATGATCGGGTTCCACTTCTCCCAGGAGGCGAAGTCGGTGAGGGTCGCCCAGACGACATCGGCAGGCGCCATGACGCCGATTTCGGTATGCACGGTCTTCATCGGAACCTCAGAACCTCTCCAGAGCCACTGCGGTGGCTTCGCCTCCGCCGATGCACAGCGAAGCGACGCCCCGCTTCTCGTCATGTTTCTCCATGGCCGCCAGAAGCGTAACCAGGATGCGCGCGCCCGAGGCGCCGATGGGATGACCCAACGCGCAGGCCCCGCCGTTGACGTTGACCCGTTCCGGGTCGAGGGCGAGATCGCGGATCGCCGCCATGGCGACAACGGCGAAAGCCTCGTTCACCTCGTACAGGCCAACGTCACCCGTCTTCCAGCCAAGCCGCTCCAGCAGCTTGCGCATGGCTCCCACGGGCGCGGTCGTGAACCAGGCGGGCGCCTGGGCATGGGTGGCGCAGCCCGATATACGGGCGAGCGGCGTCAGGCCACGCTGCTCGGCGGTGGAGGCCCGCATGAGCAGCAGGGCGGCCGCTCCGTCGGAGATGGAGCTGGAATTGGCCGGCGTCACCGTGCCGCCCTCGCGGAAGGCAGGCTTCAGGGCCGGAATCCTCGCGGGGTCGGCGGTGAAGGGCTGCTCGTCCCGGGTCACCGCCTGCGTGCCCTTGCGGGTCTTCACGTCCACCGCGACGGTCTCGCCATCGAAACTGCCGTCCTCGTTGGCGCGGCGGGCACGCTTCAGGGACTCGATGGCATAGGCGTCCTGCTGCTCCCGGGTGAACTGGTAGTGCTGCGCGGTGTCCTCGGCATAGGTCCCCATGAGGCGGCCCCTGTCATAGGCGTCCTCAAGTCCGTCCAGGAACATGTGGTCGAGCACCTGCGAGTGGCCGAGCCGCAATCCGGCGCGGGCCTTGGGCAGCAGATAGGGCGCATTGGTCATGCTTTCCATGCCGCCCGCGACGACGATGTCGCCGGGACGGGCATGCAGGGCGTCGAAGGCCATCATCACGGTCTTCATGCCCGAGCCGCACATCTTGTTGACCGTGGTGCAGGGCACGCTGTCAGGGCAGCCGCCCCCCAGCGCGGCCTGCCGGGCGGGCGCCTGCCCCTGCCCGGCCGACAGCACACAGCCCATGAGGACCTCGCTGACGTCGCCGCCCTCCACCCCGGTACGCGCCAGGACCTCGCGGATGGCCTCGGCCCCGAGCTGAGGCGCTGCAAGGGGGGCAAGGCAACCCTGAAAACCGCCCATGGGCGTGCGGGCCGCCGCCGCGATGACCACAGGGTCGGATTTGCCAGCCATCGTCCTGTCTCCCGTCCGGCGGCCGGAAAGCCGCCTCACCAGCCGGTCATAGCATCCCGAAACCGCCCTTGCACCTGTACCGGGCCTGTCGGAACAGCGTCATTACCTTAATTCCAAACGGCGGTTGAGCCTCCCGCCGCCAGACCGCAAAGTCGCCCCGTCGGCCCCATGCATGCCCTTTGCGGGTCACATCCGCGTCACAGCCACGGCGTAGATTCTGCATTCAATACGCGAAGTAATCTATTGATCCGGCTGGGCCTGATGGCGCAATATCGACATCAGGCCTCAGCGGGGAAACAGGCCGGAAGGCGCGTATCTGCCTTCCATTAGTAGTGAGTAGTGTATCGTGCCTCCTATCCTGATGACTCCGGCCGAGCGCGAGTCCCTCAAGAAACTCGCCCAGAGCCCCGTGACTATCGTGGACATTCCCAACCAGCATGCCGAGAAGTTCGTGAATCACGGGCTGGCGGTGAAGCAGGTATTCAAGTTCCAGATCACCACCAAGGGGCAGCTCGAGCTGCTGCGCCAGCGCTTCCGCAACATGGCGACGCGCAGGGTGGTCCGGGTCTCCGAGACCGACTTCATGAACAAGCTGGACAGTCAGTTCGAGCGGCTTCGCAACTTCCGCAGGCCGGTCTCAGAGGACGCCGCCGAGCAACAGAGCTAAAGCATGATCCGGAAAAGTGGATACCACTTTTCCGACAGGATCATGCTCAAGCTATTGATCTGGAGCATCATCTTACCGGCCAAGCGATTCCACCTGGCCGGATGATGCGCTAGGCGGTTTCGGCGGTCCGGTCTCCACCGGGCCGCGCGGCCAGCAGCTCTTCCATCTCCTCGGGCGAAATCACGCCCTTCTGAAGGCCGGAGAAATCCCCGAAGGCCGCCAGGTCCTGCGAACGGTGGCGCAGGTTGCCCAGCACGCCGCGCATCAGGCTCGACCCCAGCGTCACGCAGGCAACCCCGGCCTCGATAAAATCGCTGAGCGGCGGCGGCGTCGGACTGGCGAGCGCCACGGCCACCGGGCCGTCGGCGGCCGCCACGAGCTGGCTCAATACGCGGGGATGCTGAACGCCTGTCACGAGCAGGCAATCCGCGCCCGCCTCGAAATAGCGATAGGAGCGCTCCAGCGCGGCTTCGAAGGGGGATCCCCCTTCAGGCGCCAGCAGATAGACGTCGGTGCGCACGGTGATGGCGATACGGGTGCCGGAAGCAGCCGAAGCCTCGCGTGCCGCCTCGATACAGGCGACCACCTGTCCGGCCGGCAGGATGCCCTGGGAGCCGTTGCGGTAGCCGTCGCCGAAGGTGACACCGGCGCAGCCGGCCGCGCACGCGGCCAGAACGGCCTTGCGGACCTTGGCCGGATCGCCGGCAAGCCCGCCATTGATGTCGGCATTGACCGGCACCGATGACCCGCGCGCGATGCGCGCGGCTATGGTCAGCAATTCCTCGAGCTTGATGTGCTCATGGGGCAGATAGCCCTGCGCCCATGCAATGGAAGCGGCGGAAGTGCCGACGGCCTTGAAGCCGGCATCCACCATCACCCGGGCCGAGGCAACGTCCCAGACTTCCGGGAGGACGAATGTCTCGCCACGGGCCAGCCACTTGCGCAGGCTGCGTGCAGAATCCTGACTCATTACTAACTACCGATGGGCACGCAGCACGATTTTACATACCGCGAACGCGCCAGCCCTTCGATGGACTCGCAGCGACCCCCCTCGTACCCCCGATGGCGGCCACCGGGTATATTTCTAACAAATCGGCGCCGAAGTGCAAAGTGGCCCATGCCCCAGAAAACAGCGGGTTTCCAGGCGGCAAGGTGCGGTCAGGCGGCTTTTTTCTGCTGTGCGTCCTTGTCCCGCAGCCAAGCGCGGGCCTTGTCGATCTCGTCAAGGCCGAACTGTTCGATCTCGCAGGCCATGAACGGCGCGACCATCGTGGTCCACAGCTTGATCCAGGTTGTGTCCGTGACCACCGCGACGCGGCTGAAACTGCGCATGTGACGGAAGGCAAAGCTCATGTCCCGCCAGAACAGGGTCGGCTCGATGCCGCGGAAGTCCTTGATGACTTCCAGCATCCGGATACTGCCATGCCTCTTCACGAAGGATTCCAGCCTCTGGGCCATGGCGTCGAAATCGCCCGTCGTCACCTGCCCTTCCACGGTCAGTTCGACGGTCTGGCTTGAATCGTCTTCCTTGTAGTCGATCATTTCTCCTTACTCCCGCCGCCCGAGGCGGCCCGGTTGTGACGCCCCGACAACCGGGAGGAGGAAAAATGGTTCCGACGCGGCTTATTGATAACGCGGGTTGGGATTGTCGAAGCGGCAACCCTCGTCCCACTTCGCCTGCTGATTTCCGTGAGCCGGAATGCCGCCCGCGTCCTTCAGCATGCGCGCCATATGCATCAGGTTCCACGTCATGAACGTTGCGGTGCGCTGGGTGAAATCGTTCTCCGGCCCGCCCGAACCTTCCTCGCGATAGGACTTGCCTGGCCCCGCCTCGCCGACCCAGCCGGTATCCGCCTGGGGCGGGATGACGAACCCGAGATGCTGGAGCGAATAGAGGATGTTCATCCCGCAATGCTTGATGCCGTCTTCATTGCCGGTAACGACGCAGCCGCCGACGCGGCCGTAATAGGCATATTGCCCGGCCTCGTTGAGTTCCGCGGAATGAGCGTAGAGGCGCTCGATGACGCGAGTGCAGACCGAGGACTTGTCGCCAAGCCAGATAGGCGTGCCGATCACGAGGATATCGGCACTCATCACCTTTTCCTGCAATGCCGGCCATTCGTCCCGCTCCCAGCCGTGCTCGGTCATGTCGGGATAGATGCCGTCGGCGACCGCGAAATCAACCGGCCGGTGCAGTTCCGTGCTCACGCCGTTGGCTTCCATGATGCCACGCGAAATGCCGATCAACCCCTCCGTGTGGGACATCTCGGGTGACTTCTTGAGCGTACAATTCAGGTACAGTGCCTTCAGGTCCGCGAAACCGGACTTCGCGCCCTGGCTTTGCCTCGCCATAACTCTCCACTGGTTCAAAAAGCTTCCGGCGCTCCTGGCGGCGCTGTCAAACCAACTCCGAAAAAAGCCGGGAGTTCCGCGGTCCGCCCTAGACGTCGGCGGCGCCTTCGGGCCAGGCCAGCCAGGCCCGCGCGGCCTCCATTTCGCCGAGGCTGAAATGCTCGACTTCGCAACGCATGAGGGGGCCAACCAGTTCTGACCAGATGGTGGACCACTGCTTGTCGCTGACCACGGCGCAGCGGCTGAAGTCGTTCAGGTGCCGCAGGGAGAACACCAGGTCCTCCCAGAAGGCGCGCGCCTCCATGCCCTTGAAGTCCTCGATGCGTTCCAGCACCCGCACCTTGCCGTGCCGGGCGATGGCCGCCTCGATGCGCCCGGCCACCGCCTCGAACTCCTTGGCGGTGACGCGTCCGCTCACCGTGATCTCTATGATGCCGAGCCTGTCGTCTTCCTTGTAACCGAGCATGGATACTCCCGGGCCTGCGATCAGGCCGTTTCCTCGAACAGTTCGCGGCCGATCAGCATGCGGCGGATCTCCGACGTGCCGGCGCCGATCTCGTAGAGCTTGGCGTCGCGCAGCAGCCGGCCGGTCGGATAGTCGTTGATGTAGCCGTTGCCGCCGAGGCACTGGATCGCCTCCAGCGCCATCCAGGTGGCCTTCTCGGCCGCGAACAGGATGGCCCCGGCGGCGTCCTTGCGCGCGGTCAGGCCCCGGTCGCAGGCCTTCGCCACAGCGTACACATAGGCGCGGGCCGCGTTCATGGTGGTGTACATGTCGGCGATCTTGCCCTGCATGAGCTGGAAGGTGCCGATCGGCTTGCCGAACTGCTTGCGTTCATGGACGTAGGGGACCACCACGTCCATGCAGGCCTGCATGATGCCGAGCGGCCCGGCGGCCAGAACGGCGCGCTCGTAGTCGAGGCCGGACATCAGCACCGACACGCCGCCGTTGACCTTGCCGAGCACGTTCTCTTCCGGCACCTCGCAGTCCCGGAAGACCAGCTCGCAGGTATCGGAGCCGCGCATGCCGAGCTTGTCCAGCTTCTGGGCGGTGGAGAAGCCCCTGAAACCCTTTTCGACGATGAAGGCGGTGATGCCCTTCGGCCCCGCGTCGGGATCGGTCCTGGCGTAGACCACCAGCGTCTCGGCCTCCGGGCCGTTGGTGATCCACATCTTGCTGCCGTTGAGAACGAAGCGGCCGTCCTTCTTTTCCGCCTTCAGCCGCATGGAGACGACATCCGAGCCGGAGCCGGGCTCGGACATGGCGAGCGCGCCCACATGCTCGCCGGTGATCAGCCTGGGCAGGTAGCGTTTTTTCTGTTCCGGCGTGCCGCAGCGGCGGATCTGGTTGACGGCCAGGTTGGAGTGGGCGCCGTAGGAGAGGCCCACGGAGGCCGAGGCCCGGCTCACCTCCTCCATGGCCACGCAATGCTCCAGATAGCCGAGACCGGAGCCGCCGAACTCCTCCTCCACCGTGATGCCGTGCAGGCCAAGAGCGCCCATCGCCGGCCACAGGTCGCGGGGAAAGGTGTTGGTGCGGTCGATCTCCTCCGCGCGCGGCGCAATGGCATCGGCGGCGAAGCTGCGCACCTGGTCGCGCAGCATGTCGGCGGTCTCGCCGAGATCGAAATCAAGGGCGGGATAGTCGTTGGGAATCACGGGCCATATCCTCCCTGACATGACCATACGGCCTCTCCCGGCGGCCGCATAGGCGGCATCTGGCTACACCAGCCAGAGCGCGGCGAGGCCGAGGAAAGCGAAGAATCCGACCACGTCCGTGACCGTCGTCAGGAACACGGTGGAGGCGACCGCCGGGTCGGCGCCCAGGGCATCGAGTGTCAGGGGGATCAGGATGCCGGCCAGGGCCGCGACGAGGAAATTGATGATCATGGCCGACGCCAGCACCAGCCCGAGCGGGCCGCTGCCGAAAACGAAGAAGGCGATGGTGCCCACGAGCGAGGCGAAAACCAGCCCGTTGAGCAGGCCGACCCCCGCCTCGCGGGCCACAACGCGCATGGCGTTGACGCGGCTCAGATCCCTAGTCGCCAATGCGCGCACGGCAACGGTCATGGTCTGGATGCCGGCATTGCCCCCCAGCGAGGCGACCACCGGCATCAGGATGGCCAGCGCCACGAGCTGCTCGATGGTGGCGTCGAAGAAGCTGATGACGAAGGCCGCGAGGCCCGCCGTGCCGACGTTGATCAGGAGCCAGGTGAAGCGGCTGCGGGCCGCGGTCCACACCGTATCGGAAATGGCCTCGTCGCCGACACCGCCGAGGCGGAGAATATCCTCCTGCGCCTCTTCCTGAATGACCTCGACCACGTCGTCGACCGTGATGACGCCCACCATGCGGTGATTTTCATCCACCACCGGCGCGGAGATGAGATCATACAGCTCGAAGCTGCGGGCGATCTCCTCCTGGTCCTCGGTGACCTTGACCGGGTGGATATCGGTATTGACGATGTCCTCGACCAGGACAGGACGCTTGGAGCGCAGCAGCCTGTCGAGCGGAACCGTACCCACAATATGGAAAGCGGGATCGATGACGAAGATTTCGGAGAACTTGTCGGGCAGGTTCTCATCCTCCCGCATATGGTCGATGGTCTGACCCACTGACCAGAACGGAGGTACGGCGATGAACTCCGTTTGCATGAGACGGCCGGCGGAATCCTCGGGATACTCCAGCGAACGCTGGATCGCCTCGCGCTCGTCGTCAGGCAGCTTCTCCAGGACCTCCTTCTGGTCCTGGGCCTCCATGTTCTCCAGCAGGTAAACCGCGTCGTCGGAGTCCAGGTCCTGGACGACCCTCGCCACTTGGGCGTTGGGCATCTCTTCCAGGATTTCGTCGCGAACCTGCTCGTTCAGCTCCGAGAGAACGGCGGAGGGGAATTCCTTGCCCAGCGCGGCGATCAGCCGGGTGCGCTGGTCCGGCTTCAGCAATTCGATCAGGTCGGCGAGGTCGGCTTCCCACTGGTCATGGGCGAGCGCTCGCAGGCGCCTGGTGTCGCCCGCCTCGATAGCCGCCTCGACCTGGTGCACGAATTCGGGGCGAAGGCTGCCCTCCTCGTCGCGCACATTGTGTTCCAGCGCCTCGGCCATGTCGCGGCAAGCTCCCCGGCAACGGACACCCATCGGCCGCCGCCGCCCCGAATAAAGCCCGGTTCCCGTGTATCCGCCAGTCCATTCGTAGCTGGACGGCGTTACGACAGGAAATCAGCTCAAAGGGGTACGCAGTACGACTTTTTCAGGAAATGGTGCGGTCGAGAGGAATCGAACCTCCACGGGCTAAGCCCACAGCGCCCTCAACGCTGCGCGTCTACCAGTTCCGCCACGACCGCGGAAAAAATGATGCTGCCGGAAGCGGCAGCGCCCCCCTTTAGCAAACCCGACTGCCGGGAGCAAGCGCGGCCGAAGCCGCCGGGAGGGACGTGCCGGAAGAGCCTATTCGGCGTGCTCGAGGCCCTTTTGCAGGGCAGTTATGGAAATGGCGATCCTGTCGCCCTTGGCGACCACCTGCCCGCGCGCGATGCAGACGTTGTTGGCCATGATCTGCACCTCGTCATTCTCGCCCGTATCGAGCTCGATGACGGCGCCGCGGCCCATCTTGAGAAGCTGGTGGACGGGCATCACGGAGTTGCCCAGAACCACGGTCAATTCGATGGGTACGGAATTGATTGATTCCATCACTGGTCCCAAACTGCGCCCCCTGCCGCCGGATGCGGATTCGATATTCCGGCAGCCGCCCTCTTTCGCCGGATTGTCCGCCGATTATGGTTACCGGATGGTAAAGACCCTCGCGAAACCGCAGAAATCCGCCGCCGGACCCGAATGGCGTGTCAGCGACAAGCCAATCGGCTACCTGGAGGCCGTGGCCTGGATGGAGGCCCGCGCCGCGGCTATCGCGGAGGGGACCGCGGAGGAATGCGTGTGGCTGCTGGAGCATCCCCCGCTCTATACCGCCGGCACCAGCGCCGACCCGGCAGACCTCATAGATTCGGCCCGCTTCCCGGTCCATCCGAGCGGCCGGGGAGGCCAGTACACCTATCACGGGCCCGGCCAGCGGGTGGCCTATGTGCTGCTCGACCTGAAGCGCCGCAGGCAGGACGTGCGGGCCTATGTCAACGCCCTGCAGGACTGGATCATCCTGACGCTGGACCGGTTCAACGTGCGCGGTTTCTGCCGGACGGACCGCGTCGGCATCTGGGTGCCCCGGCCCGAGCTTGGCCCCGGCCGGGAGGACAAGATCGCCGCCGTGGGTGTCCGCGTCCGGCGCTGGGTCACCTTCCACGGCATCAGCCTGAACGTCGATCCGGAGCTGGAGCATTTCTCGGGCATCGTTCCCTGCGGCATCTCCGACCAGGGCGTGACCAGCCTGGCCGCGCTCGGACACCTCGCCGGCATGGCCGAGGTGGACATGGCGCTGCGGGACTCCTTCGACGCGGCCTTCGGCCCCCGCAGCCAGATGGCGCTCAGGCCGGCGCTTACTCCGTCGGCCTGACCTCGAAGCCGCTTGCTTCGGGCGGCGCCCTGACCTCCGAGACTTCGACGGAATTCACTTTCGCGGCGGGCGGACCCTGTTCGCAGGCGGCCAGCATGGCGGCCACGCGGTCCGGCTCGCCGGAGAAGACGGCCTCCACGCTGCCGTCGCGGCGGTTGCGCACCCAGCCATCGAGGCCGAGCCCTCGCGCGGTCTCCACGGTCCAGCCGCGGAACCACACGCCCTGCACGCGGCCCGTGATGATCACGTGCACGGTGCGGACCGGAGGATTGCTGTCGGGCATCTCTGGCAGGTGGAAACCCTATTCGAACTCCATGATCACCGCGTCGACCGCGAGGCTGTCGCCGACCTTGGGCAGGATGCGGGAGACGGTCACGTCACGTTCGGCCTTGAGGATATTCTCCATCTTCATGGCCTCCACGACGCAGAGCGGCTCTCCGGCCTTGACCTCCTGCCCCTGCTCCACGGCCACCGAGACCAGCAGGCCGGGCATGGGGCACAGCAGCATCTTCGAGGTGTCCGGCGGCGTCTTGACCGGCATGAGGGCCGCCAACTCCGCCTCGCGCCCGGTATAGACATAGACCCTGGCGCTGATGCCCCGGTAGGCAAGATCGACACCGTTGTGCACCGGCGTCACCTGCACGGCGACCGCGACGCCGCCGACGGTGCCTTTCCAGACGGGGTCGCCAAACCACCAGTCCGAAACGACCCGGAAGGTCTCCGGGGTCTCGTCGTCGATATCCACCAGCGTGACATCGAGCGTGCCGTCCAGGCCGCCGGTCACACGGGCGCGCTGGGTCTCACCCCCGGACATGACCACCCGGGTCTCGGAAAAGACGACCTCGGGTCCGTCCATCTGGCCGGAGATGTGGCGGCGGCGCTGGTTGCCAAGGTGATCGATATAGAGAGCGACCACCGACAGCAGTTCCTTTTCGTGGGCTTCCGGCTCGCGGTGCTGGAAGCCCTCCGGAAACTCCTCGGCGATGAAGCCGGTAGAGAGGTCCCCCTTGCGCCAGCGCGGATGCTGCATCAGCGCGGACAGGAACGGAATGTTGTGCCGGATGCCGTCGATGTAGAACTCGTCCAGCGCGCCCGCCATGTGGTCGATCGCGGCCTCGCGGTCGCGGGCATGGGTGCAGAGCTTGGCGATCATCGGATCGTAGTAGATGGATATCTCGCCGCCCTCGTAGACACCGGTGTCGTTGCGCACCGTGCGGCCGTCAATGATTTCCTCCCGCGGCGGGCGATAGCGCACCAGCCGTCCGGTCGAGGGCAGGAAGTTGCGGAACGGATCCTCGGCGTAGATGCGGGACTCGATGGCCCAGCCTTTCAGCTTCACGTCGGCCTGCTTCAGCTCGAGCTTCTCGCCGGCGGCGACACGGATCATCTGCTCCACGAGGTCGATACCGGTGACCAGCTCGGTGACCGGGTGCTCCACCTGCAGGCGCGTGTTCATCTCCAGGAAGTAGAAGTTGCGGTCCTTGTCGACGATGAACTCGACGGTGCCCGCGCTTTCGTAGTCCACGGCCCTGGCCAGCGCGACCGCCTGCTCGCCCATGGCCTTGCGGGTTTTCGCATCGAGGAACGGGCTCGGCGCCTCCTCCAGAACCTTCTGGTTGCGGCGCTGGATGGAGCATTCGCGCTCGCCCAGGTAGACGGTGTTGCCGTGCTTGTCGGCCAGCACCTGGATCTCGATATGGCGCGGCTGCTCGATGAACTTCTCGATGAAAATGCGGTCGTCGCCGAAGCTCGATTTCGCCTCCGATTGCGACGAGGCGAAGCCTTCCGCCACTTCCTTTGCGGACCAGGCAATGCGCATGCCCTTGCCGCCGCCGCCGGCCGACGCCTTGATCATCACCGGAAAGCCGATGTCCTCGGCGATCTTCCGGGCTTCCCCGGCGTCCCTGATGATGCCCATATGCCCGGGAACGGTGTTGACCTTGGCGGCCGCGGCGAACTTCTTCGACTCGATCTTGTCACCCATGGCCTCGATGGCCTTGACGTTCGGGCCGATGAAGGCGATGCCGGCCTTGGCGAGCGCCCTGGCGAAGGCGGCGTTCTCCGACAAGAAGCCATAGCCGGGATGCACGGCCTCGGCGCCCGTATCCTTGCAGGCCGCCACGATCTTCTCGATGTCCAGGTAGGATTGCCCGGGAGCGGGCGGACCGATATGCACGGCCTCGCCGGCCATTTCCACATGGAGGGCGTCACGGTCGGCATCGGAGTAGACCGCCACCGTAGAAATGCCCATCGCCCTGGCCGTCCTGATGACCCGGCAGGCGATCTCTCCGCGGTTGGCAATCAGTATTTTCTTGAACATACGCTCGTGTTTCCCCGTTCCCGCCCCGTTTACGCCATCCGGTTTTAGACGCTGGACGGGGCCCGGTAAACTCGTGAAAAAGAAGGCTGCGGAACCCCGCCGACCGGGCGGATGGCCGCAGTATCAGGGCAAGAAGAAGCGAAATGCCGCCAAAAAGGACAAGGAAGAGCGCTCCTGCCCGGCAAGCAAAACCGGACACAACGGCCCGTTCGCTGGTCAACCACGTGAATAGCTGGCTGATGCAGCAGGCCCTTCGCGACAGCGAGATCGAGGATATCGTGCTGGGCTGCTGCGAGCGACTGTTCGCCACCGGCCTGCCTCTGGTGAGGGGCTTCTTCGCGTTCCCCGTGCTGCATCCCCTGCACAGCGCCATAGGCGTCACCTGGCTGCGCGGCAAGGGCACCAGGCTCGACGGCTATCCTCACGTGCCGGGCGGCGTGTCCGAAGACTACAAGCGCAGCCCCCACTACTACATGCTCGCGCGCAAGCTCGACATGCTGCGGGTGCGCATGGACAAGACCCGCCAGCTCGACTTTCCCATCCTGCACGACCTGCTCAGGGAAGGCGTCACGGACTATGTGGCCTTCGCCATAGGCGACCCGGAGGTCAGCCGGCTCGACGGCATGTTCGGCTCCTGGGCGACCGACCGGCGCAACGGCTTCTCCGACAGGGACATCGAGGCGCTGCTGAGGGTTCAGGACCGGCTGGCGGTGTCGTGCAAGGTGGCCATCCGGCGCCAGCTCATGCGCAACATCGCCACGACCTATCTGGGCAACAGCACCAGCGAACAGGTTCTGGACGGGCACATCCGGCGCGGCGACGCGGAGTCGATCGAGGCGGCGATCTGGTATTGCGACCTGCGCGGCTCGACCCACATGGCAGACCAACTGGCACCGCAGGATTACATCGACAACCTCAACACATTCTTCGAGGCGATGGGGCGGCCGGTGCGGGAGGCCGGCGGAGAGATTCTCAGTTTCGTGGGCGACGGGCTGCTCGCCATCTTCGAGTCGCGCGGGCGGCGGCGCAACGGCATGGCCGTGGCGACCCAGCGCGCGCACTACGCCGCCGCTCAGGCGATGTCCCGCATGGCGGAGGTCAACAAGACGCGGCAGGAGGATGGCGGCGAGGAACTGGGCTACGGCATAGCCCTGCATGCGGGCAAGGTGCTCTACGGCAACGTGGGCCTGCCGGAACGGCTCACCTTCTCCGTTTTCGGTCCGGCGGTGAACGAGGTTGTGCGGCTGGAGACCCTCACCAAGACGCTCGGGCACCGGTTGCTGGCCAGCGACCGCTTCGTGGAACTGCTCGGGGCGCAAAGCAGGCCGCTAGGCAGCCATGCCCTGCGCGGCGTGGAGCGGCACATGACGGTGCACGCGCTGGGGGAGCCCATGCGCAGGCCACGCGCGTCGGCCCCGGCGAAATCCCGCCCGAGACGCCGCAGGCCCGGCGATGAGCCGGTGACGCCCTTTTCGCCGTAACGGGCTCGCCAACCGTTCTACTTCACTGTGCGTATGAAGGCGGTGACGTCGGCGATCTGCTGTTCGTTCAGCGTGATCGGCCGCATGGGGTGCTTCGGATTGTCGAGCGCGGCGGCCACCACCTCGAAAAGATTTTCCGCGTTGGCCACGTCGCGGAAATGGGGCGGCGGCGTCTTGCCCGGCAGCGCCACCGGCGCGCCCTTGGGCATATGGCAGGCGGCGCAGCTTTTGGTGACGATCTCGCCTCCGGCTTCGGCGCTGCCCTCCTGGGCGGCGGCCGGCCCCGCGAGGCCGAGGCACAGAACGAACAGGAACAGCTTCACGGGTCCGGCATCCAGTTTCATGGCACGACCTCGACTGGCACTTGCCCGCCGGCCTCTCATTCGGCCGGCTTCTGCGCGATCACATATGCGGCGACGTCGTCCATCTCCGCCTGGGTGAGAGATACTTTCGGCATGGGATGGGCCGGGCTGATGATCGCCGCCTTGATGCCATCGGCATCCAGACGTTTCGCGATCTCCGGGAAGGTCGGAACATCGGCCTTCACCGGCGTGCCCGGTTCCGTGGGCGCCTGCGGGATGTGGCAAACCAGGCAGACCTTCCTGGCGACGATCTCCCCGCGATTGGCGCTGGGCTGGCCGGGAATGTCCTGTGCCTGGGCCAGCCCCGCCGCAGCCACGGCGAACAGGCAGGGAAGCGCCAGACGGATCAGACGGGACGCGATCTCATGCATGGATGTTGTTCTCCTGCGCCTATACGGGACTCATGCCCTTATTCGCCGCCGGGATGCAAGTCTCAGAACCCGTATCCGAAAAGATCGATCTCCCGGGCATACCACCGGGCCATGCGGTCGCGGGTTTCCGCGTCGTAGAACTTCCGGTAGTCGCGGTTGCCCTGGCGAGGCGACGCATTGGTCAATGGCAGCTCTATTTTCTTTTCCATACCAATGGATTGCATGGCTTTCTGAAAGTCTTTCGCGAGGCTTTCGTAGCGTCCCACGAAGTCGAGGCAGACCTGATCCCCGATCGAATAGAGGTCGAAATTCTCCACATAGGCACGCTTCTTGTCCCGCAGAAAAGCGGCGAATTCCGGACGGTCCGCCTTGCTCTTGGTCTTGTAGAAGAACCAGGAGACCTGCCGCTCCCAGGGATTCCGCTCAAAGCTGAACTTGTAGTAGCTGGACCAGATCTCCTCGCCCACATAGTTGCGAACGCGCCAGGCGGGCATGTGCTCGTAATAGCCAACGCTGGGATGATAGGCCCGTTCCGGGCGTCCCAGCAGGCGGCGCAGCAGCGGCCGTCTGGGCACCATGGGGTGGTCGAGGCGGTAGTTCCGGGCCTCGCGCCCTGCCCTCGTCTTCATCAGTTCTTCGGAGGCAGGCGTGATGACGTCATCGGGCCCGCAGACGGCGCTCAACGCCGCCTCGATGGAGGTGGACGCGGTCTTGTAGGTCTTGATGTAGATGAAGCGGTGCCGGTGGGAGACGATCATGGGTGAAGGGGTAGCACAGGCCATTTGGCCGCGCCATGGACTGGCGCATCGCCCTTTTTGACAACGATTGCGGCACAGACGCTCTGTAGCCCGGATGAAGCGTCAGCGAAATCCGGGACCGGCGATAAGCGGTGGAGACGCCCTTCCCGGATTGCGCTTCGCTCCATCCGGGCTACGTTCGACTCGCCCCCGCGTGCGGGAAACGGCTGCGGCTTCCGGCAGCCACACCTACCGCAGCTTCACCGCCGTGCCGTTGCACGACACCATGAGCATGGAGTTCTTGTCGCCAAGGCTCTCATAGTCGATGTCGATGCCGATGATGGCGTCGGCGCCGAGCGCCCGCGCCTCCTGGGCCATGTCGTCCAGCGCCATATGGCGGCCGTCGCGCAGCACCTTCTGGTAGCCGCCGGCGCGTCCGCCTACGATGTCGCGGATGGAGGCGAAGAAGTCGCGGAAGACGTTGGCGCCGAGCACGCACTCCCCGGCCACCGGCCCGAGATACTCCGCGACCTGGCGTCCCTCGATACCGTGGGTGGTGGTGATGATCATGGGCGGCGTCCTCCTCGCGCGGGCTGCATACAGTCCGCAGGGATGTATGGCGGCGGCGGCAAAGATCAAGAGGCTAGCCGGCCTGCCCGCCCATCTGCTCCATGTCCTTCAGCCATTGCCGGCGCTTGTCCTGGCCCGCGCCCTCGATATTGCCGAGGATGGTGCTCCGCACCGGCGAGGCGCCGACGAAGCCGAGGATATTGCGTTTCAGCACCTTCAGCGCGTGCGCCCCATACCACCAGCGGTAGACGAAGCCCGGCATGCCCATGGTGACGACGACGCGGGCGGACTTGCCCTTCAGCGGCGTGGCGAACCTGCCCTGCTTCATGGGGCCAATAATCTCCGCGATGAGCACGCGCTCGAGGAAGCCCTTGAAGATGGCCGGCAGGGTGCCGAGCCAGAGCGGGAAAATCAGAACGAGGTGGTCCGCCGCCAGGATGCTATCATGCGCCACCTGCAGGTCCGGCTCCAGCGGCTGCGGCTTCTCGTAGCCGTAATGGAGCACGGGATCGAAGGCCATGGTGGCGGTGTTGAACAGAGTGACCTCGTGGCCGCCGTCCTCCGCGCCGCGCCTGTACGCTTCGCCCAGCGCCTCGCAATAGCTGCCCTGTCGGGCATGGCCGACGACAATGGCGATCTTCTTCGGCATGGGCTGCTCCTCGCGCTGGCTTCGGGAACGAGTGTGGGCCTGGCCAGTCCGGGCGGCCTTGATGTGGCGCAAAGGTAGTGTTGCGGAAACCTCCGGGCCAAACCCTCCGTCATTCCCGCGAAGGCGGGAACCCAAGTGCGCCTTGCCGCGCTCACCGCCGCTTTCAGGACAGGCCCCCGACGAGGCCCGGGATCATGCCCGCGGACAGACCGGCCGCCCGGGCCGCTGCTTGCCGGGGATGATGGCCGGAGAGCGCTCCATCCGGGTTACGCTTCCCTCACAACGGAATGTTGTCGTGCTTCTTCCAGGGGTCCTCGATGTGCTTGTTGCGCAGCATGTTGAGGGCGCGGGCCAGCCGCCGCCTTGTGTTGCGCGGCATGATTACCTAACGAGCAGGCTTAACCGCACCCGGCGCCTTTTGCCCCGAAAGCATGCCGGCAACGCTCAGATCCTCGTCGATCTCCGGCCAATGAATACCCACCGGCATGATCTCGAAGTTGGCGCGCTGTTCCGGCGAGGCACGGAAAAGCTTCGGATACCACCAGAGCGGCGTCGAGATGACACGGCCGTCTCGCAGCGTAACGCGGAGCTCGGTATCCGTGATATCGACGGAGCCGATGTTCAGCTCTTCCGCTTCAATCTCCAAAATACTCATTCCATTGCCTTATCAGTTCGTCCTGATGCCGCCCCAGCTCATCGAGTATCGCACTCAGCTCATGTTCAGGGTAGCCGATGTTCACGGCCATACGCAGGTCCGCCAGCCAGAACTTTGCTTCCATATCGTCCCGGCGCACATGAACATGGGGTGGCTCGTTCCGTTCGTTGCTGTAGAAAAAGGCTCTGTATCCCTTCCACCGCAGCAGAGTCGGCATCCGTGCGTCCTCTACAACGGAATGTTGTCGTGCTTCTTCCAGGGGTCCTCGATGTGCTTGTTGCGCAGCATGTTAAGGGCGCGGGCCAGCCGCCGCCGGGTGTTGCGCGGCATGATCACCTCGTCGATGAAGCCGCGCTCGGCCGCCACGAAGGGATTGGCGAAGCGGTCCTGGTAGTCCTTGATGCGGCCCGCGATCCTGTCGGGATCGCCAAGCTCGGCGCGGTAAAGGATCTCCACCGCGCCCTTCGGTCCCATCACCGCGATCTCGGCGGACGGCCAGGCATAGTTCAGGTCACCGCGCAGGTGCTTGGACGACATGACGTCATAGGCGCCGCCATAGGCCTTGCGGGTGATGACCGTGACCTTGGGCACCGTCGCCTCGGCATAGGCGAAGAGCAGCTTGGCGCCGTGCTTGATGAGCCCGCCATATTCCTGCGCGGTGCCGGGCAGGAAGCCGGGCACGTCCACGAAGGTAACGATGGGGATGTTGAAGCAGTCGCAGAAGCGCACGAAGCGGCCGGCCTTGCGGGAGGCGTCGCTGTCGAGCACGCCGGCCAGCACCATGGGCTGGTTGGCGACGATACCCACCGTGGTGCCCTCGATGCGGGCGAAGCCGATGACGATGTTGCGCGCGTAGGCCTCCTGCAGCTCGAAGAAGTCGCCCTCGTCCA
>JBFWSL010000018.1:0-25583 GCA_050248375.1 Hyphomicrobiales bacterium | reverse complement strand
ACCACACGGGCGTCGAGGCCGAGCGCTTCCGCGACGCCGCTCACCTGGATCTGCATGCCGGCCTTGCCGTCGCTGATGACCCAGCCGGGCCGGCTCGCCAGGGGCCGGGGGGTGCTCTTGCGTGCAGCGGTCACCGGGTCGTCTCTCCTCCGAAGCCGCAAAATTCGCGATGAAGCGGCAAAACAATCTTTCCTGTTGTTGCGCAAATTTGAAATAATGTTGCGCAAGCGGCCACGTCCAGACTAAATTGGCCAAGAGCCCCGGGCCGCCATGCTTTTAGTCGCGGCCTGTTCTCGCGTCCATCGTCCTCGCGTCCATCGCAACCACCGGGAGTGGCATGTCTGCCGACAGGCTGGACGGAACCGACTGGAACATCCTGCGGGAGTTGCAGGACAACGGCCGCATCACCAATGTGGAGCTGGCGTCGCGGGTTGGGCTTTCGACCCCTGCCTGCCTGCGCCGCGTGCGGGCGCTGGAGAAGTCCGGGCTGATCGAAGGCTACAGCGCCCATATCGACGAGAAGAAGGCGGGCTTCGACGTGACCGCCTTCGCCATGGTCGGCCTGCACAGGCAGTCCGAGGCGGATCTTGTGGCGTTCGAGGAGCGGGTGCGGTCCTGGCCGATCGTGCGCGACTGCCACATGCTGTCGGGCGAGATCGATTTCATCCTGAAATGCGTGGCGCCGGACCTGGCGGCGTTCCAGCGCTTCATCATCGACGAGCTGACCGCCGCGCCCAACGTGGATTCGGTGAAGACCGCGCTGGCCATCCGCCGGTCGAAATTCGCGCCGGGCGTTCCCGTGGCGCCCTGAACTCAGCCCGCGGCGGGTTGAGCGTCGGCCTTGCCGGTTTCCTGCTTGCGCTGCATGGACAGTTCGATGACGCGGCGCGCGGTATCGGGATGCATGGCCTCGTAACGGCGCAGATGCGGGATGGTCGCCGCGATGGAGCCGCCGCCTTCCATCTCGCGGAACTGAAGCAGCGCCGCGAAGGCGGCCGCCGTGATCTTGTTGGCCTTGCACAGGATCATCAACGCGGACAGCGTCGCCTGGCTCAGGCATTTCTCCACGGTGGGTTCATCCACGTGGGTGAGGTCGGCGAGATGCCTGATGACGTCGGGCCCGGCGCGCCGGCGGGCGGCCTCTATCAGCATCGCCTCGGTGGTCCTGGTCTTCGGCTTCTCCGGTTCGGCAGGCTCCAGCGGCTTGGCCTCGGCCTTCGGCGCGGGCTCGGCGGCCTTGGGCTCCGGCGGTGGCGCGACTTCCACGCCACTCTCCACGAACTCGATGGTCAGCGGAATGATATCCTCGAGCTTGTGCTTGTAGAAGCGGATCAGGTGATCCATCACGCCGATTACCATGTCGTCGCGGCGGCGCAGCCGGCGCCACAGTTCCTCGTCGTTGAGGGAAAGCTCCATCAGCAGCGTCATGCCGCCGGTTGAGAAGGCCGCGCCTTTGTTTCCGGCGACGACGTGCTTTACGGAGATGGTGCCCTTGTCGAGCAGCACATCGGTCACTCTTGGCGAGAGCTTGCGGCGGTGGCCGATGGCGAGCATGTGTTTGTGGCCGAGTTCGCTGGCCAGCGCGATCAGGTCATCGTCGGTCAGGCTGGTGGAATGGCGCAGGACCGGATCGGCGATGCCGATGTCCTCCCTGGCGAGGCTGCGCACGGTCTCGCGCGGCCCGTTGCGCAGGGGCGCGACACGGCGGGCAAGCCTGGCCTTCTCGTCGGCGCCGACCCTGGCGACGAGCTGCTCGAGGACGGCGTCAAACGCCTGGGTATCGGGTTGACGCCGCTCCGGGTCGGTGTGGACGAGCAAATCCGTCACGTGCCCAAGCAGTTCCGCCTCGGCGCCGTCGGCTTTGACCAGTTCCTGAATTTGTCTGAGCGTTTGCTGCGTATCGTTCATGAGCGCCCGGGCTATTCATAGCCAGGGAGCATGGGCCAGAACTCATTGCAGTCTCATTAATAGCCTGGTAATAATGCGTGTATAATGGTCAATTTGCAACTATTTCGTGCAGTATGTCGCCTACCTTCCAGGTAATTCGCTGAGTAAGCCGTTCGCGGGCAGGGTCTCAGGCAGCTCCGGGCTCGGTCAGACGCGCGCGAACCTGGCGCATGGTTTCCTCGGCATTCCGCTTGTCCAGGGCATCGTAGTGGCGCATCGCCTCCGCGATGGTCTTTCCCGACACCGGCGAAGACGCGGTGCGGAGCTGGAGAAGCGAGGAGAAAGTGTTGTTCTCGAAGCCCAGGGATTTGCACAGCACGGCGAGGGCCGTCACGTCGGCCTTGAGCAGGCAGTGGGCGGCCATGCCGATGTCGATGTCGCCGAGCAGGGCCAGGCACTGGACCGTCTCCGAGGGGCGGCGGCCGCGGGCGAAGCGGCGCAGCAGGCCCTCGTCGATCAGGTCGTTCTTCATGAACTCCTGGAACTGGGCGCTGGAGCGCTCGAAAACGTCGAGATCGAGGTTGGCCGCCTTGCTGGCGACCATCTCCTTCACCCGCTCCGCGGAGAGGCCGGAGCCTTCGCCGGCAAGTTCACTGCTCAGGCGCCTGGCCACGGTCGCCTTGATGTCTTCCAGAACGGCGGCGGGAACGTCGCTGCGGTCGCCGAGGGCATTGAGCAGCTTGCCGTTCTCTTCCGCTCGTTTCGACAGGCGCTTGAACCCGCGCGGCGAGAAGCTGGCGCTCTCGTTGCTGGCCATGTTGGTCAGCACGGTGTCGTCGCCCATCTCCAGGATGACGTCGGTCACCGCGCGGCTGAGCGACTTGCGGTTGGCGATGGCGCGCATGTGGTCCTGGCCATGGCGCGCGGCGATGCTGATGAGGTCGTCATCGGTGAGGCAGGGAGAATGCTCGATGACCGGGGCCGAAACGCCGATCTCGTCATTGGCGAGGCGAAGGATAAGCTGGTGCGGGGCCTTGTCGGCGGTTGCCATGCGGCGCGAGAATCGCGCCCTGGCCTCCACCTCCAGCTCGAACGCGATGCGTTCCATCACGTCGCCGAACACGGCCATGTCGGACGCGGACTGGCGGTCGGCGGTGGCGAAAAACAGATCGGTTACCCGGTGGAGCAGATCGCCCCGGGCCTGGTCTTTCCCCGTGGCGGCGAGCTTTTGCAGGTCGATAAGGCAACTGCGGGCGTCCTGCATCGGGCTCCTTCTCCCGGGACTGGTAGTGATCGAGGATGGCTCTGGCCTCACCATCCCAGCAAGTGGCTAAGGAATAGCTAAAAAGGCGGCCAAATCCGCCGGGCCGGCAACCATGGCCGGCCGGTCGATGCGGGAATTGTTCGCCTGTCCGCGAACGGGACGGCGGTAGTGGTTAACCGGAGCTGTCCGCGGATACGCTCTTGCGAACCTTCAGGAAGCGCATCGCGCGCTCGGCGGCGGCGCGGCTCAGGCTGTCGTAATGGCGCAGGGCCCGCGCGGCGACTATCGACGAATTCTCCGTGTTGGCCAGCCGGATGTCGAGAAGCGCCAGATAGGTGGAGTTGGCGAAACCCTGGGCCTTGCAGATGATGCCCAGGGTGGAGATCTCGGCGCGGGTCATGCAAAAGGAAACCGAGGTGTCGTCCAGACCGGTCAGCAGCGCCAGGCAGCGCACGACGTCGGCCAGGCTGCGGGCCCGGGCGAACCTGACCAGGTGCTCTTCCGTCAGGGTCTCGCGATTGTGCTGGGCGAGGAGGTCCGCGTCGGCGGCCTGAAGCTTCGAAAGATCAAGCTTTTCTGCGGTTTCCTCGATCATGACGTCCAGCTTCCGGCTATCCAGTTCCCCGGCCGCGCTTCCGGAGTCCAGTTCCGTCTTCAGGCGGTTCGCGACGTTCCGCTTCACTTCCGCCATGAACTCCGCAGGGATGTCGCCGTGGTTGGCGAGGGCATCGAGGACCTGCTGGTTGAAGCGCGCGCGCTCGGCGATCTGCGCCAGGCTGTCCTGGCTGAACTCGGCGCCCGGATTGGCGGTGACGCGGGTAATGACATGATCGTTGCCGTTCTGGACGAGGGCAGCGGTCACCGGCTTGGCCAGCCGGACGCGGCTGGCAATGGCGTGCAGGTGTTCCTGGGATTCCTGGCGGGCGATCTCGATCAGATCGTCGTCGGTCAGCATGGACGAGCGCTCGAGCACAGGGCGGGCGACCGAGATATGGTCGCGGGCAAGCCGGCGTATCAGGCGGTGGGGTGCGCGTTCCGCCAGCGCCATCCTTTTGGCGAACACCGCGCGGGCTTCGATCTCGAGTTCATAGGCGACCCGCTCCATCACGTCTCCGAAGACGTTCGTCGCGGTACCGTCGTGCTTTTCCTGCGTGACGAAGAACAGGTCGGTTACACGATGGAGCAGTTCCCGGCGCTTTTCGCTGGAAGTTTCTCCTTCAAGAACCTGCAGATCGTGCAAATAGTCGCGTGCGCTAGACATATATGGACGGCGCCCAAGGCCAATGATCCCGGATGGTTTTGGTAAGAATAGTACATTGCAGGTAAGGCTGTCTAAACCTCCCGCGCGCATCGCGGAAAGGGATGGGAAACGATGGCGGAAAACCGCTCATTTTGATGAATGAGCCCCCCGGCTTGAGCCAGGGTCCATTCCGCTCCGGCCCCCGGTGGCACATGTCGCTGGACCCCGGCCTGCGCCGGGGTTTCGCCAGGTTCAGGGCTAAGAACTATCGAAACCCCGGGCGGAGACCCGGGGTCCGGCCATCGGGCCGGAGGGCGGCCCCAGCCTGCACTGGGGTTTCGCAACCTTCGGGAAAATAGCTGTCGAAACCCCCCTGCGCCATGTGCGAAGGGGGCGAATATCAACTGAATTTGATCTTGAGGATCTCGTAGCTCTTGCCGCCACCGGGCGTGGATACCTCCACCACGTCCTTGACCGACTTGCCGATCAGGGCGCGGGCGATGGGCGAAGTGATGGACACCTTGCCCTTCTTCACGTCGGCCTCGAATTCGCCGACGATCTGGTAGACCACCTTGTCCTCGGTATCCTCGTCGAGCAGGGTGACGGTCGCGCCGAACTTCACCTGCTTGCCGGACAGCTTGGACACGTCGATGACGTCGGCGCGGGACAGCTTGTCCTCCAGGTCCGCGACACGGGCCTCGTTGAGGCTCTGCTGCTCCTTGGCCGCGTGATATTCGGCATTCTCCGACAGGTCGCCATGGGCGCGGGCCTCCGCGATCGCCTGAATGATGCGCGGACGCTCCACGGTCTTGAGATGCTTGATCTCGGCCTCCAGAGCGGCGTGGCCTTCTGCGGTCATTGGCACCTTGTCAACCATAGCGGCACCCATCCTTCCTTCATTCCCGGTGCCACCCCAAACACGGCAAAACGCCCCGCCGACCCCGGGGGACTTCCCCGGTCCGTTACGCATTCGGAAGGGGGATACCCGGGGTTACCGGCTGACGTAGCTTTGGAGTGGCGCGACGTCGAGTGTGTCGGCCTTGACGGCTTCGATAGCCCTGGTCACGGCCATCGCACCAGCCAACGTTGTATAATAAGGGATATGGTAGAGCAAGGCAGTGCGCCGAATCGAGGTGGAATCGGCGAGGGCCTTTGCCCCTTCCGTCGTATTGAAAACCAGCGAAACTTCGCGGTTTTTCATGGCGTCCACCACATGGGGACGCCCTTCCAGCACCTTGTTGACCTTGTCGCAGGCGATCCCGTTCGCCTCCAGGTGCCGTTTCGTGCCGCTGGTGGCCACGATGCGGAAGCCCAGGCCCGACAGGGTGCGGATGGCCGGCAGGATACGGTCCTTGTCGGCATCCTTCACCGAGACGAAGACGGTTCCCGATGACGGAAGCCGGTTGCCGCTGCCGAGCTGGCTCTTGGCGAAGGCGGTGGCATAGCTGCGGTCGATGCCCATGACCTCGCCGGTGGAGCGCATCTCGGGCCCGAGCACCGGATCGACGCCGGGGAAGCGGGCGAAGGGGAAGACGGCTTCCTTCACCGCGATGTGGCCCAGCTTGCGTTCCTTCAGGCCGAATGCCTTCAGCGGCGTGCCGGCCATGACCTCGGAGGCGATGCCGGCGATGGGCTCGCCGATGACCTTGGCGACGAAAGGCACGGTGCGGCTGGCGCGCGGGTTGACCTCGAGAATGTAAACGACACCGTCCTTCAGGGCGTATTGCACGTTCATGAGGCCGACGACGTTGAGCGCGCGGGCGAGTTCCACGGTCTGGCGCTTCAGTTCCGCGATCACGCCGTCGCCGAGCGAATAGGGCGGCAGCGAGCAGGCGCTGTCGCCGGAATGCACGCCGGCTTCCTCGATGTGCTCCATGACGCCGCAGATGAAGACGTCCTTGCCGTCGGACAGGGAATCCACGTCCACCTCGATGGCGTCGCGCAGGTAGCTGTCGATGAGCACCGGGCTCCTGCCCGAGACGATCACCGCCTGGGAGATGTAGCGCTCGAGCTGCGCCTCGTCGTGGACGATCTCCATGGCGCGGCCGCCGAGCACGTAGGACGGGCGGATGACGACCGGATAGCCGATGTCGCCGGCGATTGTCTTGGCCTCCGCCGCGGAACGGGCGATGCCGTTGCGCGGCTGGGTGAGGCCCAGCTTTTCGATCAGGGCCTTGAAGCGGTCGCGGTCCTCGGCGAGGTCGATGGCGTCGGGCGAGGTGCCGAGGATTGGCACTTTCGCGCGCTCCAGGGCTTCGGCGAGCTTGAGCGGCGTCTGGCCGCCGAACTGCACGATGACGCCGAGCAGGGTGCCGTTCGCCTTCTCGGCGTGGATGATCTCCAGCACGTCCTCCTCCGTGAGGGGTTCGAAGTAGAGCCGGTCGGAGGTGTCGTAGTCGGTGGAGACGGTCTCGGGATTGCAGTTGACCATGATGGTCTCGAAGCCCGTGCGCGTCAGCGCGTAGGCGGCGTGGCAGCAGCAATAGTCGAACTCGATGCCCTGGCCGATGCGGTTCGGGCCGCCGCCGAGGATCACGATCTTTTTCGCGTCGCTCGGCCGGACCTCGCAGACGGGGGCGCCGTCGAGGCCGGTCTCGTAGGTGGAATACATGTAGGCGGTGGGCGAGGCGAACTCGGCCGCGCAGGTGTCGATGCGCTTGTAGACCGGGCGCACGCCGAGTTCGCGGCGGCGCCTGCCGACTTCCTCCACGCCGATGCCGGCGAGTTTCGCCAGCCGCTCGTCGGAAAAGCCCATGGCCTTCAGCGCGCGGAAGGCGCCGGCGGTGGCGGGCAGGCCGTGCTCGCGCACCCTGGCCTCGATGTCCACGATTTCCTGGATCTGGCGGATGAACCAGGGGTCGATGCCGCAGGAGGCATGCACCTGCTCGTGCTCGACGCCGAGGCGCAGCGCCTGCGCCACCTTCAGGATGCGGTCGGGCGTGGCGGTGCCGAGCGCGGCACGTATGACGTTCTTGTCGTCGCCCTGGCCCAGCCCTTCCAGTTCGAGATCGTCGAGGCCGGTCAGGCCGGTCTCCATGGAGCGCAGCGCCTTCTGCAACGATTCCTGGAAGGTGCGGCCGATGGCCATGGCCTCGCCGACCGACTTCATGGAGGTCGTCAGCAGCGGCTGGGCGCCGGGAAACTTCTCGAAGGCGAAGCGCGGAATCTTGGTGACCACATAGTCGATGGTCGGCTCGAAGGAAGCGGGCGTGGCGCCGCCGGTGATATCGTTCTCCAGCTCGTCGAGGGTGTAGCCGACGGCGAGGCGGGCGGCGACCTTGGCGATGGGAAAGCCGGTTGCCTTCGACGCGAGCGCGGAAGAGCGCGATACGCGCGGGTTCATCTCGATGACGACGAGGCGGCCGTCCTTCGGGTTGACGGCGAACTGGACGTTGGAACCGCCGGTCTCCACCCCGATCTCGCGCAGCACCGCGATCGAGGCGTTGCGCATGATCTGGTATTCCTTGTCGGTGAGCGTCAGCGCGGGGGCGACGGTGATGCTGTCGCCGGTATGCACGCCCATCGGGTCGATATTCTCGATGGAGCAGACGATGATGCAGTTGTCGTCCTTGTCGCGGACGACCTCCATCTCATACTCCTTCCACCCCAGCACCGACTCCTCGATCAGCACCTCGTTGGTGGGGGAGGCGTCGATGCCGCCTTCAACGATCTGGAGGAATTCCTCGCGGTTGTAGGCGATGCCGCCGCCGGTGCCGCCGAGCGTGAAGGAGGGGCGGATGACGGCGGGAAGGCCGACCATGTCGAGCACTTCGAGCGCCTTGCCGAGCGCCTCGGGGGAAAGCTCCATGACCGGGCGGTTGCCGGAGTCGTAGAGCGGATTGCCGGCCTGGTCCTTCTTCTGGCGCAGGCTGCCCTTGAGGGTGACGCCGCGCGGCGTCTCCAGGCCGATGCGGGCCATGGCCTCGCGGAACAGCTCGCGGTCCTCGGCCATGTCGATGGCCTCGGCACGGGCGCCGATCATCTCCACGCCGAACTTGTCCAGCACGCCGAGCTTGCGCAGCGAAAGCGCGGTGTTCAGGGCGGTCTGTCCGCCCATGGTGGGCAGGATGGCGTCGGGCCGTTCCTTCTCGATGATCCTGGCCACGATCTCGGGCGTGATCGGCTCGATATAGGTGGCGTCGGCGAGATCGGGATCGGTCATGATCGTCGCCGGATTCGAGTTGATGAGGATGATGCGGTAGCCTTCCGCCTTCAGCGCCTTGCAGGCCTGGGTGCCGGAATAATCGAATTCGCACGCCTGGCCGATAACGATCGGGCCGGCTCCTATGATCAGGATCGACTTGATGTCTTCGCGTTTGGGCATGCGCGCTTGGGATTGCGGCCCGCACCCGGCAGGCACGGGTCCTCGGTTCCGCGAGGCTTATAGCTGAAACGACCGCTGTAGCAAGCGCTTCGGCATCAAATCCGGGGAGAAATGGCGGCCCGGCGATACGCCGCCGGGCCGCCTCCAGCCGATCCTCGGGCGGGGGGAGGGAGGATCGTGGGGGTGCGCGCAGGAGAGAGCGGCCGGCGCGCGGCTGGAATTTCACGCCGCCTGGCGGAACATTCCGGGCAGGGTGGCGGCGAAGCTGGGCCGTTTGGAGAAGGCCGCGAGGAGCCCCTTGACCTTCGGCGCCTCGTCCAGCAGGTCCGGCCCCTCGAGCGTGATGGTGAGTCCCGCCAGCATGGGCACGAGAATGAAGTCGCCGATATAGGGCGTGGCGCCCTGCAGGTAGGGCCCTTGCTCGATGGACCGGTCGAGGGTGCCGAGCAGGGTGCGAATCTCGGGGATGGCGGCCTCGATCATGGCCCGGTCCGGGGTGCCGCCCGTCAGCGCCGGCAACACATACTGGACAACGAAGCGGCCCATGATCGGCCTCGCCAGGTAGTCGATGCACACGCTGACCCATTGCTCCATGAGGGCGGCCTGGCGGCGCTCGCCGGGCACCAGCGCGGGGCCGTCGAAGCTCAGGTCGACGTAGCGGCAGATGGCGGCGGTTTCGTAGAGCCTGAAGCCGCCATGGCGCAGGACCGGGATGCGGCCGAAGGGATGCAGCGCCAGGTGCCCGGGCTTCCGGAAATCGGCCGGCGTGGAGATTTTCGGGTCCACCAGTGTGTGGGGGACGCCTTTCTCCTCGCAGGCAATGCGCGCCGCGCGCACCCAGTTCGAAAAGTCCAGGCCGATGATCTCGAGTTCGGGCATGGGGTCCTCCCTTGATTGCCGCGATGTCGGGAGGGGCATCCTTCAGGGCCTCAGCATATGTTCAAGGACATATACTGAGGCCGCCGGCGGGGGCGTGATCGCCTTTTCGTTTCAACGGGATGCGGGTGGATACCCGTGAAAGTGAATCCGCTTTTCCCGCGGCCGCCATAATATGTTCATGAACATATTCCGGGATGGGGTAGGTTGGAGACCAGAGTCCGCCGCAGACTTCAACCGGGAGCCCGCACATGCCCTATTCCCCCGAACACAAGGCCCGCACCCGGGCGCGAATCATCCAGAGCGCGCGCCGCCTGTTCAACACACGCGGTTTCAGCGCCGTCTCCATCGACGAGATCATGGCCGAGGCCGGACTGACGCGCGGAGGTTTCTACAACCACTTCAAGTCCAAGGACGACCTTCTGGCGGAGGCGGTGTCGGAGATCCTTCGCTCGCCCACGCCCAGGGATTGGAGCGAGGACAAGGTCGATTTCGACGAGCCCGACAAGGGCAGGCTGTGCACCTGCATGATTTCCTCCTACCTGTCGCGAGGACACCTGGACGATACCGAGCATGCCTGCTCGCTGGTGTCCTTCGCGGCCGATGCGGCGCTGGGCAGCGCGCAGGTGAAGCGCGCCTACGAGCAGGTGCTGGAGGCGATGGCCGGATGCCTGGAGCAGGGCGCTGGCGGTCGCGACACTGTGCGTTGGAGGAATGGTGCTGGCGCGCGCGGTCGAGGACCGTTCGCTGGCGAAGGAGATACAGGAGGCCGCGAAGACCACGGCGCTTCATATCGCCGGATGCCGGATGGAGAGCGCGCCGGAAAGACCCCGGGAAGTCATCGCCGCGGAGTAGTAGTCCGGCGGCTTCCGGGGCCGGCGTCAGATGCGTCCCATCAAGGCGAGAATCAGCAGCACGACGACGATCACGCCCAGGATGCCGGGGCCGCCATAACCGTAGCGCCGGCCAACCGGCAGCGCGCCGATGAGGATCAGGATCAGCAGGATAATAAGAATGGTCGTCAGGCTCATGGAGGGTCTCCACGGGTTGCGGTCCGGCCATGCGCCCCGGACGGCGGGCCCGGCTGCCGGGTCCAACCTCACCAACACGTGAGCTGTGGTTCGGTTTCGTACCCCCGCGTAATCAGCCGGCGCGGGAGAGGGGGACGTATTCGTCCTCGGGCTTTTCGCCCTTCGCCTCGCGGATGAAGTTCAGGAAGCGGCGGAACAGGTAATGGCTGTCCTGGGGGCCGGGCGAGGCTTCCGGGTGGTACTGAACGGAGAAGACCGGCCGGTCCTTCAGCCGCAGTCCGCAGTTGCTGCCGTCGAAGAGCGACACGTGGGTCTCCTCCACGGCCGCGGGCAGCGACTCCCGGTCCACGGCGAAGCCGTGATTCATGGAGGTGATCTCCACCTTCTGCGTGGTGAAGTCCTTCACGGGGTGGTTCGCTCCGTGATGGCCCTGGTGCATCTTGCTCGTCTTGCCGCCCAGCGCCAGCGCCAGCATCTGGTGGCCGAGGCAGATGCCGAAGACCGGTAGGCCGGAGTCCACCAGCTTCCTGATCTCGGGCACGGCGTACCGGCCGGTGGCCGCCGGGTCGCCGGGGCCGTTGGAGAGGAACACGCCGTCGGGCTTGCGGGCGAGCACGTCCTCCGCGCTGGTGTCCGCGGGCACCACGGTGACCTTGCAGCCGGCGCTGGCCAGGCAGCGCAGGATGTTGCGCTTGAGGCCGTAATCCACGGCGACGACGTGGTATTTCGGCTTCTCCTGGCGGCCGTAGCCCTCGTTCCAGCCCCACACCGTCTCGTCCCAGGTGTAGCTCTGGCCGCAGGTGACGTCCCTGGCCAGGTCCATGCCGTCGATGCCCGGCCATGCGGCCGCCTGTTTCTTGAGCGCGTCGAGGTCGAACCTGCCGTCGGGCGCGTGGGCGATGACGGCGTTGGGCATGCCGTGTTCGCGGATCCAGGCGGTCAGCGCGCGGGTGTCCACGCCGGTGATGGCGATGATGCCGCGGGCCTTGAGCCAGTCGCCCAGATGCTGCAGGGCGCGGTAGCTGGACGGCTCGGTGACGGACGCGCGCAGAACGCAGCCGCGCACGCCGGACGAGGCGGCGAGGTTGGAGGTCTCGATGTCCTCCTGGTTGGCGCCGATGTTGCCGATATGCGGGAAGGTGAAGGTGATGATCTGTCCGGCGTAGGAGGGGTCGGTGAGGATCTCCTGGTAGCCGGTCATGGCGGTGTTGAAGCACAGCTCTCCCGCCGCCGCCCCGGTCGCGCCGAGGCCCGTCGCGCGGATCACGGTGCCGTCGGCGAGCACCAGCATGGCCGTCGGGGCGGGCTCCGCCCAGGGCGTAGGAACCTCTCCGCCGGTCTTCGAGTTGTGCTTGTCTGTCATGAGTCGACCAATGCGCCGCTGGTCAAATTCGCGGCACACTAAGGGAAAGGCGTTTCGCGGTCAACGCTGCATAAATTATTTTCTTTGTTATTTTTCAATACTTTATTCCGGAAAAAGCCGTTGGATTTCGACAGCGGCTTGGATTAGGCTAACGCCTTCAACAGCAAACATTCCGGGATTCATGCGAGAGGCCATCAACGAGGCGCTGAAGGTCGCCGTCAAGGCGCAGGACAAGCGCCGCATGTCGACACTCAGGTTGATCAACGCCGCCATCAAGGATCGCGACATCGCCGCGCGTGGCGCCGGCAAGGACAAGGTCACCGACGCCGAGTTGCTCGACATCCTGTCCAAGATGGTCAAGCAGCGGCGGGAATCGATCGAAACCTACAAGCAGGGCAACCGTCCCGATCTCGTCCAGCAGGAGCAGGAAGAGATCGACATCATCCAGTCGTTCCTGCCCAGGCAGCTCGACGACAAGGAGACGCGCGCCGCGGTTTCCGAGGCGATGGACGAGTTCGGCTGCGAGGGCCTGAAGGACATGGGCAAGATCATGGGTTTGCTGAAGGAGCGTTACGCGGGACGCATGGACTTCGGCAAGGCCGGCCAGACGGTCAAGGAATTGCTGAAGGAGCGCGGCTGCTAGGGGGGAAGTTCCGTGACCGCTGCCCCCCGCGAACTGCGCCTGCCCGAACATCCTCATGCCATACCCGCCCGGACGCTGCTGGGCGCGCTGAAGGTCCGTCCCGGGACCGGTCTGACGCAGGCCGCGGCGCGCGCGCGCTTGGCGAGGTACGGACCCAACGAGTTGCGGGCCCGGCGGTCGAAGGGCGTTGCCGCAATCCTCATCAACCAGTTCTCCAGCGCGGTGGTGGCGCTGCTCGCCGCCGCCGGCGCGATCGCCTTCGCCTTCGGCGAATGGAAGGAAGCGCTGGCGATCTTCCTCGTGCTGCTCATCAACACGGCCATCGGCTTCGTCACGGAACTGCGCGCGGTGCGTTCGATGGAGGGGCTGCGGACGCTGGCCACCATCGATACGCGGGTAAGGCGCGGCGGTAAGACGGTGGTGGTGCCGGCGGAGGAACTGGTGCCGGGCGACATGGTGCTGCTGGAGGGCGGGGACGTGGTGACCGCCGACCTGCGTCTGGTCACGGCGTCCAACCTGGCCGCGGACGAATCGACCCTGACGGGCGAGTCGCTCGCCGTGTCCAAGGATGCTCGGCCGGTCGAAGCCGGAGCGCCGCTGGCGGAGCGGCGCTGCATGATGTTCAAGGGGACCTCGGTCACCCGGGGCTCGGGTCTCGGCGTCATCGTCGCGACGGGAATGGATTCCGAGCTGGGCCGCATCACGCACCTGGTCAGCGAGGCGGAGTCCGAGCATACGCCGCTGGAGCGCCAGCTCGGCCGGTTGAGCGGCCATCTGGTGGAATTCACCGTGGCGGTGGTCGTTGTCCTCGGCGCCGCCGGCGTGGCGCTGGGCTACGACCTGTTCCTCATGGTGGAAGCGGCCATCGCGCTTGCGGTGGCGGCGATCCCCGAAGGGCTGCCCATCGTCACCACCATGGCGCTGGCGCGCGGCATGTGGCGGATGGCGCGGCAGAATGCGCTGATCGAGCGGCTGGCCGCGGTGGAGACGCTGGGTGCGACCACGGTGATCTTCACCGACAAGACCGGGACGCTGACCGAGAACCGCATGACCGTCGGGGAGCTCTGGCTGCCCCAGGGACAGGTGCGCCTGGACGGCGGCGCTTTCGAACTGGACGGCAAGCCGGTGACCGCGGCGGACCTGCCCGCGCTCGACGAGGCGCTGAGGGCGCTGGTGCTTTGCAACAACGCGGAGCTGCGCCGGGGCGGCAGGGACGCGATCGGCGATCCGCTCGAAGTGGCGCTGCTGCGGGCCGGACTGGCCGGCGGCAAGACGCGCGAGGCGCTCGAGAAGCAGCAAAGGCGCGTCCGCGAAGTCGCCTTCAGCTCGGAATCGAAGATGATGGCCACCGTGCACCGCGCCAGGGGCGGCCATGTGGTCTATGTGAAAGGCGCGCCCGAGGCCGTGCTGGAGCATGCGACCAGGGCGGGGCAGCGGGCGCTGGACCCGAAGCGGCGCAGGGAATGGCTCAGGCGGACCGAGCAACTCGCGGAGCGCGGCATGCGTGTGCTGGCGGTGGCCACCAGGCAGACGCGCGCGGCGGACGGCGAGGCCTACCGCGAACTTACCTTCCTGGGGCTGGTCGGTCTCATCGACCCGCCGCGCGGCGATGTGGCGGAGGCCATAGCGAGCTGTCACGGGGCGGGTATCCGCGTGGTGATGATCACCGGAGACCATGCGGTGACGGCGCGCAACATCGCGGAGGCCATCGGCCTGTCGGGCCGCGGCGTCAGCGTCATCGAGGGGCGCGATCTCAAGCCGCGCCACAGGATGACCGCGGCGGAAAGACGCGAGGCGTTGCGGGCGGATGTGTTCGCGCGGGTGAGCCCGGCGCAGAAGCTGGACCTTGTTTCTCTCTACCAGTCAGAGGGAAATATCGTCGCGATGACAGGCGACGGGGTAAACGACGCGCCGGCGCTGAAGCAATCGGACATCGGCGTGGCCATGGGGCTGCGCGGTACGCAGGTCGCGCGCGAGGCCGCGGCCATGGTGCTGCGCGACGACGCCTTCAGCACCATCGTCGCCGCGATCCGCGAAGGCCGCGTGATCTTCCGCAACATCCAGAACTTCGTCTCCTATCTGCTGTCGTGCAACCTCAGCGAAATCCTGGTTGTCGGCCTGGCGATCCTGAGCGGGTTGCCGCTGCCGCTGCAGCCGCTGCAGATCCTGTTCCTGAACCTCGTCACCGATGTGTTTCCGGCCTTCGCGCTCGGCGCGGGAGAGGGTGACCGTGAAATCATCCAGCGTCCGCCACGCGACCCCGGCCGGCCCATCATCACCCGCGCGCTCTGGCTCGGGATCATCGGTCACGCGCTCAGCATCACGGTGGCGACGCTGGGCGCGCTGCTGATCGCGATGGAGGTGCTGGGACTGGAAGGCGAGAATGCGACCACCGTATCCTTCCTGACGCTGGCCTTCGCGCAGTTGTGGCATGTGTTCAACATGCGCGATCCCAGGTCGGGCATGCTCGTGAACGCGGTCACGCGCAACAGGCTGGTGTGGGGCGCACTGGCGCTGTGCACGGCAATCATCGTCGCCGCGATGTGGTTTCCGCTGGCCGCGGATTTGCTGCAGCTCCACGAGCCGGCGGCGGATGCGTGGGCGGTCATCCTGGCCATGAGCCTCGTTCCCCTCCTCACCGGCCAGACAGGCAAGCTGCTGGCCTTGGCGCTTTACAGGCGAAAGGCCGGGACCGGGCTTGAAGGAGTTGCCGGCTAAAGCATGATCCGGAAAAGTGGATACCACTTTTCCGACAGGATCATGCTCGGGCTATTGATCTGGCGCATCATCTTGTCGGCCAAGTGGTTCCACCTGGCCGGATGATGCGCTAGCGCTTGCAGGTCGAGACGCCGATCAGGCTGTAAGCCGGGCACGTGCTGAACACGGCGGTCAACAGCGGAACCACTCCGATCCAGCCGACCCAGTTCCAACCTGTCTGCGGAAATCCAAGCGGTATCGCGTAGGCGATCAGCGCCAGCCCGACGACGAACCGGAGCACCCGGTCGATACCTCCGACATTGCGTGTCATTACGCATGAACCTCCAGGCGTTTGCGACGTTATAGAGGATAGGCGAGAGCGGGGGCGGCGGCCTTGACGCAAATCAATCGGCCGCGGGGGAGTTCACGCTATCTAAAACAGGTGTTTCCCAGGGAGATTGACCCATGGCGCAGAAGCCCAATCCGACCCTCAGCCGCGAGGAGTTGACCCGGCTGTGCGGGGACGTGCCCGAATGGATGATCATCGCGCTGCTCGAGACCGGGGCCACGGCGCGGGACGTGGAAGCCGCGCTGCTGTGGTCGCAGGGCGTGAGCGACATCGCAGGCGACGAACGGGTGCCGCTGACGGGCGCCGCCGCGGCCGTCTACGATATCCTGACCACCGATCAGGACGAGGAAGGGGACCGGTGCTGAAGCGAGTGCCGGAATTCGGCCGATGACCGACTACGCCAAACTGCGCAGCCAGATGGTGGATAGCCAGATCGCCGCGCGCGGCGTGCGCTCCGGGCTGGTGCTCGACGCCATGCGCGAGGTGCCCCGGGAGAAATTCCTGCCGGCGAGCCTGCGGGAATTCGCCTATGACGACACGCCCTTGCCTATCGACGCCAACCAGACCATCTCGCAGCCCTACATCGTCGGCTTCATGATCGATGCGCTCGGCCTTGAGGGCGGCGAGAAGGTTCTCGAGATCGGCGCCGGCTCGGGCTACGCGGCGGCGGTGCTGTCGAGGATCGCGGCCGAAGTCTACACGGTGGAGCGCATCGGCCAGCTCGCGGAGCGCGCGCAGGAGGTGCTGCAGGATCTCGGCTATGGCAATGTGAATGTGCTGCACGGCGACGGTACGCTTGGCTGGGAAGCGCACGCACCGTTCGACGCCATTATCGTCGCGGCCGGCGGGCCGAAGGTGCCCGAGGCGCTGAAGCAGCAACTCCGCGTGGGCGGACGGATGATGATCCCGGTGGGATCGAGCCATCGGGTGCAGGAGCTGGTGCGGGTCACGCGCACGGAAGTGGATGAGTTCGTCTCCGAGGATATCGCCGACGTTCGCTTCGTGCCGCTGCTCGGCGAGGAGGGCTGGCAGCCCGACGCGGAGATGCCGCCGAAGCTCAGGCGGGACAAGCCGCGCGACCCGGACGCGGCGGTGGTGGAGACGATCGCCCGGCACGCCCAGCCGTTCGACGACGTTGACCGGGCGGACCTGGCGCCGCTGCTGAAGCGGATCGGGGCGGCCCGCGTGGTGCTGATCGGGGAGTCCACCCACGGCACGTCCGAGTTCTACCGGATGCGCGAGCGCCTCACGCGGGCGCTCATCACCGAGAAGGGTTTCAACATCGTCGCCATCGAGGGCGACTGGCCGGACGCCACGCGCATCGACCACTACGTCCGGCACATGGAGTATCCGGCCACCGACTGGGAGGCCTTCGCGCGGTTCCCCGTATGGATGTGGCGCAACAGCGAAGTGCGGGCCTTCGTGGACTGGCTGCGCGAGCACAATGGCGGCCTTCGCAAGTCCCGGCGCGTGGCCTTCCATGGCCTCGACATCTACAGTCTCTACAACTCCATCCGCGCCGTGCTGCGCTATCTCGATGACGTCGATCCGGAAACGGCCAAGGTGGCGCGGGTGCGCTACGGATGCCTGACGCCGTGGCAGTCCGATCCGGCGACCTACGGACGGGCCGCGCTCAGCGGGCGCTATCCGATCTGCGAACGGGACGTCGTGGACATGCTCGGCGATCTGCTGAAGAAACACGCGGAGTACAAGGGCCGCGACGGCGAGCGCTTTCTCGACGCGGTGCAGAACGCGCGGCTGATCACGTCGGCGGAGCGCTACTATCGCATCATGTATTACGGCTCGCGCGCCTCGTGGAATCTTCGCGACGGTCACATGTTCGAGACGTTGCAGTCGCTGCTCTCCCATTACGGATCCGGGAGCAAGGTGGCGGTATGGGCGCACAACTCCCATGTGGGGGACGCCTCCGCCACGGAGATGTCGGCCCGGGGCGAACTCAACATCGGGCAACTCTGCCGGCGGGAGTTCGGCGACAAGGCCTTCCTCATCGGCTTCGGCACCGATGAGGGCACGGTGGCCGCCGCTTCCGACTGGGACGGGCCGATGGAGATCAAGACCGTGCGGGCGTCCTTGCCGGAAAGCTACGAGGCGCTATGCCGCGCCACCGGCATGGGACAGTTCTTCCTGCCTATCCGCGGCGCGCCCGACGAGCTGCGCCAGGTGCTGCTCAAGCCGCGGCTGCAGCGCGCCATCGGGGTCGTCTACCGGCCCGACAGCGAGCTGGCGAGCCACTATTTCGAGGCTATCCTGCCGCGGCAGTTCGACGAGTATATCTGGATCGGGCGGACCCGGGCGGTATCGCCGCTGAAGGCGGCGGAGCTGGAAGGAACTCCGGAAACCTACCCCTTCGGCGTCTAGACCCGCGCGTTTGCGCGATTTCCGCTTTGACGGCAGGGCAATTTTCCCGCCATCCCGACCTTGGTGATCCGCGCATAGCTGCTACAATCGCCCGCATCAGGGATAGCGCAACGGGCGCCGGCGACGTTGCGGAAATTGCCGATATCGCAGACATGTGGCGGCGGGCGAGAGCCCGCGGGCGCCAGACAGGCGTGGAGCGCGCGGCAAATGCCCAATCCCGGGGGAATGACAGAGTGAGCAGCGTGGGCGCGGACATCGAACAACGGCGCGTGGCGCGTTTCGCGGACTGGTTCAGTTCCGTCGCGAGCGGCCTGACGCTGCGCCAGCGCATGCTGATGATCATCCTGCTGGCGGCGCTGCCCGGCATCGCCGTTGCCTTCTCGCTGGCGGCGGGCCGGATCGTGGACCAGACACGGCAGATCGAGCTGACGGTCGAGAGGCTGGCACGTGTCGGCGCGGCCCAGCACGACGTCGTGCTGGAGAGGGCGCGCGCGCTGCTCGAGACCATTGCCGCCCGCGGGCCCGCCATCGTCCAGGAACCGGTATCGTGCCGCCAGGCGATGCAGCAACTGCCGCAGACGCGCTCCGCCTTCGCGGGGGTGGCCGTCTACGACAGCCAGGGGCTGCGCATCTGCGCCACGCAGGAGATCGGCCTGCCGCGCGATGCCTCGGGGCTCGGCTGGTTCCGCAAGGCGGGCGAGGGCGGAGGGCTCGTGCTCGGCGGCTACGAAGTGGCCGGCGACGGCACGGCGATCCTCACGGCCGCTCTGCCGGTGCGCAAGGCGGACGGCGGTTCCGCCGGGACCGTGGCGGTCGCCATCGACCTGCGCTGGATCGACTTCGTCGCCTCGACCGTGCAACTGCCCGAGCGCATGACCATCTCGGCCTTCGGCGCGGACGGGCAACTGCTGTCGCACAACTTCAACAGCAAGGAAAAGGACACCGGCGATATCGCCGCGCCTTCCGGGCCGGCGCGCCAGCAGATGGGCGGCGCGCAGGAGGGCACGTTGCGGGCGGACGACGCCACCGGCAGTCCGCGCGTCTACGGTTTCAAGGCGACCGGCAGCGGCGGGCTGGTGATCGCCGTGGGCTCGCCGCGTTACGCGGAGTATGTGGAATATGGCGACGCGCTGTTCCATACGGTGGCGGCTCCGCTCGCGGTTCTGGCGCTCGCGCTGCTCGCCGCCGCCTTCGCCGCGGAGATGTTCGTGGCGCGCCATGTGCGTTCGCTGACGCGCACGACGGAAGCCGTGGCCGCCGGAGACCTCTCCGAACGCAGCGAGGTTCCCTACGACGAGCACGAAATAGGGGAACTGGCGGAGGCCTTCGACGGGATGGTCGCGACCATCGAGGACGAGCAGGGCCAGCTCATCTCCAGCGTCGAACGGGGCGAGGTGCTGATCCGCGAGCTGAATCACCGGGTGAAGAACAATTTCCAGATGGTGCTTTCCATGCTGGAGATCGGCGGACGCGGCATGAGCGCGGAGCAGGCGCAGAAGCGGCTGAAGGGGTTGTCCGGGCGCGTGCTGGCGCTGTCGGAGATCCACCGGCTGCTCTACGAGGAATACAACGACCGCTCGCCGAGCCTGGGCACGTTCACGCGCGAGCTGGCTGGGCTGCTCGGCACCGCTTACCAGGATGCCAGCGACATACGGATCAGCATCGAGCCCGCGGCTTCGGGCGCCAAGCTGTCCATTGCCCATTCCATCTCGCTGGGGCTCATTCTCAACGAACTGATCTCCAACGCCTGCAAGCATGCCTTCGCCAAGGGCAAGGACGGCCGGGTGCGCATCTCGCTCAAACGGGAGAACGGCGGCGAGCGCCGGGTGATCCTCACCGTCGCCGACAATGGCAAGGGCTTGCCGGACGGCTTCCAGTTGTCGTCGGACGGCTCCACGGGGCTGCGCCTCATCAAGGCGCTGACACGGCATATCGGGGGCGAGGTGACCGTGGAGCGGCTGAAGCGCGGCACGGCGATCCACGTCGCCTTTCCGGCGCGGGTGGAACGCGCGCCGCGCCGGCGCAAGGGCAACGGCCGCAAGCGCGGCTGAGTCTCGCCTGTTTCGCCGTCCTGGCGGGACGCGCGAAACGCCTGGGCGCCGGGGCCTTTTCGCGCGGACGCCCGGACCCCTCGCGCATGCGCTGGAACACCGCATAGAGAACCGGCACGAAGATGATGCCGCCAGCTCGCGTTCGATCTTTTCGTGCTGGCGCCGGAGGCCGGAGATAGGCGATAAATCTCTTTCCGGGGATCATTGCTTTTGGGAGTGGGGGCAATGCTGCGCGCGCTCGGTTTCCTGGTTATCCTTGCTCTGGCTGCCTGCCTTTCCGGCCCGCTCAAGGCGGAAAGCCGGGTCGCCCTCATCATCGGCAACGGCGCCTACCGGCACGCGACGCAGCTTCCCAATCCCGGGAACGACGCGGCGGACGTGGCGGAAGCGCTGAAGCGCTCGGGCTTCGAGACCATCGTCGGCCTGGACCTGGACCAGTCCAGGATGCAGGACGCGATGATCCGCTTTTCCCGCGCGGCGCGGGACGCGGATGTGGCGCTGTTCTACTATTCCGGCCACGCCATGCAGTTCGGCGGCGTCAACTACCTGATGCCGGTGGACGCCAGGCTGGCCGACGAGGCCGACCTGCGGCGCATGGCGCGGGTGGACGAGATCGTCGCCGACCTCCAGAAGGCCAAGAACCTGCGCATCCTGGTGCTGGACGCGTGCCGCGACAATCCGCTGGCGGACCAGCTCGGGCGCTCCATCGGCAAGACGCGCGCGGCGGCGATGGGGCGCGGCCTGGCCCGCATCGAGAGCCCGCAGGGCATGATCGTCGCCTTCTCCACCCAGTCGGGCCGCACCGCCGACGACGGCAGCGGGCGCAACAGCCCCTATACCTCCGCCTTCCTGAAGCATATCGAGACGGCGCAGGAGATCGGGCTGGTGTTCCGCAGTATCTCGGAGGACGTCTACCGGGATACCGGCCAGCAGCAACTGCCGGAGCTGTCGCTGTCGCTGATCGGCCGCTACTACCTGCGCGGCGCGGGCGATGTGCCGGTGGCGGCGCCGGCAGCGCCATTGCCGCCGAGCGCCGCCGCGCAGGCCTGGGAGCTGGTGAAGGACACGAAGGACACGGCCGTGCTGGAGGCGTTCCTGCAGGAGCACCCGGACGGCCTGTTCGGCGCGCTGGCGCAGGCGAAGCTGAAGGAGCTGAAGCGCCCGAAGGTGGCGGTCGGGGTGTTTCCGGAGAAGCCGGCGGACGGCGCGGTGACGGGCGAACAAGCATTGGCGCTGTGCGACGAACTGGCCGCCGACCGCTACGACACGCAGGCGAAGCAGTCGGGCGTGACCCGGGGCTTGATGCTGGAGTCGGTCAAGGGAGAAGAGGCGGTGCGTGCCTGCGAGGCCGCGGTGAGGGAAGCGCCCGGCGAGGCGCGCTACCTCTATCAGCTTGGACGCGCATTGTATCGGGCGCTTCGCTTCGGCGAATCCATCGCCACGCTCGAGAAGGCGGCGCAAGGCGGGCACATGGCCGCCATGCGCATGCTGGCCGATTTCCACGCCAGCCCGAAAGCGGGCTTGCGGCGTGATCTGGGCAAGGCGGTTGAATGGCGGCTCAAGGCCGCGGAAGCCGGCGACACGGCAGTGACCAGCGATCTCATCAAGCATTACTGGAAGGGAACCGGCGTCGAGAAAGACCGGGACAAGGCTGCGGAATGGTTCGGGCGGGGGCGGGCACTGCTGCGCCAGCGGGCCGAGGCCGGCGACGGCGATGCGATGTACGATCTGGGCTCGCTGTTGGCCTACGCGCCCGGCAGGCTCCGCAACGAGACCGAAGCGGTGACCTGGTACCAGCGCGCCGCGGAGAAAGGGAGCGTAAGCGCCATGAGCAGTCTGATCTCCCACTACACCTATCCGCCCTACGGATTTTCCGAGGACAGCACCAAGGCCGACTACTGGAAGCGGCAGCGTTTCGCCATCTACATGGAGCAGGCGCGCAAGGGGGATGCCTCGGCGATGGATTCGGTCGGCAGTGCCTATATGGACGGCTACGGAACCGCCAAGAACGAGATCGAGGGCCATCACTGGCGCCTCAAGGCCGCGGAAGCCGGCTATTTCTACGCGCTCTCCTCGGTCGCGATCGACTACCAATATGGCAACGGCGTCTCGGAGGACAAATACAAGGCGGACCAGTATTGGCGGCGCTATTACGAGTGGCGCATCCGCGCGGCCGAAGCCGGGGACGCGGATGCGAAATACTACGCTTCGGACGCCTATGAAGACGGCGAGGGCGCCCCGAAGGACGAGGCAAAGTCCTTGCGGCTTCTGCGGGAGGCGGCCGACATGGGACATACGGGAGCCATGACGAGCCTGGCGATCAACTATGAATATGGCGGCGACACCTACGCGGCGAACCAGCAGGAATCCTACCGCTGGTACCGCCGCAGCGGGGAAGCGGAGAACTGGTCGGATACCTTCGAGGCCGAGAACGTGGCCGAATTCCTGGACAGCGGCAAGGGCGTTCGGCGCAATCCTGCGGAAGCGGCGCAGATCCTCCTGCGCGGCTATGACCAGGAGGGCGACATTTCCGAGGACGATTTCAAGGATATCTCCGAACGCAGCGTCGAGATGCGCAGGCAATTCCAGATGCTGCTGAAGTCGGAAGGCTTCTACAACGGCGCCATCGACGGCCAGCTCGGCCCCGCCACCTTCCAGGCGCTGCTGGCCTATATCCGGCGGTAGGGGGGTGCCGTTGCTTATCTCGCAATCTGTCCCCAGCTTTTCCACAGGGGATGATTGATCGCCGGGTGCGCGTCTGCGCGATTCGCGCGGGGCTTTCGATTTGCTAGCGTCTCAACCGGCCCTGCAAACTGATTCGCTGACACGCCCCGATGCGCTTCGACAGCCATTTCCTCGATGAAATCCGCGCGCGCCTGCCCGTGAGCCAGGTGGTGGGGCGGCGCGTGAAGCTGAAGCGGGCGGGCCGCGAGTATAAGGGCCTCAGCCCCTTCAAGCAGGAGAAGACGCCGTCCTTCACGGTCAACGACCAGAAGGGCTTCTATCACTGCTTCGCCTCGGGCGAGCATGGAGACATCTTCTCCTTCGTGCAGAAGACGGAAGGTCTGAGCTTCCCCGAGGCCGTGGAGCGGCTGGCGCAGGAGGCGGGGCTGGAGATGCCCAGGGCCGCGCCTGGCGAGGAAAAGCGCGCGCGGGAGTTCGACGGCCTGCGCGGGCTGATGGAAAAGGCCTGCGCCTTCTTCCAGCAGAGCCTGACCGGCGGCGCGGGCGGTCCGGCGCGGGCCTATCTCGACCGGCGCGGCCTCGCAGCGCGGGAGATCGAGACCTTCCGCATCGGCTTCGCGCCCGACAGCCGGCATGCGCTGAAGGACTATCTGGCCGGGCAGGGCGCGACGCAGGAGCAGATGATCGCCGCCGGGCTGCTGATCGCGGGCGACGACATTCCCGTCTCCTACGACCGCTTCCGCAACCGTGTCATCTTTCCGATCTGCGACCTGCAGGGCCGCGTCGTCGCCTTCGGAGGGCGCGCGCTCGACGCTTCCGCGCCGGCGAAATACCTGAACTCGCCGGAGACCAGCCTCTTCCACAAGGGGCATGTGCTGTTCAACGCCCACCGCGCCCGCGCCGCCGCCCATGACGCGGGCTCGGTGGTGGCGGTGGAAGGCTACATGGACGTGATCGCGCTGGCGGGGGTCGGCATAGCCAACGTGGTGGCGCCGCTCGGCACGGCGCTGACCGACGACCAGCTCGGCCTGCTGTGGCGCATGGCGGAGGAGCCGGTGCTGTGCTTCGACGGCGACGCGGCCGGGCTGAAGGCGGCCTACCGGGCCATCGACGTGGCGCTGCCGCTGCTGGGGGCGGGGCGCAGCCTGCGCTTCGCCTTCCTGCCGGAGGGGCTCGACCCGGACGACCTCGCCCGGCGCGAGGGCGCCGCCGGCGTGCGCACGGTGCTGGAGGAGGCGCGGCCGCTGGCGGACGTGCTGTGGGGCCGGGAGACGGAGGCAGGGCCCTTCGACACGCCGGAGCGGCGCGCGGCGCTGGAGGCGCGGCTCGCCTCGCTGCTGAAGGAGATCCGCGACGAGCGGGTGCGCCGCCATTACGGCCAGGACTTCAAGCAGCGGCTGGCGCGGCTGTGGGCGGCGGCTTCGGCCCCCCCGCCGGGCCGGGCCGGTTCCGGGGCGCGGCCGTATCCGGCGGGTTCGAATGCCTCTCCCTCCGCCCGCGAGGGGCGCAATTCCGGGCGTCCGGGCGGCTGGCGGGACCGGAGGGGGCCGCCGCAGCCCTGGGTTTCGGCGCCGCCGAGCGAGGCCCTGCGCCGCTCCGGCCTGGTTTCGGGGGCGGCCCAGATCGCGCCCAGGGAGGCGCTGCTGCTGCTGACCCTGCTCAACCACCCGTGGATGCTGGAGGAATGGGCGGAGGAAATCGCCCGTGTCGAGTTCGCCAGCAGGGCGCTGGCGGACCTGCGCGACGCCATGCTGGATGTCCAGGCCGGGCAGAAAGACCTTGACATCGCAGGCTTTCGTACTCAATTGAGTCGCCATGAGAAAGGCGCGGCCGTGGCCCGGATTGAGCGCGCCATAACACACAAGAGCGACTGGTTTGCCGAGCCCGGGGCGTCGAGACGCGATGTCGAGACCGGCTGGCGGCAGGTCTTGACCCTGCACCGGCGGTCCTTCGAACTGAAGCGCGAGCTCGAGGCCGCGGAACGGGCGCTGGGCGAGGAAGGGACGGAGGCCGCTTTCGAGCGGCTGAAGGCGGTGCAGCAGCAACTGGCCGCGCTGGACGGTACGGAAGCAAGCGTGGAAGGTTACGGCTCGGGGCCCGGAAGGGCCGCCTGAGGCGGGCCTTTTCCGCGCGTCTCGCGCATGGGGCCGGGCCCTTTGGCGCGAGGTCCGGCGCGGGACAGGGCCGGACCGGAACGGAACAGGGTAAAGCCCGCCTTAAGGACGCCTTAAGGCGGTTCGGATAGCCCGGACGAGGCGGTGCGGGGCGGGCGGCCCCTCCCCGGGGACAAGGATCGCGGAGAGACTTCATATGGCTACGAAAACGGCGCAGCAGGAAGAGCAACCGCAGGCCCGCGAGGGGTCCGACGGGCCGCTGCTGGACATGACCGACGCCTCGGTGAAGAGGCTGATCAAGACCGCCAAGGCGCGCGGCTATGTCACCTATGACGAGCTGAACGCCGTACTCCCAAGTGAGGAAGTGTCTTCCGAGCAGATCGAGGATACCATGTCGATGCTCTCCGATATGGGCATCAACGTGGTCGAGGAAGCCGAGGAAGGCGAAGACAGGCAGGGCGACGGGGAGGATGGCGACCAGCCCCCGGCGATCGTCGCCCCTGTGCCCGCCAAGGCCGCCGCCAAGGCGGAGCCGGCCGAGCGCACCGACGACCCCGTGCGCATGTATCTGCGCGAGATGGGCTCGGTGGAGCTGCTTTCCCGCGAGGGCGAGATCGCCATCGCCAAGCGCATCGAGGCCGGCCGCGAGGCCATGATCGCGGGGCTGTGCGAAAGCCCGC
>JBFWSL010000017.1:0-25650 GCA_050248375.1 Hyphomicrobiales bacterium | reverse complement strand
GATCTTGATCTTGTCGAAGGGAAACTGGCACAGGTAGATCAGCGAGGAGTAGCCTGTTCCGAAGTCGTCGAGCGCGATGCGCACCCCGATGTCCCGCAGGCCGGCCAGCACGCTGCGCGCCGCATCGGGGTTGCGCACCAGCACCTCCTCGGTGATCTCGATCTCCAGCCGGTGTGGCGGAAGGCCGGTCTCCTCGAGCACGTCCTTGACCAGGGGCAGGAACCTGTGGTCCGCGACCTGGGTCGGCGAAATGTTCACCGACACCCCGACGCCGCCGTCCCACGACATGGCGTCGGTACAGGCGGTGCGCAGCACCCATTCTCCCAGCTTGACGATGAGACCGATTTCCTCGGCCACGGGTATGAACTCCGAGGGGGATACCTGCCCGCGCTGAGGGTGGCACCAGCGGAGCAGAGCCTCGCAGGAAGAGACCTTGCTGGCCGCCAGCCGGACGATCGGCTGGTAGTGAACCTCGAACTGCCCGCTCTCGTAGGCGGTGCGGAGATCGAGCTCCAGTTCGCGGCGCCGGCCGATGCGGGCGCTCATTTCCGGATCGAAGAAGCGGTAGGACCCCTTGTTCTCCGCCTTCGCCCTGTGCATGGCGAGGTCTGCGTGCTTGAGCAGTTCGCCCGGCTCGCGGCCATCGTCGGGGGTGATGGCGATGCCGACGCTTACGTCGGCGACCAATACGTGGCCGTCGAGGTCGTAGGGCGCGTTGACGGTTGCGCAGATACGGTTTGCGAGCGCTACGGCGCCTTCGCGGTCGCGGATATCCTTCTGGACGATGGCGAATTCATCGCCGCCTATGCGCGCGATCATGTCGCCGCATTTCACGCAATTGCCCAGCCGCTTGGCCACCGCCTTGAGCAGGATGTCGCCCACATGATGTCCGAGCGTGTCGTTGATGGTCTTGAAGCGGTCCAGGTCGAGGAAATGCACGGCCACTTCGCGGCCGGGGGCCGCTTTCCGCACCGCCATGGACAGATCGTCCATGAGTGTGTGCCGGTTCGGCAGATCCGTAAGCGAGTCGTGCCGCGCCATATGGGCGATACGCTGCTCCGCCTCGCGCCGTTCGGTAATGTCCTCATGCGTGCTGACCCAGCCGCCGTCGCTCATGGGCTGGCAGTTCACGAGGATATGCCGGCCGTCCGGCAACTGCTGAATACGCGAATGCTTCAACCCCTGCCGAATGGAGGAAAGGATCGTCTCCAGCACCTTGTCCGGGTCCCCCATGAGTTGTCCGTGGGCATGCCGGTAGTGAAAAAGCTCCTGGAGGCGGCGTCCCGGCTTCACATAGTCCGCCGGAAACCTGTACATCTCCGCGTAGCGCTGGTTGCTGATGACCAGGGTGCCGTCCGCGTCGTACATGGCCAGACCTTGCGCCATGTTCTTCAGCGCGGCGTCGAACAGGGAGTTCTGCTTCTCGGCTTCGCGCTGGCTCTCGTGCAACTGGGCTGTCCGCCTGCGGATCTTCTCCTCGAGGCTGGAGTTGAGCTGATCCAGCTCTTCGACCATCAGCGAGATCGAGCGGTCGGTGCGCCTGCGGTCGCGCTCGGCATCCTCGTATGTGGCGATGACGAGCCGCGACAGCGCGTCCATGTCCACGGCGCCGTCAGTGCCGGTGCACTTCGCGACCTGCTTGATGAAGAGGTTTTTGATCAACCGTCATGCCCCCGCTTCCGAGAACACGGTGGCGGTCATGGTCTGGTTGTGCAGTTCGCACGTGCCGGATGCGGCATGCGGCGAGATTTCCCCATAGGAGTAGAAGCCGATACGGGAAACGTTGCTGCCGAGTCTCTCGGCCGCGGCCTCGACTTCCTCCAGCGCGTGCTGGCCCATCAGCAGCCTGCGCCCGATGCAGCTCACCAGGATGGCGGCGCCGGTCGCGCCAGTGCCGTTGAGCGACGAAGCGGCCCCCTGCGCGGCGTCCGCCGCGCCCTGCACGAGCCTGTCGAAATGGCCGCGCATCAGTTGCGCGACCCAGCCTTCGGGCATGTCGCCGGCGAAGGTCATGGATCGCGTCTCGCGGTCCACCGCGAGGATGGTTCGGACCAGTCCGTTGCGTGGCTGCTCCGGACTGGCGATGCGCAGCGGGAACAGCAGGCCCGTGCCGGGAAGCCCCTGCGCATCCTCGGGCCCGAGATAGCGTTCATACAGGTCGAGCGCGGGCTCCCCGTCCAGCTCATGGAGAACGTTGCCGCTTGAGCGGGTGATGCGCCGGTGGGGGCCGAACACGTCCCAGCCGCCCGCGCTGCCATGACCGATGCGGACAGCGCTTCCGTAGAAGCCTATCGCCGCGATCCGCCGGGGCCGGGGAGGTTCGTCGCAGCCCACGAGCGTGCTCTGGAACGCCGCGCCGTCGCCCGCCAGTCCGCCCGTAACGGGTATCCGGTTGCCTATGGCCCCGGTCAGTCCCGCGACCAGTGCGCTGCCGTTCACATTCAATCCGTCGGACAGAACGAACACGCCGGAGAGATCGGGTGCGGCCAGGGCCTGGCCTATTTCCTGCCCGCAGGCTGCGGAATGCTCCGCGCTCCCGATTTCCCTGCAGACGGCCTTCAGCCGCGTGGCGCCGAACCGGATGGCCAGCGCCCCGATCTCATCGTCCGAGATATCGTCATTGTGGATTTGCCCGCCCGTGCTGCATCCCAGCACGTGGGCAGAAGGGAACGCGTCTTTCAGTTCTGCATAGCGCTCGCCGCTCTCCAGGGCCTGGCGCGAGCCGAAATAGATGACGAGATTGGCGTCATGGCAATTGCCGGGCGCGCACGACCAGCCGCCGCCACTTGTCCAGGAAAGATTGGATACCCGCATGACAAACACGTCACGGCGCCCCTTGGAAGGGGAGCACGCCCAATTCGAGTAATTTCCCGATTTTCAGGCGCGCGGGTAAATATTCGGTTGCCCGGCGATAACGGCTGCCCGATATCCGGGCTGGGGCGCTCTATTTGCCGTTGAGCAGGCGGTAGGCCCGGATCACCTGGCTGTCGTCGGCCGCGCCGTCTCCCCGGCCCGAGGTGCACACGAACATCTGGTGCGCCGCCGCCGCCAGCGGCAAGGCAGTCCTGGCGTCTCGTCCCGCTTCCAGCACCAGCCCGAGGTCCTTCACGAAGATATCGACGCTGCTGGTCACCGCGGGATCCCGCTCCAGCATGCGCGGGCCGCGGTCGCGCAACATCCAGCTCGACGCCGCCGATCCGCCTAGGATGTCCAGCATCACCTTCGTGTCCACGCCCACCTTGGAAGCCAGCGCGAAGGCTTCGGCCGCGGCGGCGATGTGAACGCCGCACAGGAGCTGGTTGACCGTCTTGACGGTGGCGCCCTGGCCCGGCTTTTCGCCGACGTGGAACAGCTTGTCGCCGAGCGCCTCGAGCAGTTTGCGGCACTTTTCCATCACCGGCCCCGGCGCGGCCGCCATGATGGTCAGCGTGGCGGTCTCCGCGCCCCTGGCGCCTCCCGATACCGGAGCGTCGATGAAGCCGCGCCCGCTTGTGGTGACGCGGCCGGCGATTTCCTCCACCGCCCGCGGGGCGCAGGTGGCCATCAGGATCACGGTCGCCTGCGGCGCCAGCGTATCCAGTGCGCCGTCGGCGAACAGAACCGCCTCCGCCTGCGCGGCGCTGACGACCATGAGGACAAGCACGTCGGCTCCCCTCGCGGCGTCGGCGCTCGACCCGGCGACGGTCCCGCCCGCCTTTGCGAGCGTCTCGCCGGGTGCGGAACGCATGTCGTAGCCGCGTACGTCGTATCCCCTGGAGACAAGGTTCCTGGCCATGGGCAGGCCCATGGACCCCAGACCGACAAATCCGACAGTGGTCATGTTCTTTCCGCCTTCCGTTTCCCGAGTCCACGAGATTGCGTTGCGTTGCTCCGGTCCGTCAGGCGCTTCAGTTCCAGATAGAGCACCTGAGAGAGGTCCGAGCGCTGGTTGTTCAACCGTTCCATCAGAACCACCCTGCGCCGGACCGGCGTGTCACCGAAGGGAAAGGTTCGCAGCGAGCCTGGCCCCGAAGCGAGCTTCAGCCGTCCCGCCTGGATGACGCCGGCGCCGAGCCCGGCCTCCGCCATGGACAGCACCGCCTCCGAGGAGTCCAGTTCCATGGCGTCCTGCACCACCAGGCCCGCTCGGCGGATCTCGTGGTCGATGAGCGTTCCCATGCCCGAGCTCCGGTTCAGCCGCAGGAAGGGCAGGCTGGTGAGGGCGTCCCGCCAGTCCGCTGCCTTCGACTTCGGAGGCGCTACGACCACGAGGGGTTCATACATGATCAGCAGCGATTCCAGCTCGGGCTCCGGCACCGGTGGTTCGGTCACCACCGCGGCGTCGAGCTCGCGGCGGCGCACCTGCTCGATCAGCGGACCGGACTGGCCTTCCTCCATGCGGATCTGAAGCCGCGGAAATCTTTCGCGCAGATTCGCCAGCGCCCTTGGCACAAGGTCGCTGGAAATCCCGGCGATGCAGCCGAGCGCGAGCCGGCCGGCGATCTCGCCGGGAGCTTTCGCCACGTCGAGAAACGCATCGAAATTGTGCAGCACCTCCCGCGCTCGCTCGGCCACATGTGCGCCGTGCGCGGTCAGCCGGGGCGGGCGCGTGGTGCGGTCGAACAGGGGCGTCCGCAGTTCGGCTTCCAGGCCCCGCATCTGCTGGCTCACCGCCGCGGGCGTGAGGTGCAGGCGGCTGGCGACGGCAGCGAAACTGCCGTGGTCGGCGATGGCGACGAGGGTGCGCAGGCTGGCGATATTCATCGTATAAAGTAAGTTTCACTTAATTTCATAACAAATAAATATCGTTTGCGTTAATGCGGGTCAATCGCCATCTTCACGGCCAGAGAGACGTTGAAGTCAACGCCGACGAGATACGAGGAGCCACAGATGACCGATTTTTCGCTGGTTGCGATCATGACGATCGCCATTGCCGCCGCCAACCTGTCCTACCTGATCCAGTAAGCGCCTACCCTCCCTCCCCCGGCGTTTATGGAAAAAGACGGCCGTGAGAGGCTCACGGCCGTCTTTGCATTTCGCGAACGGGCTATCGGCCCGGACCGGGTCGGGGGGTGGTGCTCAGGCGGCCTTGGCCGCGCCCACGCCCTTCTCGACCTTCACGCCGCCGCCTTCCAGCAGCATCACCTTGTTGAGCAGCTTGACGCAGGCATAGACCGCCTTGATGGACGGGGCGGGTTTTTCCACCATCCTGCCCATCTCCAGGATTGATCCGATCAGGGCCTCCGTCTCCAGCGAGCGGCCCGCCTCGACATCCTGCAGCATTGAGGTCTTGTGCGCGCCGACGCTTTCGGCGCCCGCGATCCGTTTCTCGATGGTGTGGCGGAAAGTGATGCCGAGCGCCTCCGCGATGTCCTGCGCTTCCTTCATCATGTCGGCGGCGAGCTGGCGGGTTTCGGGAAACTGGCAGATGTCCACCAGCGTCGCGTGTGTCAGCGCGCTGATGGGGTTGAAGGAAAGGTTGCCCCAGGCCTTCAGCCAGATCTCCGAGCGGATGTCCTCCAGGATACGCGACTTCAGCCCGGCGGCGACCAGCAGGTCGTACAGCTTCTTCACCCGCTCCGTCTCCTTGCCGTCGAGTTCGCCGATGGGGAAGCGGTCGCCCTCCACATGATGGATGACGCCTGGCTCCGTAACGCCGGCCGCGGGGTAGACCACGCAGCCGATGATACGGTCGGCGTCGATGAACTTGCCGAGCGCGCCGGTCGGATCGAGCGACTCCAGCCGCTTGCCGTCATGCTTGCCGCCGAGCTTGTGGAAGTACCACCAGGGCAGGCCGTTCTGCACCGTCAGGATCATGGTGTCGTCGCCCATGAGCGCCTGTGATTGCTTCGCCACCTGGTCGAGGAAATGCGCCTTCACCGCCAGTATGACGAGGTCCTGCTTGCCCGCGCCCGCGACGTCGTCTGTCGCGTTGACCTTGGCGATATGCTCGCTGCCGTCTTCCCAGATCAGCTTCAGGCCGTTCTTTTTGATCGCCGCCAGGTGAGCCCCCTGGTCCACGACCGTGACCTCGTTGCCCGCGAGCGCCAGCTTCGCGGCCATGAGGCCGCCTATGGCGCCGGCTCCGATGACGGATATCTTCATGGGTGTCTCCTCTGTGCTGTTCTTGCGGGCTGCCGCCCTGTTTCTGCTCGCCGGGGCGGGCCGCGTCCCGAAGCGCGGCGACGAACCGGCCGGAATCGAACCTACTGGAGGTAGGTGTTCTCCAGCGTGCCGATCCCGTCGATGACGATCTTGATGTCGTTCCTGGGCTCCTTCATGGAGCCGACGCCGACGGACGTGCCGCAGGCGATGATGTCTCCCGGCATCAGCGTGATGTCGTGCGAGAGCAGGCTGACCAGTTTGTGCGGCGGAAAGGTCATGTCGTTGACCGGATAGTTCTGCCGCTCCTCGCCGTTCAGTATGGTCCTGATGGTCAGCTTCATCGGATCGATGCCGGTGGCGATGGCCGGGCCGAACACCCCGAAGGTGTCGTAGCTCTTGGAGCGGGTCCACTGCGCGAAGGTCTTGTCCTTGGAAATGATCTTCGCCGCCGTCACGTCGTTGATGCAGGTATAGCCGAAGATATGCTCGGCGGCCTTCGCCTCCGGTATCTCGCTGCAGCGCTTGCCGATGACGATGCCGATCTCTCCCTCATATACAACCGGACCGTCGTAGGATTTCGGCCGCCGGATGATGCCGCCCGGCCCGAGATAGGAATTCGGCGCCTTCAGGAACCATAGCGGCTCGGGTGGAATCTCACCTTCCATCTTTGCGGTCAGGGCGCGGAAATTGTTCCACAGGCAGACCATCTTGCCGGGGTCGCACGGCGTCATCAGCTTGACCTCGGCCAGCGCCACCGTCTCGCCCGTCGCCTTGGGCGAGGCGAAAATGTCGCCCTCGTGGACGGAAATGGCTCCGCCCTCGAGCGTGCCGGCTTTGATCTTGCCCTGATGTTCGAAACGCACCCAATGCGCCATGAATTTCCTCCCTGGGCCGCTTTCGCCGCGGCGCTTTGATTACAGGGAATGATAACACCGCGAGGCGGGGCGCAACGGGGCATAGCGGGCTTTTGATGGCCCGTTTCCCGAAAAACAGAGTTTCCGGCCACAGGGAAGAAAGCGGATTCATGCAGCCGCGCCAGCCGCTTGGCGGCGGTCAGGCCGTCCCGGCGCTGGCCGGTCAGTCCGTCTTGGGAACGGTCAGGCTGCGGCGCGGCCGCAGGTAGAAGGTGTCGGACAGCTTGATGCCGCCCGTAATGTGCTCGCCGACGGGGGGCAGGTAGGTGTATTCGACCTCCGCGACGATCACGCTGGTGAAAGGCTGGGTCAGTCCGTCGGGAAGCGGAAACGCCGCGTTCTTCGCGTAGGGCGTATCGTGCATCGCCGCGCTCCAGTCCACGCGTGTGTCGTTGTTCTCGTCTGCGACGACGCTGGTGGCCTTGATTTTCACAGGCGTCGCGGAGTAGGGCATCATGATCGCCGATGCCGCCTCGAAGATGTCATTGAGCTCGGCCGAATTGACCTGTTCGGCCTGGGCGATGAGGTCGGCCGTGGCGCTCGCCACCGCGGTGACACGCCGGTCGATGGTCAGTGCGTTGCTGAACTCGGCCGCGCCCACATACAGCGCGACCATGATCGGCAGCACCATGGCGAATTCGATCGCGCTGACGCCCCGCTCGTCCCTGGCCATGCCGTGCAGATGGCGCCGGACCTTGTTCCTGATCTCGCGAAGCATCGGATGCATGCCCCTAATTGTCGAAGGGTTCGTTGCGGAAGGTGGTCGTGGCCACCATCAGGCGCGAGCCGTTCGGCATGTTGCCCATGCCCACGCCGGGAAGATTGGCGATGAGGTCCCATTCGTAAAAGGCGCGCACCACCACCACGTCGCCGCCATTGCCCGGCTCGTAGTCGAAGTCGTCCTTGAGGTTGCCGGAGCCGTCCAGCGGATTGCCCAGGTTGATGCCCTGGAAGCTGGGGAACCGCACCACCTCGATCTTCAGGTTGGCGTTGCAGTTGAACAGCGCGAGCACGTTCTCGCAAACCATCTGCTTGAACTGCTCCTGGCCGAGGCCCTGCAACTGCGCCTGGCCCGTCCGGATCAGCCGGCCGGCCCTGTCGACCGCGTTCTCCAGCGTGAAGCCGCCGAAGAAGACCAGCGCTACCTCGATCAGCGACAGCATCAGGGCGAAGAAGGGAACGGCGATGATGCCGAACTCGACCGCCGAGGCGCCGCTCTCGTCGCGGCACAGGCCGCGCGGCGCACACCTACTCCGTACCGCCCTTGCGGCAAACCACTTGCGCATATGCTGTTCCACTCGTCCACGCATTGGCGGCAGGCATTCGCGCCGCCCGGAAACCGCCGACGATTAGACAGCGGCGCGGTTAAGAATCGGTGCAGTTCCAGGATTTCATAACGATTGGTAAAAGTTGATTTAAAGCGAATTTTCCTGAATTTTCGGGTTCCCGATTCCCTCTTTCTTATGAGCTGCCCGCCCATATTCCCGCATCGATCGGTGCGGTGCGGCAAGACGTATTGGGGTCTTGCGCAAAAGGGTACAGGCCATGCTGTCGTTCCTTCTCTGCTGCGACCAACACGTCCGCCGTTTCTGCGCCGACAGGCGTGGCGTCACCGCCGTTCTCTTCGGCCTTGTCGTGGTCCCGCTCATGCTTTTTACCGGCAGCGCGGTGGACTACGCCCGGGCGCTCTCGGCGAAGGAGCGCATGGGACGGGCACTCGACGCGGCCGCCCTCGCCGCCGCCTCCTCGCCCGACCTGACCGAGGAGCAGATCGAGGCGCGCGTGCAGGCTTATTTCGACGCGAATTTTCCCGATGGCGCTCTCGGCAAGCCGGGCAGCCTCAACGTGGTCAAGGGCGACAAGATCATCACCGTCACCGCCCAGGGCTCGGTGCCGACGACACTCATGAGTATCGTCGGCATCAAGACCATGTCCGTGGATGCCTTCACGGAGGTGACCTACAAGCAGAAGCACATCGAGCTGGTGATGGTGCTCGACAATACCGGCTCCATGAGCTGGAGCGGCAAGATCGACGCCTTGAAGACGGCGGCACTGTCGCTGACCGGCATTCTCTTCGACCAGGTGGACAATTCCGCTAACGGCGAGATACGCATCGGCCTCGTGCCCTTCGCCGCCGCCGTCAATGTCGGCGCGGACAAGCTCAACTCGGGCTGGATCGACGTGAACGCCCAGTCGTCCATCGCTGCCGAGGACTTCCAGGCCGGCACCAACGTGCTGACGCTCTACGGCCAGATCAACAACAGGAGCTGGGGCGGCTGCGTGCGCGCCCGGCCGTCGCCATACGACACGACGGACGCCGCGCCGAACGCGGGGGTTCCCGATACCTTGTGGGTGCCGTATTTCGCGCCCGACGAACCCGACTTCACTTCCTATTCCAACCGCTATGCCTCCGACAGCGGCTACACGCCCTCCGGCAGCTATCCCTATTACAATGCCCGCCAGCGCTACACCGGCAAGTACAACAACCTGTCGGTTTCAGGCAGCAATGGCCCGGAATTCAACTGTCCGACCGCTCCCGTGACCGCGCTCACGGCCGTCCGCGGCCAGGTCGAGACCGCGATCAACCAGATGAACGCCGCCGGCAGCACGGTCATCCCCACCGGGCTCGCCTGGGGATGGCGCGTCATTTCTCCGACTGCTCCCTACACGGAGGCCGTTGCCTACGACAACGAGGACGTGATCAAGGCCATCGTGCTGCTGACCGACGGGGCCAACGACGTGGGCGGCGGCATGAACAACCACAATCGCTCCTATTACAGCGCGTATGGGTTCGCCCAGTCAGGCCATCTTGGCTGGACCAGCGGCAGCCAGACGACATCGGTCCTGAACGCCAAGACGGAAACGCTGTGCGAGAATATCAAGGATGAGGGCGTGCGGATTTACGCCATCACCTTCCAGCTCAGCGACGGGCCGATCAAGAATCTGATGCGCGACTGCGCGACGAAGACGAGCATGTATTACGACTCGCCGAGCAACGAACAGCTCAACACCGTCTTCACGGAAATCGCCAAGGACCTCAGCAACCTGCGCCTGAGCAAGTGAGGCGCCCCGTCCGCGCTATTGTGCCGGCTGGCCGCCTTCCACCACCGACTGCACCACGCCGAACTTGCTGCGCAGGCCCTTGGAGATCTGTTCCATGTAGACATCGGAGTCGCCCGGCATCAGCGCCGGTTCGCATTTCGCGCCGCAGGCATAGCTCTGCCGCGCGGAACCGCGCTGCAGGGAGACGTAGCGGGCGGGGTCGGACTGCACCACCAGCTTCTTGTTCAGGATCTCGGTGCCCTTGGCATCGAGCACGATCATGTTGGTCATGCCGAAGCTCTTGCCGGTGATAACCAGCATGCCGGAACTCTGAACGGTCACGTCGGCGACCGAGGGATTGCCGACGATGACCTCTCCAGCCGGCTTGGCCAGCCTCACCAGAGTGGCCTCGTCGATCCTCACTTCGATGTCGGACGCCGCCGCCGGGGTCGCCAGCAGCAGAAGCGCGAGGCAGGCTTGGGTGATCGGCCTCTTGGACATGACAGGTTCCTTTCCTAGTCGGTCTCGCCGATTGGACCTCCAATTGATGAAGGAATTGCAAACGGCCGGCCCGAACCGGCACGCAGGTCTCGCGGAAGGTCCGGGAAGGCTGTCGAGGTAAAATTGCCGGGTTGTTATCGGAATTCACAGGTGAAACCTGTAGGCCGCATGCGGAGCAATTGGCGAATATCAAATACCATCAAAATTAAATCTGTGTATAAATGGATTGTTAGGTAATAAGTACTTAGAAGAAACGATGCGTAAACCAAGCTTATGCATAATATCGAATTAACTATCCATGATTTTTGCTTTTTGGAGCCAAGTAATGATCGGACGTTTTGTTAACTTGATCGTAACGCGTGGAGGGTACTCTCGGCACAGTTCAGGTTGCCGGAAGGGACGCCGGTGGCGGAACTGGTGCTGTGGAAACTCTTTAAGGGAGAGTCACAAATGAAGAAGCTGTACGACCGTTTCGTCAAGGACGAATCCGGCGCTACCGCGATCGAGTATGGTCTGATCGCCGCCGGCATTTCGGTCGCCATCGTGGCCATTCTGCCGCAGATCGGCACTGCTCTGCAGGGCGCGTTCAACGCGGTTCTCGGCGGTCTCGGCGGCGGCGGTTGATCCGTCGCTGATCGCTTCCAGCGCTTACGAGGGCTGGACTCAGGGTTTGGAGCCGCCCGCCTTCACCGGCGGGCGGCTTCTTTTCCGCGCCATGCCGCCGCCTTTACCCGGCCTTTACCTCGGGGCTCTCAGGATGAACCCAGGTCTCTTGTCCTTTGCGGAAGCGAGCCGGCGCGTTCCATGGTTCTCGATTACGCCTTGTTGTTGGTCTTTCCCGCCGCCATGGCCCTGGCGGCCTCCATGGACCTGTTCACGATGACCATACCCAACCGGGTGTCGCTCGGCCTCGTCGCCGGCTTCTTCCTGCTGGCCCCCTTCGCCGGGCTGGGCTGGGCCGAAATAGGCTCACATGTGGCCACTGGCCTGGCCATGCTGGCCCTGACGGTTCTCCTGTTTTCCCGAGGCTGGATCGGCGGCGGCGACGCCAAGCTGTTCGCCGCCACCTCGCTGTGGCTCGGTTACGAGCATCTGCTGGAATACGCCATGCTCGCCTCGATAGCCGGAGGCGCGCTGACGCTCGGCATCCTGCTGATGCGGAATCTGCCCCTGCCGGACGTCCTGCAGGAGCAGGAATGGATGGCGCGGCTTCATGACGCGAGCAGGGGGGTGCCCTATGGCATTGCGCTCGCCGCGGCCGACTGATGGTCTATCCGCAAACGGCCTTCGTGCAGGCGGCCGTCTAGGCCCTGAAGGGCCGGATTCTGAAAAAGGGGAAAGGGTGACGCCGCGGGGCCTGGCCGCGCGGCGGGTGTCGTTTCGCGCGCGAAACCGGTGCCGGCGCCCGAAATGATACGGCCATTAACCTGGCGTTGACCAATGTCGGCGCAGACTTCGGCCAATTCGTGCATCAGGCATCGGCGTAAGGACCGTGTGACCAATGAAACGTGCCAGGGTAGTCGTTCTGGCGATCGCCATAGCCGCCGCGGGCGGAGCCGCGCTCGTCGCCAAGCGCATGACCGGGGCTCCCGCGCCCACCAAGGTGGTCGTCGCCTCGGGCGATACCGTCGATGTCCTCGTCGCGGCGTCCGAAATCCGCCTCGGCGATTCCGTCAAGTCCAGCGAGCTGAAGTGGCAGGCCTGGCCCAAGAGCGCGGCGTCGGCCGGCTACATCACCCGCGACGCCACTCCAAACGCCATGTCCAGGTTCTCCGGCGCCATCGCCCGCGCGCCCTTCCTCGAGGGCGAGCCGATCAAGGAACAGAAGCTCATCAAGGCGAGCGAGGGCGGCGTCATGGCCGCCATCCTGCCCGCCGGCATGCGCGCCATCTCCACGCCGATCCGTGAGGAGACCTCCGCCGGCGGCTTCATCCTGCCCAACGATCGCGTGGACGTGATCGTCTCCCGCAAGGTCCGCACGGCCCGCAAGGAGGAGCACGTCAGCGAGACGGTGCTGCGCAACGTGCGCGTGCTCGCCATCGGACAGAGCATCGAATCGAAGGACGGCAAGAAGGTCGCCACCGGCAAGACCGCCACGCTGGAGCTCACCCCGAACCAGACGGAGACGCTCGCGCTGGCGCAGTCCATGGGAGACATCTCCCTGTCGCTGCGCAGCCTGGCGGACGCGCGGCCGAACGAAGGCGCTCCCGAGCAGGCCGACAACCCGCTGGGCAGCAGCCGCGGCGCCAGCGTCAAGATTCTGAAATACGGCGTGCAGTCGCGCGCTTACGGAGTGAACTGATCTCTGCGCCCGGGCGGCGTTGTGAGGGAAGGCTGAAATGGGTAAGGGCATTCGACTGACGTGGCAGGCCGCCGCCTATCTGGCAGCGGTGATCGGCTTTCTGGCGGTCCTGGCCGCCGCTCCCGCCACGACGCGGGCGGGCAGCGATCACCAGTCGCTGCTTCGCATCGGCGAGGGGCATGGCGTCGCCCGGCGGAACGTCACCGTCGGATTGAGCAAGTCGATGATCGTGGAACTTCCCCGCGACGTGCGCGATGTCATGGTGTCCGATCCCAAGAAGCTGGACGCGGTGGTGAGCACCTCGCGCCGCGTCTATCTGATCGGCATGGAAGTGGGCCAAGCCAACGCCTTCTTCTTCGATTCCCAGGGCAACCAGCTCCTCACGCTGGAAGTGAAGATCGAGCGCGATCTCAGCGGCATCTCCGACATGCTCAGGAAGCTGATACCGGATTCGAACATCCGCCTGGAGGCGGTGAACGACAACGTCATCCTTACCGGAACGGTCGCCAACCCTTCAGACGCTTCCCGCGCCTCCGACCTCGCCGCCCGTCTGGTGGGCGACAAGGAGAAGGTGCTCAACATGATCGCCTCCACCGCGCAGGAACAGGTGTACCTCAAGGTCACCGTGGCGGAGATGGAGCGCAACACCATCAAGGCGCTGGGCGTGCAGTGGGACGGCAACTTCTCTGTCGGCACCGGCGTGCTCGGCTTCGGCTCCGCCCCGGGTTTCCCTCTGAACACGACGCTGGCTGCCCAGCAGCTCATGAACATCATCAACCCCGACGGTACCGCCAATCCCAACTTCAACACCACTGTCGGCCAGAACGGCATCGGCGCCGTCATGCGCGGCAACGGCGGCACGGCGGTGGTAAACCTGAAGCTGCTGGAGCAGAACGGGCTGAGCCGCACGCTGGCCGAGCCGACGCTCACGGCGATCTCCGGGGAGACCGCGAATTTCCTTGCCGGCGGCGAATTCCCCATTCCCGTCGCCCAGGACGGCGACCGCATCTCCATCGAATTCAAGCCCTTTGGTGTCGGCCTGGCCTTCACCCCGATGGTGCTGTCGGAGGGACGCATCTCCATGAAGGTGTCGACCGAGGTCAGCGAACTCAGCAACGAGGGCGCCATCACCCTCCAGCAGATCACGATTCCCGCCCTCAAGGTGCGCCGGGCCAATACGACCATCGAGCTGCCCAGCGGCGGATCGCTGGTCATGGCCGGCCTGATCTCCGACGAGACCCGCCAGGCCATCCAGGGGCAGCCCGGCCTCAAGAACCTGCCGGTGCTCGGTTCCCTGTTCCGCAGCCGGGACTTCATCAAGTCCGAGACCGAACTGGTGGTCATCGTCACCCCCTACACGGTGAAGCCTGTCGCCCGCCAGGAGCTGGCGAGACCCGACAAGGGCTTCATGCCGGCCGGCGACGTGAAGGCGACGCTGATGGGCCATCTGAACCGCATCTATGGCGGCCGGCCAGACGAGCTGCCGGTCGGACGCTACGAGGGCGACTATGGATTCATCATCAAGTAGCCGGGGCGTGGAGAAGAGCGAAATGACCGACACGTTTGCACAGACCGCGCGCCGCCGGGGCCAGTCCGCGATGGGGAAGGCCGGCGGTGTGGTCCTCGCCGCACTTCTCGCCATGAGCGTCTCCGCTTGCAAGACCGCGGGCGGCAAGGAGCCGAAGGAATACAGGTTCAGCGATCCCACGGCGCGTCATCGCATCACCGTGGCGGAGAGCAAGCAGGTGCTGGACGTCGCCGTCCCGCGCGGTTCCTCCGGGCTGACCCGCAGCCAGTCCTTCGACGTTCACCGTTTCGCGCAGGCCTACAAGAAGGAAGGCGAGGGAGTGATCGCGGTGCAGGCTCCCAACGGCGGCCCGAACGAGCTTGAAGCGGTCAGGGCGGTCGACGATGTCCGTCGCATCCTCGCCCGTGAGGGTCTCGACCGTGGGCAGGTGACCGTCTCCACCTACTATGGCGACGGGGTGAACAACCCGCCGCTCCGCATCACCTATGCGCGCCTCAAGGCGCATGGGCCTGAATGCGGCGAATGGGAGAATCTTGCCCGCGATCCGCAGAACGTGAACTACCGCAATTTCGGCTGCGCGACCCAGCGCAACCTCGCGGCCATGATCGCCGACCCGAGGGACCTGCTCGGTCCCCGTGGAGAAACGCCGCGCTCCAGCGAGCGCCGCGACGTGGCCTGGGACAAATACGTGAAAGGCGAGACGACCATTTCCGAGAAAGCCCAGGATGAAAAGAGCACTGTCAGCGAAGTGAAGGGCGGAGGCGGACAATGAGCGACTTCTCCGCCGCCCGCCAGCAGCCCGGCTTCGACAAGACGTTCACGCAGGGCGAGAGCGAGCCCGCGCCCCCCTCTTCGGCGCTCGCGCCCGCCTCTTCTGCGCCCGCGCCTATGGCCGAGCTCGATCATCAGCCGGCGCCCGGCCTGCACATGCCGAGCGAGAGCAAGGCGCGGCCGATCCCGCGCATCAACATCCAAGCCTTCTGCGAGGACGCCCGCACCGCGGACGTTCTGGCGCGCGTTGGGCAGGACCGCAGGCTTGCCCGCACCCACATGACCGTGCAGATGGGCGGCATCCAGGCCGCGACCGCCTATTACGGCAGCGCCTCCACGCCGAACGTCATCGTCATCGAGTCGCTGCACAAGCGCGACCAGGTGCTCGCCGAAGTCGATCGCCTGGCGGAGGTCTGCGACCCGGGCACCAAGGTGGTGGTCATCGGTCACGTCAACGACGTGCTGCTCTATCGCGAGCTGCTGCACCGGGGCGTAAGCGAATATCTGGTGGCGCCCCTGTCGCTGGCGCAGTTCCTGGAATCCCTGTCCAATCTCTACAACGATCCCGCCGCCGGGCCCGTCGGTAGCGTAATCGCATTCGTCGGCGCCAAGGGCGGCACCGGCTCCAGCACGGTATGCCACAACACCGCCTGGGCCATGTCCGAGCTGGTGAGGAACAACGTCGTCATCGCCGACTTCGACCTGCCCTTCGGCACCGCCGGCCTGGATTTCAACCAGGATCCCCTGCAGGGCATCGGCGATGCGCTGTTCGCCCCCGACCGGTTCGACGACATGGTTCTCGACCGGCTGCTGTCGCGTTGCTCGGATCATCTGAGCCTGTTCGCGTCCCCCGGCACCCTGGATCAGTCCTACGACCTGAACGCGGAGTCCTGCGAGACGGTGCTCGAAGTTCTGCGCCGCAACGTGCCGTATATCGCGGTCGACGTTCCCCATCTGTGGACCGACTGGGCCAAGGCCGTTCTGATGCACTCCGACCGGATCGTGCTCACCGCGGCCCCGGATCTCGCCAATCTGCGCAACGCCAAGAACCTCCTCGACAAGCTGAAGGCGAACCGTCCCAATGACCGCGCGCCGCATCTGGTGCTCAACCAGGCGGGCATGCCCAAGCGTCCGGAGATTCCGGCCAAGGACTTCGCCGCCTCTCTCGACATGGAAGTCGACGCGCTCATCGAGTTCGATGCCCAGCTCTTTGGCACCGCTGCGAACAACGGCCAGATGGTCGAGGAAGTGTCGGCCAAGGCCAAGGCTGCCGAGCAGTTCCGCGCTCTGGCGTTGGAGCTGTGCGGGCGCACGGAGCAGAAGCCGGAGAAGTCGTCGCTGCTGGCTCCCATCCTCAGCAAGCTCAACATTCGAAAGGCCGGGAAATCCGGCAAGTCCGCAAAGACAGGGAAATAGAGAATGTTCGGCAAGCGCGGCAATCCCGGCGCGCCCCCGTCACCGCCACCGCCTCAGCCCTCCGCGGCGCCCGCCCCGGCGCAGTCCGCGCCGCGGCACGATGCGGCTCGGCCGGCCGCCGCCGCGCCGCCGCCCTCCGGCGCTCCCAAGGGCGGCCCGGGCATGGCGCCGCCGCCGCCTCCAGGCAAGGCCGCCGCGCCTGCGCCGGCGGCGCCCCGCGCGCGTTCGGAAGAGTATTACGACGTCAAGACGACCGTCTTCAACGCGCTCATCGACACCATCGACCTGACCCAGCTTGCCCGCCTCGACGCGGAAGCCGCGCGCGAGGAAATCCGCGACATCGTCAGCGAGATCGTCGCGATCAAGAACGTCGTCATGTCCATCGCCGAGCAGGAGGAGCTGCTCGAGGACATCTGCAACGACGTGCTCGGCTATGGTCCGCTCGAGCCGCTGCTGGCGCGCGACGACATCGCCGACATCATGGTCAACGGCGCCAACCACACCTACATCGAGGTGAACGGCAAGGTCGAGGAGGCGCGCATCCGCTTCGCCGACAATGCGCAGCTCATGAACATCTGCCAGCGCATCGTTAGCCAGGTGGGCCGGCGCGTCGATGAATCCAGCCCGATCTGCGACGCGCGCCTCATAGACGGCAGCCGCGTCAACGTCATCGCGCCGCCGCTGTCCATCGACGGCCCCGCCCTCACCATCCGCAAGTTCAAGCGTGACCGGCTGACGCTCGATCAGCTCGTCAATTACGGCTCTATCACCCGCGAGGGCAGGGACCTGCTCAGCATCATCGGCCGCGTCCGCTGCAACATCCTCATCTCCGGCGGCACCGGCTCGGGCAAGACCACGCTGCTCAACTGCCTCACCGCCTATATCGAGAATGACGAGCGCATCATCACCTGCGAGGACTCCGCCGAGCTCCAGTTGCAGCAGCCCCATGTGGTGCGCCTGGAGACCCGCCCGCCGAATCTGGAAGGCGAGGGCGAGGTGACCATGCGTGAGCTGGTCCGCAACTGTCTGCGTATGCGCCCCGACCGCATCATCGTGGGCGAGGTGCGCGGACCCGAGGCCTTCGACCTGCTGCAGGCCATGAACACCGGCCATGACGGCTCCATGGGCACGCTGCACTCCAACTCCCCCCGGGAGTGCCTCAGCCGTCTGGAGAGCATGATCCTGATGGGCGGTTTCAACCTGCCCGCCAAGACCATCCGCGAGATGATCGTCGGCTCCGTGGACGTCATCGTGCAGGCCTCGCGCCTGCGCGACGGCACCCGCAAGATCACCCACATCACCGAGGTGATCGGCCTGGAAGGCGACGTGGTCACCCTGCAGGATCTGTTCGTCTACGAAATCCAGGGCGAGGACGCCAATGGCCGGGTTTCGGGCCGGCACCGCTCCACCGGCATCGCCCGTCCTGGTTTCTGGGAGCGCGCGAAGTACTACAACGAGGAGCGCCGCCTGGCCGAAGTGCTGTCCTCCAGCGAGGTGAGGGGAGAGGACGGCCAGCCTCTCGGCGAAACCTATGCTTGATCCCCAGATCGTCCAGCTTGCCGTCATGGCGCTGGCCGCGCTCAGCATCGGCGGTATCGTCTATGTGGTGGTCATGCCGTTCCTCGGCTCCGAGCGCCGGGCGAGCAAGCGCCTGGAGCTGGCCTCCAAGGGCGTCGGTGCCCGCAAGGTCCGCGGCGTTCCGGAGCAGCTCTCGACCCGCAAGCGGCAGGTCGAGGACACCATCAAGGAGCTCGAGAACAAGCAAAAGAAAAAGAAGAAGATTTCGCTCACCGTGCGCCTGCTGCGCGCGGGCCTCAATGTGCCGACGCGGTCTTTCTACATCGCTTCCCTGGTGACCGGATTCCTCATCGCCGCCGTCGTCTTCATCACCGGTTCTCCGCCCGTGATCGCGCTCGCGGCCGGCTTCGCCGGCGCTCTCGGCCTGCCGCGCTGGCTGCTGTCCTATCTGACCAAGCGCCGGCAGAAGAAGTTCCTGACCGAGTTCGCCAATGCTCTCGACGTGGTGGTGCGCGGCGTGAAGTCCGGCCTGCCGCTCAATGACTGCCTCCAGATCATCGCCACCGAGACGCCCGAGCCCGTGCGCGGCGAGTTCGCGGACCTGGTCGAGCAGCAGCGGGTGGGCGTTCCGCTCTCCCGCGCCTTCGAGCGCATGCATGACCGCATGCCCCTGCAGGAAGTGAACTTCTTCGCCATCGTCATCGCCATCCAGCAGCAGACGGGCGGCAACCTCGCCGAAACCCTGGGCAACCTCGCGGCCGTGCTGCGCGACCGCCAGCGGCTCAACGCCAAGGTGCAGGCTTTCAGCGCCGAGGCGAAAGCCTCCGCCGTCATCATCGGCTCGCTGCCGGTGATCGTCATGACGCTGATCTTCATTACCACGCCGGATTACATCTCGATCTTGTGGACCGAGCCGCTGGGCAAGGTGATGCTCGGCGTCAGCGCCTTCTGGATGCTCTGCGGCACCCTGGTCATGCGCAAGATGATCAACTTCGACTATTAGGGGCACGGTCACGTCATGAACGATCTCATCGACACGCTCACCGATCCCCAGTTCGTCGTGGTGGTGCTGACCGCCGTTGCCGTCTTCGCCACCATCGCGACGCTCACCATGCCGCTGCTTTCGGGCGACCGGCTGAGCTCGCGAATGAAGTATGTCGGCTCCGAGCGCGACCGGCTGCGCGCGGAGCGCCTTGCCAAGCTGGCCGAGGAGGAGCGCAGCGCCAAGCTGCGGACGCAGCCCAAGGGCTTCATGAAGCAGGTGGTCGAGCAGCTCAACCTGCAGAAGCTGTTCGACACGGAGGCGACCCGGGCAAAACTGAAAATGGCCGGCCTGCGCGGACAGGCGCCCATCGTGGCCTTCATGTTCTTTCGCCTGACGGCGCCGATCCTCACCTTCATCGGCACCGGCGTCTACCTGTTCTTCCTGCGCGACTTCGACCTTCCGCCGCTCATCAGGCTGGTGATGACCTTCGGCGGCGGCTATCTCGGCTTCTACCTGCCCAACGTCTTCGTCGCCAATCTCATCCAGCGCCGCCAGACCTCCATCAAGCGCGCCTTCCCCGACTCCCTCGACCTGCTGCTGATCTGCGTGCAGGCGGGCATGTCGATCGAGATGGCGCTGGCCAAGGTGTCCAAGGAGATCGGCACCCGCTCCATGGAATTGGCCGAGGAGTTCAGCCTGACCACCGCCGAGCTGTCCTATCTTCCCGAACGCCGCCAGGCTTTCGAGAACTTCGGCAAGCGCTCGGGCCTGCCGGGCGTCAAGGCGGTGGCGACCAGCCTGATCCAGGCGGAGCGCTACGGTACGCCTGTCGGCCAGGCCCTGCGCGTCATGGCCAAGGAAAACCGCGACATGCGCATGGCTGAGGCCGAGAAGAAGGCCGCCGCCCTGCCGCCCAAGCTCACCGTGCCCATGATCCTGTTCTTCCTGCCGGTGCTGTTCATCGTCATCCTCGGCCCCGCCTACATCAAGGTCATGGCGGTCCGCGGCGGCTGATCCCGCCGCGAATGGCTTCCCTTCGGTGCCGCGCGTATGCGCGCGCCGCCGGCCGCCCGGTCCGCGGGCGCTGGGAACGGTCCTGTCCTGAACGGCGTGTATGTGCGGGAGGCGGACCCTGGAGCATGATCCGGAAAAGTGGATACCACTTTTCCGATAAGATGATGCGCTAGCGCTCTTTCACGAGCGATGTCTTGTGCACCAGCACCGACGTCGACCAGGCCGGAGCCTCGGGTTCCCTGGCCTTGCCGGCGGGCTTGGGCTGCGGTGCGGGCTCGCCGGCCTTCGCCACGCTCACCGGCTTCTCCTTGGCCGCATTCGCAACCGGAGCTGGCTGCGGCACTGTTGCGGCGCGGGCCACCTGCGGCGCAGCGGCCGGTTCGGGCTCGGGCGTCGGGGCGAAGCGGGAATCCTTGGTCATGTTGCGCAGGAAGGCCACGTTGGCCGCGGCCTGCGCCTTCGGCAGGTCGGCCTCCGCGATCCTGCGCGCGTCGTCGATCTTGCCCTGCACGCCCAGCACCAGCGTCAGGTTCTGGCGGATGCGGGCGGTTTCCCCGCCCGTGGCCTCGGCCTGACGGAGGAGCTTCTCGGCCTGCGCCGGCTTGCCTGACATGGCGTAGGACAGGGCGAGGTTGTTCATGATCGCCGGCTCGTTCGGCTGCTGCTGCAGCGCCGCGACGAGATAGCCTTGCGCCGCCTCGTGCTTGCCTTGCTTGGCCAGGATGGCGCCGCGGGCCGACAGAACCCGCCAGTCGGTCCTGCCGTCGGGCCGCTCCGCCACCTCCAGCAGTTGCTCGGCGAGCTTCGCGTCGCCCATGCCCAGCGCCGTGCGGCCGTATTCCGAGGCCAGCTCCTTGTGCTGGGGATTGAAGGCGTAGGTCTCCGCCAGTGCCTCCATGGCCTTCTGGGGCGATCCCATGGCCTTGAGGTTCTGGGCATAGGCGATGGCCGCCTTGGGATCGCGCGGATCCTTGCGGTGCTGCTCCGCCCAGTAGGCGGTCGCCACATAAAGCGGATTGGTCGGCTTGGCGGCGACGCGGGGCTTCTCCGTGTATTGCGTCACGGCGACGGGCCCTTTCGACTTGCTGCCGGTGAGGCTGCAGGCGGGCAGGAGTGCCAGCACGGCGGCGCTGGTCAGCAGCGCGAGAGCGGGCCGGGAATACGCACCCGGAAGCGGCCGACGGGCCATGGATACATCCTTCCGGCCAGGGAACGGCCGTAACGGTTTGAGCCGGTGTCATATTCCGGCACAGCCGTCAAAAAAGGATTAACCATAAGACCCCGCACGCGAATCCGGCGGAAATCCCCTGCATTCAGACCGTTTCGCCCCGATCGGACAGCTCCTTGCGGGCATCCGCCGCCCATTCGCCCATCTCGGGCATGGCGAAAATCGCCTTCACATAGGTCGCCGCCGTGCCGTCGTCCCCATGGGCCGCAAGGTCGACGCCATAGGTGCGGAAGCGGCTGGCGATCGGCGCATACATGGCGTCCGCCGCGCTGAAACCGCCGAACAGGAAATCGCCGCCCCTGCCGTGGTCCGCGCGGCAGGCTTTCCAGATTTCCACGATGCGGCGCACGTTGTTCGAGACCTCCTCCGTGGAGGGCTTGGGCAGGCTGCGCAGCAGGTCCATGGGCATCTCGTTGCGCAGGTCGGCGAAGCCGGAATGCATCTCCGCGCTCACCGAACGCGCCCGCGCCCGGGCCCTGCCGTCGGCGGGCCAGATATCCTTCTCCGGATGGGTTTCCGCCAGGAATTCCGCGATGGCGAGGCTGTCCCAGATCACGAAGCCGTCAACCTTCAGCGCCGGCACCTTGCCCGACGGCGAATGTTTCAGGATGCCGGGGCGGCGATCGGGTATCTTCAGCAGGACCTTGGTTTCGCTGAACGGCAGGCCCCTGGCTTTCATCAGCAGCCACGGCCTCAGGCTCCATGAGGAGTAGTTCTTGTCCCCGATGATCAGCTCATATTCTGGCAGCGCCATGCCGGTCTCCCATTGTCAGAAGGGTTGGAGATTGCAATACATGCCGCCGCCCCACGCGACAAATCAGATTTCGTTCGGCAATTGATCGGTATCCCTTATGACCAGACCGGCCGCCTCTTCCCGTAACCCGGCCCGTACGGCCGCCCCCGATCCCGCCCGCTATTTCGTCCGGGAAGGAGGCAAGGCCGTTCCGGTTCATGTCACCGGCGCCGCCCGCCTCGATGCCCTCCTGGACAGGCTCGGCCCTGTCCAGAAGGCCTGGATCGAGGCCACCGGCTGGAAGCCGGACGAGGGTGCGGTGGCGCTGCTGCCCGCCGCCGACGGCGGGCTGGCCGGCGCCATCCTCGGCACCGGTGCCGAGACATTGCATTCCCGGCCCCTGCTCGCCGGAGCGCTTCCCGCCGCCCTTCCGCAAGGCGACTACGCGCTCCAGCCGTTCGAGGGGGATCCAACCCTCGCGGCGCTCGGCTGGGCGCTGGGTTCCTACCAGTTCACCCGCTACTCCGGCCGCCCGCGCGCGGCGCGTCGCCTGGCCTGGCCGGGAGGCGCGGACCGCGCCCGCGTCGAAAGCGTCGCCGGCGCGGTCGCCTTCGGCCGCGATCTCATCAATACGCCCGCCAGCGATCTCGGGCCCGCCGAACTGGAGAAGGCGGCGCTGTCGCTTGCCCGCGCCCATGGCGCCAGGGCGAGCGTCGTCCGCGGCGGCGATCTGCTGAAGAAGAACCTGCCGCTCATCCATGCCGTCGGCCGGGCCAGCGACCGCGCTCCGCGCCTCATCGACTTCACCTGGGGGCCGGCGGCCGCGCGCAAGGTGACGCTGGTCGGCAAGGGCATCTGCTTCGATACCGGCGGCCTCAATCTCAAGCCCGGCTCGTCCATGTCGCTGATGAAGAAGGACATGGGCGGCGCCGCCAGCGTCCTCGCGCTCGCGCGCATGATCATGGAGGCGAAGCTGAAGCTGCGCCTGCGTGTCCTGGTTCCCGCGGCGGAGAACAACGTGTCGGCCAACTCCTTCCGGCCGGGTGACGTGCTCCACAGCCGCAACGGCATGACGGTGGAGATCGGCAACACCGACGCGGAAGGCCGCCTCGTCCTCGCCGACGCCCTGGCCGTCGCCGACGCCGAGGCGCCCGACATCCTCGTCACCATGGCCACGCTGACCGGCGCCGCCCGCGTCGCGCTGGGTCCCGATCTGCCGCCGCTCTATTCCACCGACGACGCGTTCGCGCAGGCGCTTCTCGCCGAAGGTCTGCGCGTGGACGATCCCCTGTGGCGCATGCCCTTCTGGACCCCCTACGACAAGACGCTGAAGAGCAAGATCGCCGACGTGAACCACATTTCCGACGGGCCTTTCGCCGGCTCGGTCACGGCTGCCCTGTTCCTCAGGCGCTTCGTCACCCGCGCGGCGTCCTACACGCACCTGGACATCTATGGCTGGACGCCGAAGCCGCGGCCCGGCCACACCGACGGCGGAGAGCCTCAGGGCGCCCGTACCCTGTTCGAGGTGTTGCGCAAGCAGGCCGCGCGATGACGGCCGGGCCCGATCCCAGGCTGCACCCCTGGCGCGAGGATCTCGCCGCCGCCGGGCTGCGCGGCCAGGTGGACGCCCCGCGCTATGCGCAAGGCAGGGCCCGCCACGTCGCCGCTGCCTCCGCTCCCTTGCGCCGCCGTCCCCGCGCCGATGCGCCGCTGGAGACCGAGGCGCTGCGCGGGGAGGCGGTCACGGTCTATGACGAGCAGGAAGGCTGGGCCTGGGTCCAGCTCGGCTATGACGGCTATGTCGGCTACATGCCCGCCGCCGCCCTCGCGGAAGGGGCGGGCAACCCGACGCACCGTGTCACGGCGCTGCGCACATACGTATTCCCCACGCCCGACATCAAGGCGCCTCCGGCGGACCTGCTGAGTCTCAATGCGCTCGTGGAGGCCGCCGGGACCATCGGCCGCTTCCTGAAGCTGTCCACGGGCGGCTACATCGCGGAGGGTCACGCCGCGCCGGCCGCGCAGTACGCCGGCGATTTCGTCGCCGTCGCCGAACGCTTCATCGGCACGCCGTATCTGTGGGGCGGCCGCACTAGTCTCGGCCTCGACTGCTCGGCCCTCGTGCAGCTCTCCCTCCAGGCGGCGGGCGTCGCCAGCCCCCGCGACACCGACATGCAGGAAGCCGCTCTTGGCAACCCTGTCGAGGTCGGCCCCGCGCTGGCCGGCCTGCGAAGAGGCGATCTCGTCTTCTGGAAAGGCCATGTGGGCATCATGACGGCATCGGACACGCTACTGCATGCGAACGCCTTCCACATGGAGACCGCCCGGGAGCCGCTGTGCGAGGCGGCCGGGCGCATCTCCGCCGGCGGCGCGGCCATAACCTCCGTCAGGCGTCTGTAATGGCTTCGCGCAAGAGGAGATCGCCGCCGCCCGTGGTGCAGTCGGCCAGCCTGAATACGTGGATCAACCGTGTCTATGGCGTCGCCGCCATCTGCCTGCTCGGGCTGGCGCTCATGGTCCTGTCGGGGGTGGACGTTCCCGTGTTGCGGTGGGGCTTCATCGGCGTCATCGCGCTTGCCGGAACCGGCGCCATTTTCCTCCAGTCGAAGCGTATTTGTCCCGCCTGCGGCGCGGCCTACGGATTTCATCTGCGGCTCGTCAACGCCAACAAGTGCCGCTGGTGCGGCACGGATCTGCCGGAGTGGCGTCCGGGCCGCGAAACGGCCGAATGACAGGGCTGGAACAGGTGCGGCAGGGGCCTTATCTAGAGTAGAGACGGCAACCGCACCCAATCTGTAAACACAAGGGAATCTCATGAAAATTTCGCTCCGGACAGCCATTCTGCCCCTGGCGCTCACCATCGCCACGCCCGCCTTCGCCGAAGGGCTGCCCGACAAGGCCGGGCCGGAGCGCACCGTGGCCATGTTCAATACCTTCTGTTTCGCCCGCATGCCCGACATCGAGTCGATCGAGAAGATCGCCGCCGCGGGCGAGTTCACGGAGCTGCAGGGCGACGACCTGAAGCCCTACCAGCCGCCGGTTCCGGCCGAGAAGCTGCGGGTGTGGAAGTACAAGGATTTCGACAAGGAGTATTCGCTCACCATCTCCCAGTCCGTGCCGGACGAGGAGTTCAAGAAGGCGGTGCCCGATTTCGCCGACTCCAAGAGCTTTGCCTGCTCGCTTGTCCTTCCTGCCACCGATCCGAAGGAAGAACTCCTCCAGGGCGTGGAGAAGGTGCTGGAGCGCAAGCCCGACGAAAGCTACGAGGAAGGGCCTTTCAACGTCCACACCTGGTCGGGCCTGAGCGATACGCTCATGGTGCACGTCTACTACTACGCACCCGCGAAGGGGAAGGCTGGCGGCTTGATGAGCACGGTCACCTTCGTCAAGAACTAGGGTAACGGTGCGCGGGCGGCTGTCCGCCTGGCGCATCATCCGGCCAGGTGGAATCGCTTGGCCGGTAAGATGATGCGCCAGATCACAGCTTGAGCATGATCCTGTCGGAAAAGTGGTATCCACTTTTCCGGATCATGTTCTAGAGAACGTCGAAAAGATAGAGCAGGATGATCACCGGCAGGGGAATGCCGATCAGCCACAGAAGCAGTCCGCGCATG
>JBFWSL010000016.1:0-25826 GCA_050248375.1 Hyphomicrobiales bacterium | reverse complement strand
ACGCCGTCGTCGTTGTTGGTCTTGCCCTCGAACAGCAAGGCCACCTCATAGACGTCGTCCGACTGGCGCGCCACCTGCACGTTGATGTTGATGTTCAGCTTGGGATTGTTGCCCGGGCTCTGAAGCGATTTGGGCGCGTTGGGGCTCTCGAAGGAGAGGTCCTTCACATACTGGCCGAGGATACCGATGGCCGGTCCGGGGGCCTGCTGCGCCTGGCCGGTCGCGGCCGGGCCGCTTGCGGCGCTTCCCGCAGGCTCGCTCTTCTTCTTCGCCATGTCCTGTCCTTTCCTGGCCGGCCGTCCAGGGGCGCCGGCGGGGTGCCTCACTCGCGGGCCTCGCTAGCACGCCAGAGGTTCCCCCGCAACTTTCCGGACATGCCCGGTCAGGGAAGACTAGCGCCGGTTCCAGGGGGAGCCGGGCTTCGTGCCGTTTCCGGCCTCGCTGCCGGCATCGACTTCGTGATATTCGGCCTCGATCACATCGCCATCGTCCCGGCTGCCGGGAGCCGCACCGGTGTCGCGGGGATGCCGCCCGCTAACGACGACATGGCCGGAGGCCATCGCCTTCTTCATGACTGCGCCGGCGATCCGGCGCCGGATGGCGGGAACGAGAAGCAGGAAACCGGCCGTGTCCGTAATCAGACCCGGCGTCAGCAGGAAAGCGCCGGCCACGAGCAGGCAGGCCCCGTCGGCGACCGGCTGGATGGGCATTTCGCCGCGGTCGAGGGAGGCTTGCGCCTCGGCCAGAACGGAAAGTCCCTGCCGTTTGAGCAGGGAAACGCCGATGACGGCGGTCGAAAGCACCAATGCGACGGTGGGGAGGATTCCCAGCCACCTGCCGAGCTGGATAAGCAGGAAAAGCTCGGCCAGCGGAACCAGCACAAACAGGGGAAGGATCGGCAGTTTCATGGTCCCGCGGACGCCCGCAGTTGCACAATCCGGGCGCAGTCACCATGTCCGGAATGAGAGTTGGCTTGGTAGGGGCTATGCCTTAAGTTGACCATGAACAACCGTGAGGGTTTGGACGAACCGGCGCTCCGGCCGGCCGACGATCCCGGCGCCGACGGCGTTGCGCGCGGTATGGATGGTTTTATCACGATGAATGAAACTTTTGACATCTACACGCTGCTGTTTCTCGTCCTTGCGGTAGCGATTTTCATCCGGCTCCGCAATGTTCTGGGCCGGCGGACAGGCAGCGAGAGGCCGCCTTTCGATCCATATTCGCGCGCGCCCGAAGCCAAGGGCAAGCCTGCCCCTGCCGATGCGCGCGGCAGCGTCGTCCATCTGCCGCGCGGCAAGGAGGCCGGCAGTCTTCAGACGGCCGAGATCGAGGCGCGCATCAAGGATTTCGCTCCCAAGGGCAGCGCGCTGGCCAAGGGCCTCAAGGCGATCATGGCCACCGACCCCAGCTTCGATCCCAAGGAATTCCTCAACGGCGCCAAGGCCGCCTACGAGATGATCGTCGTCGCCTTCGCCAGCGGCGACCGGCGCACATTGAAGCAACTGCTGAGCAAGGATGTGTTCGACGGCTTTGTCGGTGCGCTGGACGAGCGCGAGACCCGTGGCGATGTGGTGGAATCGAGCTTCGTCGGCATCGACCGCGCCGACCTGATCGAGGCCGAACTCAAGAACAAGCAGGCCCAGGTCACGGTGAAGTTCGTGAGCGACCTGATCACCGCCACGCGGGACAAGAACGGCGAGGTCATCGAAGGCGACCCGAAGAAGGTTCGCGAGGTGACCGACATCTGGACCTTCGCCCGCGACGTGACCTCGCGCGATCCGAACTGGAAGCTGGTGGCCACGGAGGCCGCCAATTAGCCGGAACGACCGGGTTCATGGGCGTGCGCTTTCCACTCATCGCCCGTCTCGTAGCGACGCCGCATGATGAGCTGGTTGCGGCGCTATTTTCCTCTGCTCATCGCCCTGGCCGCTTTCGTGCCGGCCGCCGCCTACTTCCTGTGGGCGCTTGAGGGCGGCATGCCGGCCAGGCCCGCCAAGCTGACCTCCACGGGTTTCGACACGCTGCCCGGCTGGGCGGAGGACGACCACGCCGCGGCGCTGGCGACGTTCCTGCGCTCCTGCACGCGGGCGGAGGCTTCGGACAAGCCGTCGCCGCCGCTGCAGGCCTGTCAGGGGGCCAGGAAGGCGGCGCGCGAGGGCGGGGAGGGCGCGGCGCGCGCGTTCTTCGAGACGTGGTTCGTTCCCCATCACTATCCCGCGCAGGGAGAGAAGGGATTCGTGACCGGATATTTCGAGCCGGAGCTGAAGGGATCCCGCACGCGCGACGGCGACTATCCGGTGCCGGTCTACCGCAAGCCCGACGATCTGGTGCAGCTCACCCCCGACGTGGAGCGAGGGGCGCACAACGGGCAGATCACCGCCGGACGCAGGCAGGGCGAGGAGATCGTTCCCTATCCCACGCGCGGGGACATCGAGAACGGAGCGCTGGAAGGCAAGGGGCTCGAGCTCTTGTGGCTCGCCGATCCGGTGGAGGCCTTCTTCATGCATGTGCAGGGCTCGGGCCGGGTGGCGCTGGCCGGGGGCGGACATGTGCGCATCGGCTACGCGGCCAAGAACGGGCATCCCTATACGGCCATCGGCCGCGTGCTGATCGAGCGGGGAGAGATTCCCCGCGAGCGGATGTCCATGCAGTCGCTGAAGGCGTGGCTGCGGGCCCATCCCGAAGAAGGCAAGGCGCTGATGTGGCAGAACAAGTCGTACATCTTCTTCCGCGAGCTGAGCGCGGGGGAATCGGAAGCCGGCCCCATCGGCGCCCAGGGCGCAGCGCTGACTCCCGGCCGCAGCCTCGCCGTCGACGGCGGCATCCACGATCTCGGAACCCCGGTCTATGTGAGCGTCCCGTCGCTCAAGCTGCATGGGGGGGAGCGTTTCGACCGGCTGATGATCGCCCAGGACGTGGGCTCCGCGATCAAGGGGCCGGAGCGTGGCGATATTTTCTGGGGATCGGGCGAGCAGGCGGGAGAGATCGCCGGCCATACGAAGCACCCGGCCAAGTTCTACATCCTGCTGCCCAGGGCAGCCGCACCCACCTCCTAGGGGTCCGGGCGGCATGGCGAGAAAAAATTCCGGCAAGCCGCCCCGCGACCGGGAAGACCTTTCGCTCTGGGAGAAGGTGGCCCGGACCGTGGCGCCGCTGAAGCGGGGGCGCGACCGGATCGGCAAGCTGACGGCGGCGCCGGAGATGGCCCCTGCCGTGCCCCGGGCGAAAGCCGAGCGGCGGCCGAAACCAGAGGCGGGACCCGTGGAAACGCCACAGCCCAAGCGTCCGCCCCCGCTCAACCGTTTCGACGCACGAGAGCAGCGCCGGCTGGTGACGGGCCGCGCGGAGATCGATGCCCGCATCGATCTGCACGGCATGCGGCAGCGGGAAGCGCATTCGGCGCTGCGGGCCTTTCTCCTCCGCTCACAGTCCAGGGGACATCGAATCGTGCTGGTCATCACCGGAAAGGGCGCGCCCCAGGAAGCCAGTCGGACCACGGGCGAGGGACGCGGCGTATTGAGACGCGCGGTGCCGATGTGGCTGGAGGAACCGGACCTGCGGCAGGTTGTTGTCAGCCATGCCACGGCGCATATCCGCCATGGCGGGGAGGGTGCGCTGTATGTGCGGCTGCGCAGGGCCAAACGCTGAGATGCGCCGCCGATACCCCGCATGGGGCACCAAAAAGTGACATATTTCCGGACATCTGGCGTGCTAGAGGAAGCGCCGTCCCGCCCCGAGGAATTCCCGAGACCATGACCGTGAACGCCACCCGTAGAGACCTCTTGTCCGGCGTGCTGTCGCTGCCGGTGCTCTCCATGCTGCCCCACTGGGCCAGCCGCGCGATGGCGGCCGAACCGGCGCTGAAGCTGGGACCGGCGGAGCCGTTCGACTTCGACAGGCTGGCGGCCAGGGCAAAGGCGCTCGCGGGCAAGCCCTTCGTGCCGTACCAGGTGCGCAACGGCAAGGCGCTCGACCGCATCGACTACGACGCGCACTGGAAGATCAAGTTTCGTCCCGAAAAGGCGCTGTGGCAGGGGGGCAAGGGTCCGTACAAGGTGGCGATGTTCCATCTCGGCCGCTACCAGAGGGAGCCGGTAAAGCTGCATCTGGTGGCCGAGGGCAGCGCGCGCGAGGTGCTTTATTCGCGCGACTTCTTCACCATTCCTTCCGGCAATCCGGCGCTGGAGCTTCCAGCCGACACCGGCTTCGCGGGATTCAGGGTGATGAACCGGGACGGAGAAGGCGACTGGCTGGCTTTCCTGGGCGCGTCCTATTTCCGCAGCGCCTGCCCGTTCAACCAGTATGGCCTGTCGGCGCGGGGCCTCGCCATCGACACGGCCATGCCGCATCCGGAAGAATTCCCGCGTTTCTCCCAGTTCTGGCTGACCCCCGACGCGGCGGGCAGCGAGGGCATGTGGATCCATGCGCTGCTGGAAGGCCCCAGCGTGGCGGGCGCCTATGCGATGCGCGTGCGCCAGTCCGGGCATTGCGTCATGGATATCACGGCGAAGCTCTACACGCGCAAGCCGGTGGAGCGGCTCGGCATCGCGCCGCTCACCAGCATGTTCTGGTTTTCCGAGACGAACCGGCAGTCCGCGACCGAGTGGCGCCCGGAGGTGCACGACAGCGACGGGCTCGCCATCTGGACCGGCGCGGGCGAGCGGCTGTGGCGGCCGCTCAACAATCCGCCGATGGTCAAGACCAGCAGCTTCTCCGGCGCCACGCCGAAGGGCTTCGGCCTGATGCAGCGCGACCGGGACTTCAACAACTACCAGGACGACGGCGTGTTCTACGAGAAACGCCCGAGCCTGTGGGTGGAGCCCACCAGCGACTGGGGCAGCGGCGCGGTGCAACTGGTCGAGATTCCCACGGACGACGAGATTCACGACAACATAGTCGCCTATTGGACGCCGGCGGACCCGGTCGGCGCGGGCGCGGAACTGACCTACGGATACCGGCTGCACTGGGTCGCGGACGACCCCTATCCGCCGCAGGTGGCGCGGGTGGTGGCGACGCGCACGGGCACGGGCGGGGTGCCCGGCCAGCCGCGACCGAAGGACCGGCGCAAGTTCGTCATCGACTTCGAGGGCGGCAAGCTGGGCGATCTCGACCGCCAGTCGGGCGTGCGCATCGACGTCACCGGCCCGCGCGGGCTGCTGTCGAACCTCGCCGCCTACAACATCGTCGGCACGCGGCGCTGGCGCGCCATGTTCGACTTCACGCAGCTCGACACCGAGGCGGTGGACCTGCGCTGCTATCTGCGGCTCGGAGACGAGCCGCTGACGGAGACGTGGCTGGGGCAGTATATTCCGTCGTGAAGGTCCGCCCCTCCGGCGTTACAGGATGAACTTCGACAGGTCGGCGTTCTTGGCCAGATCGCCGATGTGCTCGCGCACATAGGCGTCGTCGATGAGGATCTTCTCGCCGCTCTTGTCCGAAGCGTCGAAGGAGATCTGGTCGAGCACGCGCTCTATGACGGTCATCAGGCGCCGGGCGCCGATGTTCTCGACATTCTCGTTCACCTCCACCGCGATGTCGGCGATGGCGTCCACGGCGCTGTCGGCGAATTCCAGCTCGACGCCCTCCGTCGCCATCAGCGCCACATACTGCTTGATCAGGCTGGCCTGGGGCTCGGTGAGAATGCGCTTGAAGTCCTCGCGCGTCAGCGCGCGCAGCTCCACGCGGATGGGCAGGCGGCCCTGCAGCTCGGGCAGCAGGTCCGACGGCTTGGCCACATGGAAGGCGCCCGAGGCGATGAACAGGATGTGGTCCGTCTTCACGGGACCGTATTTGGTGGAGACCGTGGTGCCCTCGATGAGGGGCAGCAGGTCGCGCTGCACGCCTTCGCGGGAGACGTCGGCGCCGACGCGCTCGGAACGGGCGCAGATCTTGTCGATCTCGTCGAGGAAGACGATGCCGTTGTTCTCCACCGTGCGGATGGCCTCCTGCACGATCTGGTCCTGGTCGAGAAGCTTGTCGGATTCCTCCGCCAGCAGCAGGCCGTAGCTGTCGCGCACATTGACCTTGCGCGGCTTGGTGCGCTGGCCGAAGGCCTTGCCCATGATGTCGTTGAGATTGATCATGCCGACCTGGCCGGGCATGCCGGGAATATCCATGGTGGGCATGGACATGCCGGTGTCGGCCACCTGAATCTCGATCTCCTTTTCGTCGAGCTCGCCGTCGCGCAGTTTCTTGCGGAAGCTCTCCCGGGTGGAGGGAGAGGCGCCCTTGCCGGTCAGCGCGTCGAGGACGCGCTCCTCGGCCATCAGGTGGGCCTTGGCCTCCACCTCCTTGCGCTTCAGGTCGCGCACCATGCCGACGGCGGCCTCGGTGAGGTCGCGCACGATCTGGTCCACGTCACGGCCCACATAGCCGACCTCGGTGAACTTGGTCGCTTCCACCTTGAGGAAGGGGGCGTTGGCGAGCCTGGCCAGACGGCGCGAAATCTCGGTCTTGCCGACGCCGGTGGGGCCGATCATGAGGATGTTCTTCGGCAGAACTTCCTCGCGCATCTCGCCCTCGAGCTGCTGGCGGCGCCAGCGGTTGCGGAGCGCGATGGCCACGGCGCGCTTGGCGTCCTTCTGGCCGATGATGTAGCGGTCCAGCTCGGAAACGATCTCGCGGGGGGAGAAATTGGTCATTGCTTCGCTTCGTTCTCTTTCACGTCAAACTGCATGATGAGCGTGTCGCCAGTGCGGCCGAACAGCTCGGGGACCGGGCGGTATCCCGCCTTTTCATAGGCGCGCACGGCGCGGGCGTTCCCCGGATCCGGATCGATGATGATGGTCCGGTATCCCTGCGCCACCAGCCGCCGGGTGAAATCGGACAGAACCGCCGATCCGATGCCGCGCGACAGCAGGTCCGGCTCGCCGATGGAGAGGTCCACGCCTATGGTCTCGGACGGCAGCTCCGCCAGCCAGGGATTGTCCGCGATCCAGGTCTGGTTCTGATGGTCGCCGACGAACCAGTACTGGATGTAGCCCGCCGGGCGGTCGTCCACCGAAAAGATGAAGGGCCGGGTGGTGTCACGGCCTTCCACCATGTCGCGGATGTAACCCAGCTCCACCTCGGGCTCGCCCCACCATTCACGCATATGGGGACGGGTCAGCCAGGCGCCGAGCATTCCGTAATGCTCGGGAGCGACGTGAGCGTAAGCGAACTCCGGCACGGGCTCACTCCGCATCCAGACTCTCGACCACCACATTCTCGTTGGTGTAGACGCAGATGTCCGCGGCGATCTTCATGGCCCGGCGGGCGATCTCCTCCGCGGTCATGTCCTGATCGGCGAGGGCGCGGGCGGCGGCGAGCGCGTAATTGCCGCCGGAGCCGATACCCATGAGGCCGTTCTCGGGCTCGAGCACGTCGCCGGTGCCGGTGAGCACCAGCGACTCGGTCCTGTCGGCCACGATCATCATGGCCTCCAGCCGGCGCAGATAGCGGTCGGTGCGCCAGTCCTTGGCGAGTTCGACGCAGGCGCGCTTCAACTGGTCGGGGAAACGCTCCAGCTTGTTCTCGAGCCGCTCGAACAGAGTGAAGGCGTCGGCCGTGGAGCCGGCGAAGCCCGCAATGACATTGCCCTTGCCGAGCGGGCGCACCTTGCGGGCGTTGGACTTGATCACGGTCTGGCCGAGGCTGACCTGGCCGTCGCCCGCGATGACCACCTTGCCGCCCTTGCGCACGGTCAGGATGGTGGTGCCGTGCCAGGCGGCGGCGGACTCGTGGTGTGAACTGTTCATCATGATACCGACCGGCATATCGGCATGGGGGACCTGTAAGTCAAGTCCATGGGGTTAACAGGGTGAACCCCGTCTCCCGTTAACCCGGCCTAAGAGCGCGGAAACCCTGTTTACCATGCGGTGTGGCGCGGCGCGGGCGAACCTGCTAAAGCCATCGCCTTCAAAGGGGCGTGTTCCGCCCGCCGAGAGGACTGCTCCCATGCGCAAGGCCACGGTCGAAAGGCGCACCAAGGAAACCGAGATCGCCGCCAGCGTCGTCATCGACGGCGAGGGCAGGGCCGACATCGCCACCGGCGTCGGCTTCCTCGATCACATGCTGGAGCAGCTCGCGCGCCATTCGCTGATGGACATCACGCTGAAGGTGAAGGGCGATCTGCATATCGATCAGCACCACACCACCGAGGACGCGGGCATCGCGCTCGGCCAGGCGGTGGCCAAGGCGCTGGGCGACAAGCGCGGCATCGTGCGTTATGCGTCCGCCTACCTGCCCATGGACGAGACGCTGACCCGGGTGGCGCTGGATATCTCGGGGCGGCCATTCCTCGTCTGGAAGGTCGAATTCACCCGCGACAAGATCGGCGACATGGACACCGAGCTGTTCCGGGAGTGGTTCCAGGCCTTCGCCCAGAACGCCGGCATCACGCTGCATGTGGAAAATCTCTACGGAGAGAACAACCATCATATCGCGGAGTCCTGCTACAAGGGGCTGGCGCGGGCTCTGGGCGCGGCCGTGGCCGTGGATCCCAGGCAGGCCGGCCGGGTGCCCTCGACAAAAGGCCAGCTCGGCGGCTAAGTGTGGACCCCGGGTCTTCGCCCGGGGTTTCGATCCCTTTTTCTTCCCCCGAGACGCCCGAAACCCCTGCGGAAGCAGGGGTCCAGTTGCGGCAATGCAGGAGAATGCTGCATAAGGGCTGGGACCGGGGTATGCCGGGTGACGGAGCGGGAAGGAGACGCCGCCTGAGGCGACGGAACATCGAGTGATCGCATATACGGTACATGAGCCGGAGAGGCTTCCGGGAAAGCTGGAGGAGCGCGCCGACCGCCTGCGCCTCGTCAAGGAAGGCTTTTCCTGGCCGGCCCTGTTCGTGCCCGTGCTGTGGCTGCTCTATCACCGCATGTGGCTGGCGCTGATCGGCTTCGTGGCCGTGCTGGTGCTGGCCGAAATGGGCCTGTCGGCGCTTGGCGCCGGCGACGCGGTGGGCGGCTGGGCCGGTATCCTGATCGGCCTGCTGTTCGCCCTGAACGCCAACGACCTGAGGCGCTGGACGCTCGGGCGGCGCGGCTACCGTATGACCGGGGCTGTCGTCGGGCGCGACACCACCGAGTGCGAGTACAAGCTGTTCGCCGCCTGGGAGCGGGAGACACCGGTTCCGCGTTCCCCGCCCGAAGGCAGGGCCGCGCCCGTTCCGGCGAAGTCCGCGGGCGAGGGGCCTGTCATCGGCTTTCTCGACGATCCCCTGCGCTGATCCCATGGGCCCGCGATCCTCATGAGCCACGTGGCCATCATCGACTATGGCTCGGGCAACCTGCATTCGGCCACCAAGGCGTTCGAGCGGGCGCGGGACGAGTCCGGCTCCAGGCTCGACATCCGCCTGACCGGCGATCCCGAGACGGTGCGCAGCGCGGAACGGCTGGTGTTGCCCGGAGTGGGCGCCTTTGCCGACTGCCGCGCGGGGCTGGAGGCGGTGCCGGGCATGATGCAGGCGCTGACGGAGAGCGTGCGGGACGAGGGAAAGCCCTTTCTCGGCATCTGCGTCGGCATGCAGCTCATGGCGGAACGCGGGCTGGAGCACGGGGTCACGCCGGGCTTCGGCTGGATCGCGGGCGAGGTGCGGGCCATCGCGCCGAAGGACAGGAGCCTGAAGATCCCCCATATGGGCTGGAACACGCTCACCCCGGTCAATCCGCATCCGCTGCTCGACGGGATAGCGCTGGGACCGGAGGGACTGCACGCCTATTTCGTGCACTCCTATCACCTTGCGGCGAAGGAGCGGAGCGATGTGGTCGCCGAGACCGACTATGGCGGGCCGGTGACGGCGATGGTGGCGCGCGGCAACGTCGCCGGCACCCAGTTCCATCCCGAGAAGAGCCAGACGCTGGGGCTCAGGCTGATCGCCAATTTCCTCAAGTGGAGGCCGTGATGGACACCTGCGCGCTTCTTTCGTTCGACCCCCGTCCCCAACCCTCCCCCGCAAGGGGGGAGGGAGATTTGGCGCGAGAGGCACGCCCATGATCCTGTTCCCGGCCATCGACCTGAAGGACGGCAAGTGCGTGCGCCTGCGCCAGGGCCGCATGGACGAGGCGACCGTGTTCAACGACAGTCCCGCCGATCAGGCGGCGCTGTTCGAGGCGGCCGGCTTCCGCTGGCTGCATATCGTCGACCTGAACGGCGCCTTCGCCGGCAAGCCGGTGAACGCGGAGGCCGTGGAGGGCATTCTCGGGGCCATCAAGATTCCCACGCAGCTCGGCGGCGGCATCCGTGACATGGCCACCATCGACATGTGGCTGGAGAAGGGCATCGCCCGCGTGATCTTGGGCACGGTGGCGGTGCGCGATCCCGGGCTGGTGCGCGAGGCCTGCCGCAGGCATCCCGGCCGCGTCGCCGTGGGCATCGACGCCCGGGACGGCAAGGTCGCCGTGGAAGGCTGGGCGGAGACCTCGTCGCTCGACACCGTGGACCTCGCACGGCGCTTCGAGGACGCGGGCGTGGCCGCGATCATCTACACCGACATCTCGCGCGACGGAGTGCTCAAGGGCCTCAACCTGGAGGCGACAGCGGCGCTGGCGAAGGCCACGGGCATTCCCGTCATCGCGTCCGGAGGCCTTGCCTCCATGGACGACATCCGCAATCTCACCAAGCCGGAATACGCCATGCTGGAAGGCGCGATCGCCGGACGGGCGCTCTATGACGGCCGCCTCGACGTGGAGGAGGCGCTGCGGCTGATGGCGGGAGCCGGGTGATGCTGAAAATCCGCGTCATACCCTGTCTCGACGTCAAGGACGGCCGCGTGGTCAAGGGCGTCAACTTCGTCAACCTGCGCGACGCGGGCGACCCGGTGGAGGCGGCCACCGCCTATGACAAGGCGGGCGCCGACGAACTCTGCTTCCTCGACATCACAGCCTCCCACGAGAACCGGGACACCATCTTCGACGTGGTCCGGCGCACGGCGGAGCGCTGCTTCATGCCGCTCACGGTGGGCGGGGGCGTGCGCAAGGTGGCGGACGTGCGCAAGCTGCTGGAGGCGGGCGCCGACAAGGTCTCCATCAACACGGCGGCGGTGAAGAACCGCGACTTCGTGCGCGAGGCATCGGAAAAGTTCGGCGCGCAATGTATCGTGGTCGCCATCGACGCCAAGAAGGTGTCGAAGCCCGGGGAGCCAGACCGCTGGGAAATCTTCACTCATGGCGGCCGCGAGCCGACCGGCATCGATGCGGTGGAATACGCGAAGGAGGTGGCCGCGCTGGGCGCGGGCGAGATCCTGCTCACCTCCATGGACAGGGACGGCACCAAAGCCGGCTTCGACCTGCCGCTGACCCGCGCCATCGCCGACGCGGTGAGCGTGCCGGTGATCGCGTCGGGCGGTGTGGGCACCCTGGATCATCTGGTCGACGGGGTGAAGCAGGGCCATGCCAGCGCGGTGCTGGCGGCCTCCATCTTCCATTTCGGCGAGTTCACGGTGGGTGAAGCCAAGCGCCATATGGCCGCCGCCGGCATTACCATGCGGCTGGACGGGTAGGCGCCCCACCCCCGCGCGGGCAGGAGTCCAGCCAGTGCCGTCGCCGCCTCCGTGCAGGGACCATCGCAGGCTCCCCGCCTTTGCGGGGACAAGCTTCGCCGGGGTTCCGGTGACCATGTTCCCTCGAAATTAACGAAACCCCGGCCTTGGGCCGGGGTCCAGACCGATGTGGACCCCGGCCCAAGGCCGGGGTTTCGATCCCCAACTGCTATTCCTTCAGGCCCTTCAACGGTGTATGACGCGGCCATGGCGAAAGACGTGATCCGGCAACTGGCGCAGACGATCCGCGACCGCAAGGCGGCGAGCGGGGAGGTTTCCTATACCCGCAAGCTGCTGGACGGCGGGCCGGAAAAATGCGCCAAGAAGCTGGCGGAGGAGGCGGGCGAGACCGTCATCGCCGGGGTCAGCCAGGACGGCGAGGCGCTGAAGCGCGAGGCCGCCGACCTGATCTACCACCTGCTGGTGCTGCTCGAGGTCCGCGACGTGCCGCTCGACGAGGTGCTCGCGGAACTGGAGCGGCGCATGGGGACGTCGGGCCTTGCGGAAAAGGCGTCGAGGTCCGGGAAGGGCTGAGCATGGCGCGCAACGGCCCGTTGAAGGGGGCGCCGGCGCTTCGCGTCACGCCCTATACGGTCTTCACCAAGGCGGAATGGGCGAAGCTGCGCGCCGACACGCCCATGACTCTTTCCGAATCCGACGTGGAGCAGCTTTCCGGTCTCACCGAGCGCATGTCGGTGGATCAGGTGCGCGACGTCTACCTGCCGCTGTCGCGGCTGCTGAACCTGTATGTGGGCGCGGAGCAGAAACTGCACCAGGCGACCACCACATTCCTCGGCCGCACCGACGGAAAGGTGCCCTATATCATCGGCCTGGCCGGATCGGTGGCCGTGGGCAAGAGTACGGCGGGGCGCGTGCTGCGCGCGCTGCTGGCGCGCTGGACGAACCATCCCCGCGTGGACCTGATCGGCACCGACGGTTTCCTGCTGCCGAACAGGACGCTGGAACAGCGCGGGCTGATGGACCGCAAGGGCTTTCCGGAAAGCTACGACCAGCGCGCTTTGCTCGCGTTCCTCGACAAGGTGAAGTCGGGCGAGCGCAATGTGCCGGCGCCGGTCTACTCGCACTTTCACTATGACGTGCTGCCGGGCGAGATCAACGTGGTGGACCGTCCCGACGTGCTGATCGTGGACGGGCTCAACGTGCTGCAGCCCGCGACGCTGCCCAAGGACGGCGAGGCGATCCCGTTCGTGTCGGACTATTTCGACTTCTCGATCTATATCGACGCCGACGCCGATCTGGTCGGCAAATGGTATGTGGACCGCTTCATGCGGCTGCGGCGCACGGCGTTCCGCGATCCCGCCGCCTATTTCCACCGCTACTCCAAGCTCTCCGACAAGGAAGCGCGGGAGACCGCCAGGCGCATCTGGGAACGCATCAACCTGAAGAATCTGAAGGAAAACATCCTGCCCACGCGGCAGCGCGCCGATCTCATCCTGCACAAGACGCGCGGGCATGTGGTCGACCGCGTGGCGCTGCGGCGGCTGTAGGTTCGCTCGGGCGGAGCCGGGATCAGAAAGCGCCAATCTCTTGCAGATAGGCCCTGGCGCCGGGGTGCAGCAGCTCGGCGGGCGCGTTGCGCGCGGTGTTCTGCGGCGTGGCATATGCGCCCTGCTCCAGCTTGCCGGCAAGCAGGGGAGAAGCCTTGTGGGCGGCCTCCGCGAAACGGCGGGCGGCATCGTCGGGCAGGTCCGGGCGGGTCAGTATGAAGGACCACAGGCCGACAGTGACGAGGTCGTTGTCCTGCCCCTCGTAGCTGCCCGCGGGTACGGTCATCTCGCGCAGGAAGGGGAAGCGCTCGCGGATCCTGGCGCTGCCTTGCGCGCCCGCTGAAAGGAAGCGCGCGCCCCCGGGGCTGCCGGCAACCTTGACGAAGCCCGGCCAGCCGAAGCCGCCGCCGCACAGGGCGTCGGCCTTTCCTTTTAGCACCATGACCGGACCGTCGCCGGCCTTGTCGAGATAGACCGGCTCGAAGTCCTTGTCGGGATCGTAGCCGAGCCCCGACAGGATGCGTCTGGTCAGAATGGTCAGGCCGGAGCTGTGCGTCCCGTAGATGACCCGCTTGCCCTTCAGGTCGTCCAGGCTGCGGGCCGGGCTGTCGGCCCTCATCACGCACAGACCGGGGCCGGGATACATGGCCGCGGCGATCTTCAGCCTTGCGGCCAGGGGCTTGCCGTCCTCCTCCTCGAAGGCCTGCCGGGCGGCGTTGCCTTCCACCTGGGCGAAATCCACGGCGCTGCCGCGCAACAGCTTGAGGTTCTCCCGGCTGCCGCCGGTGGGACGTTCCTCCACTGTCAGCCCGGCGCCGGATTCGACGATGGCGTCGATGAGCGCTTTGCCGAAGAGCTGGAAGCCGCCGCCGGGCGTGGCGGTGGCGAGGGTCACGCGGGGCGTGCCGGCCAGGACGGGCATCGAGGGCAGGAGGCTCAAGGCGGCGGTTGCGCCGCCCGCCGCGAGCAATGCGCGCCGGGAGGGGTGGATGACTCCGTGCATATGCCATCCAAACACGGACGCATGACGAAATCGACAGCGCGGGCGGCCCGGGAGTTGCGCGAACGCTTCACAATCGCGTGGGGCCGCACCCGCGACTGACACAAACAAAAACCCCCGCCGGAGCGGGGGTTCGAAGGTCGGGTTTGCTGAACGCTAGCGGCGGAGCAGGTCGAACGGGCTCCAGTCGAAGCGGTAGCCGATAGCGCCGCGCACGGTGTCGCTGTCCAGGTCGACGTTGTAGAGACCGCCGGCGACGCCCACGAAATCCTCGTCGTTGTAATCGGTGTGGACATATTCGACGCGGCCGAACCAGCGGCTGTTGGTGGTGAACTCGAGACCGCCGCCGTAGCTGAAGCCGTAGAAGCGTTCGCCGTCCTTGCCGCCCGCGACCGCGGTGCCCTTCAGGTCGACGTCGGCGACGCCGAGACCGAGCGCGCCGAACAGCAACACATTCGGGGTGACCAGGTAGCCGAGACGGGCGCGGGTCTCGCTCATGTAGTTGATCTCGGTCTGGGCGGTGAGAGCGGCGGCGGTGGTGCCGATGCCCGAATCCAGATCGGAGAAGGTCCACACGCTGTCGGTGCCGAGCACCCAGTTGTTGAACTGCCAGGACGAGCCGTAAAGCACGCCGCCGGAGATATCGTCGTTATCGCCGAAGCCGGCAACGATGGGCGCGGCGCCGAGCGCGGTGATGCCGTAGTCGACTCCGGTCCAGCCCAGATGAGCGCCCACATGGAAGCCTTCCCAGATGGTGCGACCGGCGACCGGCGCATCCTTGTAGCTTCCCTTGTATGTGGTCTGCCCGCCGGCCACCGCCGGCATCGACGCGGAAACGCAAAACAGAGCCGCGACGGCGGCGACTGCAGACAACTGGCTGCGGATGGTCATGGCCTCAAACCCCCAAATGCGAATTGCTTAATTTGCGGGCAATTTATCATGCGATCCGCATGGAAGAAGTGGTCTGGCCCACGGATCCCGCAAAAAATCCAACCCGTTGCCCTTTGGCCACAGTGTCTGTTTCCACAGGAAATCCACAGGCTGTCAGACCAGGTATCCCTTCTGGCGCGCCAGCGAGGCAAGGCCCGCCTCGGGGCGCGCGCCGATATGGGAAATGATCTCGGCCGCCGCCAGCCCGCCAAGGCGGCCGCAGGTTTCCAGGGTCAGGCCCCTGGAAAGCCCGAACAGGAAGCCTGCCGCATAGAGATCGCCGGCGCCGGTGACGTCCACGACTTTTTCCACAGGCTCCGCGGGAAGCGCGATGGAATCGTTGCCCGAGACGATCACGGCGCCGTCGGCGGAGCGGGTCAGCACGGCGATGCCGGTGACGCCGCGCACCGCCGCCGCGGCCTCGTCGAAGCTGTTCGCCCGGAAGAGCGCGGTGATCTCGCTTTCGTTGGCGAAGAGCACGTCCACCCCTTCCCTGACAAGGTCGAGGAAGTCCTCGCGGTGGCGGTCGACGCAGAACGGATCGGACAGCGACAGGGCCACCTGGCGTTTCGCCGAACGGGCGAGCCTGGCGGCCGAATAGAAGGCCTCCTTGGCATCCGGCTTGTCGAACAGATAGCCCTCCAGGTAGGTCAGCCGCGCGGAAGCGATGGTTTCCAGGTCGATGTCCTGGCTCGACAGTTCGGTGCTGGCGCCGAGAAAGGTGTTCATGGTGCGCTCGCCATCGGGCGTCACCAGGATGAGGCTGCGCGCGGTGGGCAGGCCCAGACCCGAGGGGGCTGTGTCGAACTTCACTCCGATGGAGGAGATGTCGTGGGCGAATATGCGGCCGAGCTGGTCGTCGGCGACGCGGCCGATGAAGGCGGAACGGGCGCCGAAGGAAGCGAGACCGGCGCAACTGTTGGCGACGGAGCCGCCGGAGGTTTCCCGGCCCTGGCCCATGTCGTCGTAGAGCGTGTCGGCTTCCTGGGCCGTGATCAGGCGCATGGTGCCCTTGTGCAGGCCGTGCTTGCTCAGGAAGCCGTCGTCGCAGCGGGCGATGACGTCGACGATGGCGTTGCCGATGCCGACGACGTCGTAGCGAATATCGGACATGCGTTTGGTCCCCCGTTCCGGCGCGCACTATAGGCCCTGACCGAGGCGCGGCAAGCGCCGGCGTTGCGGCGAAATGACGGGCCGCGGACTGGAACACGTCCTCCGGCATCCTATATAGGCGAGGTCCAACCGCGCGGAGGAGTTCATGTTTTCAGCGGCCATACGGGCCTTCGGCCTGCTCGCCTCTTCCCATGTGCGTTCGGTGCTGCTGAAGTCGGTCGGCATGACGCTCGCGCTTCTGGCCGTGCTGATCGTCGCCATCGAGACGCTGTTCGGCGCCATGGTGGCGCTGCCCGGATGGCTGGAGATCACCGCCCAGGTGGTGGGCGGGCTCGGGCTCGTCTTCGCCTCGGTGTTCCTGGTGGCGCCCGTCACCTCGCTGATCGCCGGCTTCTACCTCGACGACATCGCCCGGCGGGTGGAGGCGAGCGACTATCCCGCCGATCCGCCCGGGCGGGAGCTTTCCACCGCGACCGCCATCGGCCTGTCGGTGAAATTCGGCCTGCTGGTCATCGGCGTGAACATCGTGGCGCTGTTCCTGCTGCTGGTGCCGGGCATCAACGTCATGGCGTTCTATCTCGCCAACGGATATCTGCTCGGCCGGGAATTCTTCGAGCTCGCCGCCATGCGGCACATGAGCGTTGAGGAGGCGCGGGCGCTGCGGCGGCAGAACCGCGTTCGCGTGTTCCTGTCCGGGCTGATGATCGCCGGTCTCGTCTCGGTGCCGGTCGTGAACCTGCTGACGCCGGTGTTCGCCACCGCCTTGATGGTGCACACGGTTAAGCAGCTCACCGCAAGCCGGCCGAAGGACGCATGAGGCGGCTGGCGCATCATCCGGCCAAGTGGACTCGCTTGGCCGACAAGATCGTGCTCCAGGCGTCTAGTCCGCCGCCGCCGGGGCCCGGGCCGCATCCTGCTCGCGGGCGACCTCGTCCAGAATCCAGCCGCGGAAGGCGGCCACCCTTGGCCGGTCAGGGCCGTTGTCCGGCCGCACCAGGTAGTAGCCGAACTCGGTGGGCAGCTCGCGCCCGAAGGGCCGCACAAGCCGTCCGGCGGCGATGTCGCGCTGGGCGAGCGCGAGGCGTCCCAGCAGCACGCCCTGGCCGTCGGCCGCGGCCTGCAATGCATGGTCGGCGTAGCTGAAGCGCGGGCCGCGGCTGGCGTCGATATGCCCGAAGCCGTTGGCGCGCAGCCACATGCGCCAGTCGGGCATGGTGCCGCCCGGCAGCACGGTATCGTCATGCAGCAAGGTGTAGAATTTGAGGTCCGCGGGGCTGCGCAGGGGATGCTCGCCCTGCAGCAGTCTCGGGCTGCACAGCGGCGCAATCGCCTCCGACATCAGCTTGTCCACGCGCAGGCCCGGATAGTTCCCACGGCCGAATCGCACGCCCACATCCACATCGTCGGCGCGGAAATCGACGTTGGCGATGTTGGCGGAGATGCGCAGGTCGATGTCGGGATGGGCGGCCTGAAAGCGCTCGACCCGGGGCACCAGCCAGCGGGCGGCGAAGGAGGGCGCCACGCTCACGGTCAGCGTGCCGGATTCCTCCCGGGCGCGCAGCTTCGCCACGCCTTCGGCGAGGCGGTCGAAGCCGTCGCTCAGCAGCGGCAGCGCGAGCCTGGCTTCCTCGGTCAGCGTCACCTTGCGGGTAAGCCGCCGGAAGAGCGGCACGCCGAGCCAGTCCTCCAGTTGCTTGACCTGGTGACTGACCGCGGGCGGGGTCACTGCGAGTTCCCCGGCGGCTTCGGCGAAGCTCAGATGGCGTGCGGCGGCCTCGAAGGCGCGCAAGGCGTTGAGGGGAGGCAGGCGACGAGCCATAGCGAAGTCCTATAGAACATAAATTCTAATCTATCGGGTGACAAATGATCTTTTGTCAGAACCCATGTTTCCAACGATATCTGGCTCCAGAAGGTTGAGCAAGGCTCAGCCATAAAGAAAGAGAGCCAGCGATGTACATGGAGCGGGCAGCGGATTTTTCCGGAGCGACTGAGCCGGGCCGGATCGGGCAGATCGCCTATCAGCGGGCCTTCCTGAAGGCTCACGAATTGCGCGCGGAGGCCTTCCGGCGGACCGTCAGCGGCATGTGGAGGCTGGCCAGGGCCGGCGCGGCGGCGCTGTGGCGCCGGATCGACGGCGGACGCGCCATCCGCAAGGCGGAGAGCGAACTCAAGGCGCTCAGCGACAGGAGCCTGCGCGACATCGCGGTGGCCCGTGGCGAGATCTCCTACCTGGTGCGCCGGAAATCCCCCTGCGGCTGCCGCTAGGGCATGATCCGGAAAAGTGGATACCACCTTTCCGATAAGATCATGCTCAAGCCATTGATCTGGCGCATCCTCTTACCGGCCAAGCGATTCCACCTGGCCGGATGATGCGCTAGACGGCCGCAGTCTTCCCGGCGGCCAGGCTGCTCGCCCTCCCGGCGGCTGCGGCCGCCGGGACCCCCGCCGCGGCGCTCAGGCGGCCAGAGTCTTGACCTCGTAGAGGCAGATGTCGGCAAGCACGCAGCGCCAGCATTCGGGCCTGCGCGCCTTGCAGACATAGCGCCCATGCAGGATCAGCCAGTGATGGGCATGGAGGCGGAAGGGCTCCGGCACCACCTTTTCAAGCTCCAGTTCCACCTCGAGCGGGTTGCGGCCTGGCGCGAGGCCGAGCCGGTTGGATACCCTGAAGATATGTGTATCGACGGCCATGGTCGGTTCGCCGAAAGCGACGTTCAGGACCACGTTGGCGGTCTTGCGGCCAACGCCCGGCAGCGCCTGCAGCGCCTCGCGGGTGCGCGGCACTTCCCCGCCATGTTCCTCGATCAGCTTGCGCGACAGGGCGACGACGTTCTTCGCCTTGGTGCGGAACAGGCCGATGGTCCTGATGAGGTCGCGGACCTTGTCCTCTCCCAGCGCCGCCATCTTGCGGGGCGTGTCGGCCAGGCGGAACAATTCCGGCGTCGCCTTGTTGACCCCTGCGTCGGTCGCCTGGGCGGAGAGGACCACGGCGACCAGGAGCGTGAAGGGATTGGTGTACTCCAGTTCGCTCCGGGGTTCGGGCATGGCGCCGCGCAGCCGGGAGAAGACCTCGACGATCTCTGACGGGCCGAGCCGGCGCACGCGGCGCGTCTTCGCCCCTGCCGCGGGCTTGCGTGTCCGGGTGGGGGGCTTCCGGGATGCCGCTTTTTTGGTCTTCGCCGTTCTGGCCATGCATGCTCCGATGTGACAGCTTTCGCCTGCCCGTCCGGGATACAGCTATGACTCATGACCGCGCACCGGCTCAAGGGCCGGACGAAACGCAAGCACAGTTTTCCGCACTGCTGGTGCCGTACCGGTCGCTGGGGCCGCGCGGATTCCTGATCCTGATGGCGGCTGTCGGCGTGGTCAGCTTCGCCGCGGGAACGGCCTTCCTGATGATGGGCGCGTGGCCCGTGCTCGGCTTCTTCGGTCTCGACGTTCTGCTGATCTACTGGGCGTTCCGCATGAACTACCGCGCGGCGCGGCTCTACGAGACCGTGGACCTGACCCGGCAAAAACTGACGGTGACGCGGGTGCAGCCCTCGGGGCGCAGGCAGAGCTGGGAATTCAATCCCTACTGGGTGCGGCTGGAGATACTCAGACGTCCCGGCCGCGCCTGCGAACTGGTGCTCACGTCGCATGGACGCTCCATGCTGGTCGGCCATTTCCTCAGCGAGGACGAGAAGCTCGACTTCGCCCAGGCGCTGGAGCGGGCGCTCGGCGATTGCCGCGGCCCGACGCATGTCTGAACGCGGCCCGGCCCGGTATCAGCCCTTCTCCCGGGCCGCCTTCAGGGCATCGGTCCACCAGGCGAGCTGGTCGAGCATGTTCGACGCGCCCTTGTTGAGATAGTCGAAGTCGGAAAGCTTCTTTCCTTCCTTTGTCACCGCCGTGTAGACCGGCATCTGGATATGGATGGCGTCACGGATGGGCGCCATGTGCAGTTCGATGCAGACCAGCCTGAGCTGCTCGACGGAGCGCGCGCCGCCGACGCCGCCATAGCCGACGAAGGCCACCGGCTTGCGCTTCCATTCGCCGGAGGCGTAGTCGAGCGCATTCTTGAGGACGGGCGTGGGTCCGTGGTTGTATTCGGCCGCGGTGAAGACGAAGGCGTCGAATTCGGCCACCTTCTTCTGCCATTCGCGCGCCGTCGCGTTCTCGGACGGCTGCGCGGCAGGCGATGCCTTCTCCGCGAAGAGCGGCATCGGATAGTCCTTGAGATCGACCAGCTCCACTTCGAAACCGCCGTGGGAGCGGGCCATTTCCGTGATCCAGCCGGCGGGATGATCGGCGAAGCGGTTGGGCCGGATGCTACCGATGACGACTGCGAGCCTGGGCTTGGCCATTTGCATGTCTCCTTGCGTGATGGATTTCGGACAGACGGGCGAGGGGCGGACACCAAGGTAATGGATGCCCGGCTGCGTGGTTCCGCGCGGGCGGGGCGGAACATCCTTTCACGGCGAGCGCGAAATGGCCATGCAGAGCGCAAGAATCGGGTCGCCGCGCGGGAGCGGGGGCCCTAGAGTCCGTTCCATGATGCTTGCCGGAACACAGACACACGCGACTGACGAATGCGGTCCGGCCGCCGCCATGCGCGACTACGAGCGTGTGCGCGAGGCCATCGCCTATGTCTCCGAGCATTGGCGGGCGCAGCCGTCACTGGAGGAGATCGCCGCTCATGCGGGCCTGAGCCCGGCGCACTTCCAGCGCCTTTTCACCCGCTGGGCCGGCATCAGCCCGAAGGAGTTCCTGCAGGCGATCACCATCGACCACGCCCGCGAGCTGCTGCGGGAGTCCGCCAGCATCCTGGAGGCCAGCTACGAGCTCGGCCTGTCCGGACCGGGGCGCCTGCATGACCTGTTCGTCGACCACGAGGCGATGACGCCCGGCGAATACAAGCGGCGCGGCGAGGGCCTGGACATCGTCTACGGTTTTCATGCCTCGCCCTTCGGCGAGGCGCTGGTGATGTGCACGCCGCGCGGGCTTGCCGGCCTTGCCTTCGCCGACGCGGACACCGGGGGGCGGGAAGCCGCGCTCGCCGACATGACCTCACGCTGGCCGGGCGCCAGCTACAGGGAAGCGCCGGAGGCGACGGCGCGGCAGGCGGAGCGCATCTTCCAGCCGCAACGCTGGAAGGCGGAAGACCCCTTGAAGGTGGTGCTGATCGGCACCGACTTCGAGATCCGCGTCTGGGAGGAACTGCTGAAAGTGCCCATGGGCCGCGCGGTGAGCTATGGCGACCTGGCGGCGAAGGTGTGCTCGCCCGCGGCGGCGCGGGCGGTCGGCACGGCGGTGGGGCGCAACCCGATCTCCTTCGTGGTGCCCTGCCACCGGGTCATGCGCAAGGGCGGCGGCCTCGGCGGCTACCACTGGGGCATCACGCGCAAGCAGGCGATCATCGGCTGGGAAGCGGGGCGGGTTGGCTCCATTCGATAGTACGGGTAAGCGCAAGCCATACCAGAAGTATTCTAGGTCACTTTCTCCTCAATATATTGCGTGGAATACTAGATATGGACGTTGCAGCGAATCGCTGCGTATGCCTAGCGTGTCAGTGCCAATTGCAGTGCAAAAAAGGCCGGTCTCCCAAACCGGCCCTTTGCACTCCACTGCGGAGGCGTGGTGGAATTGGTAGACACGCCGGGCTCCCAACCCGGTTCCGACGAGGAGTGTGAGTTCGAATCTCACCGCCTCCACCAACGGGTGGTTCCTTCGGGAGCCACCCGTTTCATTTTGTACCTTGGCAAGGTGACATGAGTCGACTCAGCGCAGCAAGCATTTTAATGTCCTTTATCGACATAAAAATGCGTGATTTTAGTATGGCTGGTGCCCCAAAGAAACCTAAGACGAAGTTGCTTCGGATAAGGGTATCGCCCGCCGCATATAGCTACCTCGGAACTCTGGCAAAAAAGACTGTATTTGGCGCGAACGAGAATGACGTCGCATCAGCGTTGCTCACTGAGCGGTTAGCGAGGATGAGAGAGGTCGGCTACCACACCGCCAACAGCGTTCCAGTCGCCGATATCGACAATGCTGGAGACTAAACTAGCGGCTACGCCGCCAGATCGCGCTTCTCGGCGACGGAGCCGTCCTTGTTGAGCCGGTAGATCATCGGCACGCCGGTGGCGAGATTCAGCCTGGTAATGGTTTCCGGCGACAGCTTGTCCAGCTTCATGATCAGCGCCCGCAGGGAGTTGCCGTGGGCGGCGACGATGACGTTCCTGCCCGCCATCAGCTCGGGCATGATGTGCGCGTCGAAATAGGGCAGCACCCGTTCGGCGGTGTCCTTCAGGCTTTCGCCTCCGGGGGGCGGGACGTCGAAGGAGCGGCGCCAGATGTGCACCTGCTCGTCGCCGTATTTCGCCGCCGTCTCGGCCTTGTCGAGGCCCGACAGGTCGCCGTAGTCGCGTTCGTTCAGGGCCTGGTCCCGCAAGGTCTTCAGGTCCTGCTGGCCGAGCTCGTCGAGGATGATCGAAAGGGTGCGCTGGGCGCGCTTCAGCGCGGAGGTGAAGGCGATGTCGAAAGTCACGCCTTCCGCCTTCAGCATGCGGCCGGCCTTGCGGGCCTCCTCGATGCCGGTCTCCGACAGATCCACGTCGCGCCAGCCGGTGAACAGGTTCTTCCTGTTCCACTCGCTTTCACCGTGGCGCACCAGCACAAGCACGTTGTTCATGACGGTTTCCTTGCGGGTCAGACGCCGAGCACGTCGGCCATGGAATAGATGCCGGGCTTGCGGCCCCGCGCCCACTGCGCCGCGCGCACGGCGCCGCGGGCGAAGATACCGCGGTCGGCGGCCTTGTGGGTAAGCTCGATGCGCTCGCCGTCGGCCGCGAACATCACCGTATGCTCGCCCACGACGCTGCCGCCGCGCAGGGTGGCGAAACCGATGTCGCCGGGCCGGCGCGGGCCGGTGTGGCCGTCGCGCTGGCGCACGGAATGGCCGGCGAGGTCGATCCCGCGGCCTTTCGCGGCGGCCTCGCCGAGCATGAGCGCGGTGCCGGAGGGCGCGTCCACCTTGTGGCGGTGGTGCATTTCCAGAACCTCGATGTCGAAGTCCTCGCCGAGCGCCCTGGCCACCCTGGCGGTCAGCGCCACCAGCAGGTTCACGCCCAGGCTCATGTTGCCCGCCTTGACGATGGTGGCGTGGCGCGCGGCGGCCTCGATCTTCTCCTCGTCGCCGGTGGAGAAACCGGTGGTGCCGATGACATGGACGATGCGCGCCTGGGCGGCCAGCCCGGCGAAGGCCACGCTGGCGGCGGGCACGGTGAAATCGAGCACGCCGTCCACATTGGCGAAGAGGGCGAGCGGGTCGGCGGTCACGGCTACGCCGAGCCTGCCGAGACCGACCAGCTCGCCCATGTCCTTGCCGATACTAGGCGATCCCTCGGCCTCGATGCCGCCGGCGACGGCGCAGCCCTCCGCCGCGTGCACGGCGCGGGTCAGCTCGCGGCCCATGCGGCCGCCGGCGCCCATGATGGCCAGTCTCATGTCCGGCATCGGTACCGTCCCTGTTGTGTCAGGACCGCCCTATAGCAAGGGCGCGCGGGGGAGGAAAGCGGCGCGGCGCAGGTTCGTTACGCCTTGCTTTCCCTCCCGATGGCATCGCGGATGAACTGATGGGCCTCCTCCGCCTCGCCCCAGCGCACCACCTTCACCCACTTGCCCTTCTCCAGGTCCTTGTAGTGCTCGAAGAAGTGGCCGATCTGGTTGATGAGAATCTCCGGCAGGTCGCGGAAGGAGGAGATATCGCGATAGAAGGGCGACAGGTCATCGTGGGGGACCGCGAGGATCTTCTCGTCCAGTCCCTTCTCGTCCTGCATGACCAGAACGCCCACGGGCCGCGAGCGGATGATGGCGCCGGGCACCACCGGCACCTGGCCAACCACGAGTATGTCCACCGGATCGCCGTCCTCGGACAGGGTGTGGGGCAGAAAGCCGTAGTTGGCCGGGTAGTGCATGGGCGTGTGCAGGAAGCGGTCGACGTAGAGGGCGCCCGCCGCCTTGTCGAGCTCGTATTTGATCGGCACGCCGCCAAGCGGAATCTCGATGATGGCGTTGACGTCGTAGGGCGGGTTCTTGCCGACGGGAATGGCGTCGATGCGCATGGGTCTCTCCAGACATTCGCCCGGCTTCCGTCCGGACGGACGTCACCATGATAGCCCGGCGGCGATGCAAAGGGGCGGATTGATGCAGCACATGGTTAGGCGGATCGCCGGCGGCGTCCCGCTACGGGCCGGGTCGACCGTGCTCGATCCGGACCGGTCAGCGCCAGCCGAAGGCCACCTTCTTCACCGGCACGCCGCCGAACAGCTCGTCGGCCTTGGCGAAGGGCCGTCCGCCACGGTCGAGATAGAAGTTGCAGGCGCGGGAATTGTCGGTGATGGCCCAGACGAGGAGGCCGACGAGCCGTCGGTCCTCCAGCTTGCATCTCGCCGCCTCGAACAGGCGCTTGCCGAAGCCGAGGCCCTGGTAGGACGTGCTTACGTAAAGCTCGAAGATCTCGCCGTCATAGGGCGCGCCGCGCATGCGCGTGCGGCCGAAAGTGGCGTAGCCGACCGGCTGTTCCTGGAACTGCACCAGTATGGCGGACATGCCGTGGGCGAGCGCGTTCTCCCACCAGCCGGGGCCGCGCCGGGCGATCATGCGGGCGAGGGGAAGATGGGGCAGGACACCCTGATAGGCCGCGAGCCAGCTCTCGGAGTGAATCTCCGCCAGCGCCCCCGCATCGGAGACGCGCGCCTGACGCAGGCTGACGAGCGCGGTCGACATGCGCCCATGATAGCGCGCGGCGGCGCGCTTGCCAGCCTCCGGTGGAAAATTTGAACGGAGAAACGCCTCAGAAGGCGGCGGCGGCGCGGGCGCGCCCCATCTTCTTGCGCTCGTGCGGGTCGAGATGGCGCTTGCGCAGCCGGATCGTGGCGGGCGTCACCTCGACCAGCTCGTCGTCGTCGATCCAGGCGAGCGACTTCTCCAGCGTCATCTGCACGGGCGGCGTCAGCCGCACCGCCTCGTCCTTCGACGTGGTGCGGATGTTGGTGAGTTTCTTGCCCTTGAGCACATTGACCTCGAGATCGTTGTCGCGGCTGTGTATGCCCACGATCATGCCGGGGTACACCTTCACGCCGGGCTCGATGATCATGGGGCCGCGATCCTCGAGGTTCCACAGGGCATAGGCCACCGCCTCGCCGGGCTCGTTGGCGATGAGCACGCCGTTGCGGCGGCCCGGGATGTCGCCCTTGTAGGGGGCGTAGTCGTGGAACAGGCGGTTCATGACCGCGGTGCCGCGGGTGTCGGTGAGCAGCTCGCCCTGGTAGCCGATGAGGCCGCGGGTGGGCGCGTGGAACACCAGCCGCAGGCGGCCGCCGCCGGAGGGGCGCATCTCGGCCATGTCGGCCTTGCGCTCCGAGAGCTTCTGCACCACGACGCCGGAATGCTCCTCGTCCACGTCGATGACGACCTCCTCGATGGGTTCGAGCATCTGGCCGGTGGCCTCGTCCTTGCGCAGCACCACCTTGGGGCGCGAGACGGACAGCTCGAAGCCTTCCCGGCGCATGGTCTCGATGAGGATGGCGAGCTGGAGCTCGCCGCGGCCCGCCACCTCGAAGCTGTCCTTGTCGCCGGACTCGGTGATGCGCAGGGCGACGTTGCCCTCGGCTTCCTTCAGCAGGCGGTCGCGGATGACGCGGCTCGTCACCTTGTCGCCCTCGGTGCCCGCGAGCGGGGAAGCGTTGACCCGGAAGGTCATGGCGACGGTTGGCGGGGCGAG
>JBFWSL010000015.1:0-26098 GCA_050248375.1 Hyphomicrobiales bacterium | reverse complement strand
CCCGTGATGTGTGTGATTGCGCCGATTGCTAAAGGCTGCCCGCCGGATTGGCAAGGGCCGGGCGCGGCAAGGGGCCGCTGGACCCCGGCCTGCGCCGGGGTTTCGTATTCCCTCCTGTTGCGCAATCCGTGGCCCGCATGGAGCGCAGCGGAAGCGGGGGCAGGCGATCAGCCCCGGTTCACCGATACCAGGAGCCGCGGCTTGCGGTTGAGGGTCTGGAAAACGACGCAATAGCGCTCGGTGAGCTTGAGGAGCTGCGCCACCTGCTCCTCGCCGGCGTCGGTGTCCAGATCGAAGGCCAGGCGGATCTCGCGGAACCCCACCGGCGCTTCCCGGTCCACGCCCAGGGTGCCGCGGAAATCGAGATCGCCCTCGGCGCGCACGGTCGCGTCCCTGAGCGTCACGCCGATGGCGGTGGCCACGGCCTTCAGCGTCACGCCGGCGCAGGCGACCAGCGCCTCCAGCAGCATGTCGCCCGAGCAGGCTTCCATGCCGGATCCGCCGGTGGCCGGATGCAGCCCGGCCGTGACCAGTGCCCGGCCCGTATCCACCTTGCAGGCGATGGAGGCGTCGTCGAGCCGCCCCTGCGCCTTGAGGGTGATGACGGCGGCGTCCGGGCTCTCCCGGTACTTGTCCTTGAGCGGGGCCTGCAGGGCACGCAGCGTGTCGGCGTCCATCCTCACCGGTCCCCGTCCGGGCCGCCTGAGGAACCGCGCCCGAAGATATAGCCCGCGACGCCGCCCAGCAGCGTGGCGAGGATTTCCTTGCTCAGCGCCTGGGTCACCGCCAGCACCACAATCGCCGGCACCAGAAGCACCAGGCCGAAGGCCTGGATGGTCCACGGGCCCCAGCCCTTGGACCGGGTGTAGACCAGCCAGCCGCCTCCCAGCAGCATGACGAAAGCGAACAGAAGTGCGAGCTGGACCGTGCTCATGGCCCCTCCTCCCTGGAGGCGGACACGCGGGTCCGCCGGTTGCGCATGCTACGCCGTAACGCGGCCGCGGCCGGTTCGTCCCCGGAAATCCGTCACCGCCGGAAAGGCCCGGCCGCGAAGCGGGGTCGCGCGGCTAGGCCCAGGGGCGCGCGGCCTGCGCCTTCTCCTCGTAGCTCGCAATCTTTTTGGACTTTTTCAGGGTCAGCCCGATGTCGTCCAGGCCTTCCAGCAGGCATTGCTTGCGGAAGGGATCGAGTTCGAAGGAGATGCTGCCGCCGTCCGGACCGGTGATGGTCTGGCTCTCGAGGTCGACGGTGACGGTCGCGTTGGCGCCGCGCGAGGCGTCGTCCATCAGCTTGTCCACGTCCTCCTGCGGCAGCCTGATGGGCAGGATGCCGTTCTTGAAGCAGTTGTTGTAGAAGATGTCGGCGAAGCTGGTGGCGATCACGCAGCGGATGCCGAAGTCGAGCAGCGCCCAGGGCGCGTGCTCGCGGCTGGAGCCGCAGCCGAAATTGTCGCCCGCCACCAGGATCTGCGCCTTGCGGTAGGCCGGCTTGTTCAGCACGAAATCCGGGTTCTCGGAGCCGTCGTCCTTGTAGCGCATCTCGAAGAACAGATGCTTGCCGAGGCCGGTGCGCTTGATGGTCTTCAGGAACTGCTTCGGGATGATCTTGTCGGTATCGACGTTGATCATGTCCAGTGGCGCGGCAACGCCGGTGAGCGTCGTGAACTTGTCCATGGCTGGGCACCTCTCAAACGGACGGGCGGGCGGCGAACGGCCTGCTTTGGCCCCCTAAATGCGGCGTCCGGGGCTTGCGGTCAAGCATTCCCGTGCGGTCCGGCCCGCGGTCTCAACTGCGCCAGAAATCGGGGTCCAGCAGCACCAGCACCGCGAACAGCTCCAGACGCCCCATCAGCATGGCCAGCGACAGGATCCATTTGGCCGCGTCGGGGAGCGTGGCGAAATTGCCCGCCGGGCCGATGACCTCGCCCAGCCCCGGGCCCACATTGGCGATCGCGGTGGTCGCGGCCGACAGCGCGGTGACGAAGTCCAGGCCCATGGCCGCCAGCGCGATGGTGAACACGGTGATGGTGCCCAGGAACACGGTGATGAAGGCCAGCACCGAGGGCGCGATGTCGGCGGGCAGCGGCTTGCCCGCGTAGCTCACCTGGACGACGCGGCGCGGATGCACCAGCCGCCGCAGATGCGCCCGCACCATGCCGGCCAGGATCAGGTGCCGGTAGATCTTGATTGAGCCCGAGGTCGAGCCGGTGCAGCCGCCCGCGAACATGAGCACGAAGAAGACGGCGACCGCCAGCGGGCCCCAGGCGTTGAAGTCGTCGGTGGCGTAGCCGGTGGTGGTGACCACCGAGGTGACGTTGAACGCGGTCAGCCGGACGGCGTCCGCGAACGGGATCGCCCTGGTCGCGCTCAGATAGACCGCCAGCGCCAGGCTGGTCAGGAACAGCAGCAGCAGCAGGGCGCGCACCTGCGGATTCCGGTACAGGGCGCCGTAGTCGCCCTGCACGGCCCGGATGTAAGCGAGGAACGGCAGGCCGCCCGCGATCATGAAAACGATGCCGATCCAGTGCGCCGAGGCCTGCTTGTAGAAGCCGAAGGACGCGTCGTAGTTGGCGTAGCCGCCGGTGGAGAGCGTGGTCATGGCGTGGCAGATGGCATCGAAGGCGGTCATGCCCGCCAGCCCGTAGGCGATGGCGCAGGCGATGCTCAGGGCCACATATGTCCCCACGATCAGCGTTATGAGCAGGAAGGCGCGCGGCACGATCTTGCCGGACCGGTCGGAACTCTCCACCTGGAACAGTTGCATGCCGCCGACCCTGAGGAAGGGCAGGATCAGGATCGCCATGACGATGATGCCCACGCCGCCGACCCATTGCAGCAGGGCCCGCCAGAACAGGATGCCCGGCGGCAGCGTCTCCAGACCCACCAGCACCGTGGACCCCGTCGTGGTCATCCCCGAGATGGCCTCGAAGAAGGCATCGCTGTAGTCGAGCCCCACGCCGAGGAAGGGCAGCGCCGAGAAGGCGCCGACCGCCACCCAGAGCAGGGTGGTCATCAGGAAGGCGTCGCGGACGCTGATCTGCACCGCCACCGGCCGCCGCGTGGTCTGGGCCAGCAGCACCCCGAAGGTCCAGGTGCCGATGCCGCAGGCGACGAACACCCGCCAGTCGGGGTTTCCCGCCGCCAGGTCTATGACGGCCGGGACCATCATCAGCATGCCGAGCGTGGCCAGCAGGACACCCGCCACGTGAAACGATTGCCGGAGTGAGATCACCTCGCCAGCCCCTGCGCCCCGCCGGCGGAACGCCCGGCAAGGCGCGCAGTCTGGCCGCAGCGTCCCGCCGCCGCAAGCCCGATCGGCGCAGGAGCCCGGCCGGGTTGACGCAATCCGCCGACTCACCCTAGGCTTCCGCCCCGACTAGTTAACTGACTAGGAGACCTGAATGGCCGCCGCCGCAGCGGAAAAGCGCCAGCAGTTGATCGAGGCCGCGGCCGGGCTCTTCCACAGGCGCGGCGTCGCCGGCACCACCATCGCCGATGTGGCCGAGGAAGCCGGCATCGCTCTTGGCAGCGTCTTCTACTATTTCAAGACCAAGGACGACCTCGTCGCCGCCGTGGCCGAACGCCGCCAGGGCATCCTGACCAACCTGATCGCCCGGCGCGAGCAGCAGGGCACCCCCCATGAGCGGCTGGCCTCCCTGATCGAGGTCTGGATCTCGGACCGCGAGGTGGACGCCCTCTACGGCTGCCCCATCGGCAGCTTCTATTTCGAACTGGCCCGCGCCCGCGGGCCGCTCGCCCCGCTGGCCGTGGAGCCTTTCCGCGAGCTGCTGCAGTGGTGCGAGCGCCAGTTCCGCGACATGGGCGTGACCGACGGCGCCAACCGCCACGCCCTGCATCTGGTGTCGTCGCTGCAGGGCATCAGCCTCGTCGCCGCCGTCTTCGCCGATCCGGAGATGATTTTGCGCGAGGCCAACCACCTGCAGGGCTGGCTCAACGAGATCGGCCTGCGCCGCGCCCAGGACCGGCGCAAGGCGGGCTAGCGCACCGCCTGCCGCGGCGCGCCGCCGTCGAAGCACCGCGTCATGATCTGGCAGCGCTCGGGACCGGGCGGATGGGCATAGTCTCCCGGGTGGTCCGAAAAGAAGGCGCACACCTCGTCCAGCCCCTCCCGGCTCAGCCAGCCTTCCCTGCGGCCCCGCTTGATGGCGTAGCAGTCCGCCTGGATTTCCTTCGGGCCGTAGAGCAGGTGGCCGCACTCATGGGCGTAGATGAAGAGCTGCACCGAGCTTGGCAGGGGGGTGAGCTTCGTCGGGTTGAGGATGATCTTGTCACGGGTGGCGCCGCCATAGTCCCAGAAGTGATGGGACATCAGCGTCGGCGTGCCGCCGCAGCGCATCAGCCGCCCGGCCAGTCTCAGAGTTCCCGCCGCCAGCAGCCGGTCCTTCGGCGTGGGCTCGGTCTCCGCGCGCGCGGGCTCGCCCGGCGGCACGGCCATGATGGCGGCGCACAGGCCCGCCGCCAGCGCCAATACGCGCCAGCCGTTCAGGACCCCTGGTCGATTTCGTCCGGTGCACATAGACAGCCAGCGATGTCCCAAGCCGCCGTACCGGTCAAGTCACAATGGCTGGCGAAAATGTCAGCGGGTGGCGCGCGGCGTCGCCGCATTGAAGCAGGCCCGCATATGGGTGCAGCGGTCCGGACCCGCCGGATGGTCCCAGTCCCCCTTCAGCTTGGAGATGAATTCGCAGATCTCGTCCATCCCGCTCTCGTCCAGCCAGCCGTAGCGGCGGCCGCGCTTGACCGCGAAGCAGTCCGCGGCCTCCTCGTTGCGGCCGACGAACTGGTGCCCGCATTCGTGCGAGAAGACATACATCTTGATGACCGTGCTGAGCCCTTCCAGCCGCGCCGGATTGAGGATCAGGTAGCCCGCATAGGCCCCGCCCCAACTGTCGAACTTGGGATCGATCACCGTCGGGCGCTTGCCGCAGACCATGCTCTGGCCGTCGATCTTCAGTTCGCCCGGCTCGACCAGCTTCACGTCCGGGCCCGCCTGCTTCATGTAGTCGTCGAGCGGCAGGTCAAGGTCCGACGACGCGCGGGCCACGCTCGCCGCCAGCAGCAGCGCCAGGGCCGCCTTGATAGCGAAGCTGAAGACTCTCCAGAGAAACATGCCGTGATCGGGTCCCCGAAACGCGGGCGGGATCGCCGGGACACAGTACGATGGCGGACCTGCCTTGCCCAGAGCATGATCCGGAAAAGTGGATACCGCTTTTCCGATAAGATCATGCTCGAGCTATTCATCTGGCGCATCATCCTGTCGGCCAGGCCAGTCCACCTGGCCGGATGATGCGCTAGCCGGGCGGGGGCGTCTCCTCGACGTCCGCCTCGGCTTCGATTCGCTCCATATCGTCATCGGATAGGCCGAAATGATGGCCAAATTCGTGAATCAGCACATGGGTGACGATTTTTCCCAGCGTGTCCTCGCTGTCGGCCCAGTAATCGAGGATGGGCCGGCGGTACAGGAACACCATGTCCGGCCCGCGCGGCAGGTCGCCGGTGGACTTCTGGTCGAGGCTGACCCCGTGGTAGAGGCCAAGCAGGTCGAAGGGCGATTCGATTCCAAGGTCGCGCAGCGTGTCCTCGTCGGGAAAATCGGCCACCTGCAGCGCCACCCCGTCGCAAAGCTCGCGGAAACGCCTGGGCAGCCGGTCATAGGCCGCCAGGGTCATCTCGCCGAATTCCGCCAGACTGGGCGCGCGCCGCATATACCAGCCGGCGGAGGTCCTTGTGCTCGCGTTCACGTCCCGTCGTCCCTGGCTCCCCTAGCGCATCATCCGGCCAAATGGAATCGCTTGGCCGACAAGATGATGCGCCAGGTCAGTACCTTGAGCATGATCTTATCGGAAAAGTGGTATCCACTTTTCCGGATCATTCTCTAGGGTCCGCAGCTTGCACGCTGCCCGTGCCGCGCAGGAATGCTATAAGTCCGCCCGAGCATCAAGCGCATTGGGAGGAACGTTCAATGCCGCGCTTCACAGCCTTCGCATCCGCTGCCCTTGTCCTTCTGCTCGCTCTGGCCGGCCCCGCCGCCGCGCTCACCTCCAACACGCCGGACGGCAAGCCGGCCAAGACCTGCGAGAAGGAGTTCTATTACTCCAAGCGCTGCGACGCCTGCATCCGCACCTGTCCCACGGGCGAGATCTGGAGCTGCACGCGCAAGGAATGCGTCAAGCGCACCAGTTCCGGGGCCACCGACGTCCAGCTCTATACCGAAGCGCTCTCCCTCATACAGGAAAGCCGGTTCCGCGAGGCCCTCGACCTGCTGCACGCCGTCCAGAACCAGCAGGACCCGAAGGTGCTGAACTATATCGGCTACAGCACCCGCAAGCTCGGCGACGTGGACAAGGGGCTGACCTACTACCACAAGGCGCTCGCCCTCGATCCCGACCTGAATATCGCGCGCGAATATCTGGGCGAGGGCTACCTGCAGAAGGGCGACGTGGCGTCCGCCAGGCTGCAGCTCGCCGAGATCGAGAAGCGCTGCGGCAGGACCTGCCACGAATACGAGGAGCTCGACGAGGCCATCAACGCCTACCTCGCGGGCAGGGCGCCGAACAAGAAGGACGGCTGGTAGCGGCCGGAGCACAAGATACCTGTCGTCCTCCGGCTTGACCGGAGGACCCAGTAGCCACAGCCGGCGCGAAGAAGCCTCAACCGTGGTTACTGGATCACCCGGCCAAGCCGGGTGATGACCAGCGTACCGGGTGCCGTCGGACGAACCCCTACTCCATCACCGCGATGACGGAGCGCACGCCGACCACCCGGCGCAGCATCTTGTCCACCAGATGCGCCGTGGTCGCGTCCACCCCTTCCACCCTCAGGTCGGCGGCCATCACGTCGCCGGTGCCGTCCTCGCGGCTGATATGCACCCGTGTCGGTGTCAGCCCCATCTTGGCGAAGGGTTCGATCAGCCGCGCAGCCATGGCCGGATCGGCGTCGGCGGAGACGAAATACATGGCGCGCGGCGCGGCCGCGCGATCCGCGGCGGGACCGGACATGCCGTCCGGCAGGCGTTCGGAAGTCATGGGAAATGCCCTCACAAGGTCGGAATTACGGGAAAAACAGCGTCAGTTCCCGGCGCGCGCTCAAGCGGCCGGGCCCGTAATTCGCGCGATGCGCCCCTTGTGGAGGTGTTGCGTCATGGCTGCCCTTCTACACCCATTCGCGCGGCTCTCCAACCCCTGCCCAAATTTGGCCGCGAAGGGGCGTGTTAACGGGTCCCGCCTAGACTGGGTCCCAAGCCGCCGCGCCCATCCGGAGATCGCCTCGAGAATGCATCCGCTGACCTGCCTCGCCTGGTTCGCCGTCGCCGCCATCACCGCGCTGACCGTGGCCGGATGGTTCGGGCCCTGGTACGAGCCGCTGGACGTGCTGAGCAATTTCCGGCTCCACCTGGTCTTCCTGGCCGGCGCGGTGGCGCTGCTCTTCCTGCGCCGCAACAACGTGGTCATCGCCGCCACGGCCCTGCTTGCGGTCAATCTCGCCTCGGCCATGCTCTACCCCCACCGCGTCATCGCCACCGGCGCCCATGCTTCCGTGCGCGAGCTGAAGGTGGTGACCTTCAATACCCTGTGGCGCGCGGACAACGCCGCCGGGATCGCCCGCTTCCTGGAGAAGGAAAAGCCCGACATCGTGGTGCTGCAGGAAGTGGGCGCGGCCAAGTGGGCCAGGCTCGAGCCCCTCGTGGCCGCCGCCTATCCCTGGCGCGCCCAGTGCGCTGCCCAGAGCCAGTGCCGCGTGGCGCTGCTGTCGCGTCACCGCTGGAAGAACGCCAGCGCGGCGTTCTCCGGCAGCGCGCGCCTGCCGGTCGCCCGCGCCGACTTCGGCCCCGAGCTTGGCAACCTGAGCTTCGTCGGCGTGCATTTCCACCGCCCGCTCGGCTGGTCGAGCCTGCACCGCCTGCAGGCCGAGCACGCGCACCATCTGGCGCGCGCCGCGAGAGGTCCCGCGGTCTTCGCCGGCGACTTCAACGCCGCCCCCTGGACCCGCACCATCCGGGGCTTCGCCGAAACCGGCCTCGAGCCGGCAGGCTGGGTGCGGCCCACATGGCCGCGCCGCATGTCGCAGCTCGTGAAACTGCCGCTGCCGCCCCAGCTCGCTCTCGATCACATCCTGCTGCCCAGGGGCGCCGTGTTGCGCGACGTGCGCAGCGGACCGGACCTGGGCTCCGACCACATGCCGGTGATCGCGCGCTTCGACCTGCCCGCCGCCAGGTAGGCGGGGAGTCTCCAATTGTCATTCCGGCGCAAGCCGGAATCCAGAGCGCAATCGCGCTGCCCGAGAGTCCTGGCATCTGGATACCGGCTTTCGCCGGGACGATGGCGGACCAGTAGCCCGCATGGAGCGGAGCGGAATGCGGGAACGCTCGGCGTTGCTCCCCGGATTTCGCTTCGCTCCATCCGGGCTACGATCTTGCTACAATCTCCCGGTGGCGGGGAGCTCGGTTCAGCCGCGGCGGAACTGCAGCAGCAGGATCATCGCCAGGATGACGAAGATGACGAAGTCGGCGAGGCTCGCGCCCAGCCGGCGCTGGCGGCGCCGGGGCATACGGGGAAGAACGATCGTGGTCATGGCTCATCTCCCTTGCGCTCGTCCGGTCTTCGGGGTCCGACCGGACTGACTTGGGTGCCACAGTGACGCCTCCGCGCTGAACGCCTCCTGAGAGGGCCGTTCATCGGGCGTTTAGGGAGTTTTTGGCGCTAGTCCGCCGTTTTTACGCCCCACCCGCCACCGGGCGGGCGGTGCTGCGGGCGCTTCCCGCCATGCCGGCCAGGAAGGCCGCGCATCCCGCCGCGAGAGCGGCGGCCGAGAGCGCCAGCAGCTTGGCGTATTTGTGATCGAGCCCGGTCACCGCACCGACGACGCCAGTATAGCCGGACGATTCCAGGAAATAGAGCGCGGCCGCGCCGATGGCCGCCGCGAAGGCCGTCATGTAGCTCCACAGCGGGATGTCGTCGCGCCCGAGCCACAGCGAAAAGAACACCACCGGCGCCAGGAACATCGACGCGGTGCCCGAAACCGCCACCGCCTCGAACAGGTCCTTGGAGCCAAGGAACACCATGGCCAGCCCCCCGAGCAGGAACAGCGCCATGGCCAGCCGGCCGTTGGCCACGCTGGCCCGGCCGAGCTTCATGTCCACCACCGACAGCTTCGCCGCGCTGGCGAAGGTGGAGTCGAGCGTGGACATGCACGAGATGATCAGCGCGGCGTTGAAGGCGAGCATGGGCGTCTCTCCCAGCAGGCGCGTCAGCGTCGGGATTAGCGTCTCGCCCTGCGCCTTCTCCATGCCCGCCCAGACCCCGAGCAGCCCGAAGGCCAGGATGCAGGCGAACGACAGCCAGCAGGCGTGGTAGAAGCTCGCCAGTGTCGTCCTGCGGTCGGCGATGAAGCCCCGGTCCATCATGACGGGATCGTGCAGCGGGTAGCTCCACACCTGCAGCAGGGCCACCGCCAGCAACACCCAGCCCGGGCTGGCGATGTCCGGGCTGGTCATGAGCATGCCGCCGAAATCGAAATCCGGCGCGGCGAGGGCCACCAGCACCGCCAGCAGCCCGAGCAGCAGGCCCATCTGCATCACGTCGGTGCGGATGGAGGCGCTCAGCCCGCCGAGCGCCGCGTAACCGAAGGTGACGCCGCCCACCAGCAGGATGGAGATCACATAGGCCTGCGTGCCCGCGGCCCCGAAGATGAGGCCGATCACCAGCAGGTTGGCGAACACCTCCGACAACAGCCGCACGCCGACGACGAAATTGTAGGTGGCCGTTCCGGTGCGGCCGAAGCGCGCGGCGAGGAAGTCCTGCACGCTGCCGAAGCCGTGGCGGAAGCGCAGGCTGGAGATGATCCACGCGCCGGTGAGGAAGGAGAGATAATAGGCGGCGTAGGCCAGCGCCCCGGCGATGCCGTAGAAGTAGCCCAGGATCGCCGCGTTCATGATCGAGCGGGCGAAGATCCAGGTCGTCACCTGCGACAGCGTCAGCGCCATCACGCCAGGCGCCTGTCCGCCCTCGTCCCGCCCCTGGAAGAAGCTGGCCACCGAGCGTGCGCGCGGCGACATCAGCACGGAAGCGAGCGCCACGGCCGTGGTGACGAAGACGAGGGACCAGGTCATTTCGGAAAGCTCCGAGCGGGATGGATTTTCAAGGGCGGTGGCGGTGAACTCGCCTCAAGCCTTACTCCCGCCGCCCGTCACGCGCCAGAGCGCAGGTGCTTTCTCACGCCCTCTTTACCGGGCAGGCGGCGCGAGCCTTTCCCCGTCATTGCCGTACCTGATACGGCAATCCAGGCTGTCGGTCTGCGCCCGGCCGCCACGGCTGGACGGACCGCCGGGTCAAGCCCGATGGCAACGAGGGAAGGACTGCCGCCTTACCGGAACTCGCGGATGTCCACGAAATGCCCGGCGATGGCCGCCGCCGCCGCCATGGCCGGCGACACCAGATGGGTGCGCCCCAGCCGGCCCTGCCGGCCCTCGAAGTTGCGGTTCGAGGTGGAGGCGCAGCGCTCGCGCGGGGAAAGCTGGTCCGGGTTCATGCCCAGGCACATGGAGCAGCCGGGCTCGCGCCATTCGAAGCCCGCGTCGATCAGCACCTGTGCGATACCTTCCGCTTCCGCCTGGTCCTTCACCAGTCCGGAGCCGGGCACGATCATGGCGCGCAGGCCCGGGTTGACCTTCCTGCCCTTGGCCACCTTGGCCACCTCGCGCAGGTCCTCGATGCGGCCGTTGGTGCACGAGCCGATGAACACCCGGTCGAGCTTGATATCGGTCATCCTGGTGCCCGGCGTCAGGCCCATATACTCCAGCGCCCGCTGCATGGAGGCGCGCTTGCCCTCGTCGGTCACGGCTTCCGGGTCCGGCACCACGCCGGTGATGGAGACCACGTCCTCGGGGCTGGTGCCCCAGGTGACGATCGGCGGCAGCTTCTCGGCATGCAGGGTGAGCGTGGTGTCGAACTCCGCCCCCTCGTCGCTCCTGAGCGTCTCCCAGTAGCGCAGCGCCTGCTCCCATGCGCCGCCCTTGGGCGCGCGCGGGCGGCCCTTCAGGTATTCGAAGGTCTTCTCGTCGGGCGCCACCAGGCCGGCGCGCGCGCCGCCCTCGATGGACATGTTGCACACCGTCATGCGCCCTTCCATGGAGAGCGCCTCGATAGCCTCGCCCGCATATTCGATGACGTAGCCGGTGCCGCCGGCCGTGCCGATCTCGCCGATGATGGCGAGGATGATGTCCTTCGCCGTCACGCCGTCCTTCAGCCTGCCATCCACCTGCACCTTCATGTTCTTCGATTTCTTCTGGATCAGCGTCTGGGTGGCGAGCACATGCTCCACCTCCGAGGTGCCGATGCCATGCGCCAGCGCGCCGAAGGCGCCGTGGGTCGCGGTATGGCTGTCGCCGCACACGATGGTGGTGCCGGGCAGCGTGAAGCCCTGCTCGGGGCCGATCACATGGACGATGCCCTGGCGGACATCCACCTCGTTGAAATATTCCACGCCGAAATCGGCGCAGTTCTTCGCCAGCGTCTCCACCTGCAGGCGGGACTCCGGATCGTCGATGCCATGGGCCCGGTTCGTGGTCGGGACGTTGTGGTCGACCACGGCGAGCGTCTTCTCCGGCGCGTGCACCTTGCGCCCGGCCATGCGCAGGCCCTCGAAAGCCTGCGGGCTCGTCACCTCGTGGATCAGGTGCCGGTCGATATAGATCAGGCTGGCGCCATCCTCCTGCTCCTCGATGAGGTGGTCGTCCCAGATCTTGTCGTACAGCGTCTTCTTGGCCATGGTCTAACTCTCACGTCTGCGGCGATAGCGCCCGTCTCTTAGCGCAGCGCCGCCCGCCCCGCAAATAATAGTGTTGCGCCGGATGTGCCAGGGGGCGGCGCTTGCCCCCCGGGAATCGAAACGGGAATCGAAACGGCCGCCCCGCGAAGGGGCGGCCGCCGGAGTGCAGGCGCAGGCGCCGGGGGATCAGCCCTGGGGCCGCACGAAGGCCACCACGCTCGACATCGAGTATTTGCCGATGCCGACCTTGCGGTTGTAGTTGCCCGAGATGAGCGTGACCTTGCCGCCTTCCACGCCCATGACATAGCCGACATGGCCGCCGCCGCCCTTGCGGCCGACGACCGCGATGTCGCCCGGCTGCGGGCTGGACACGCGGCGCCCGTAGCTGGTGTAGGAGCGGGCGAGACCCGAGCCCGTGCCCGAGCGGCCGGCCTTCTTCTCCACCATGTTCATGAAGTGGGCGCACCACAGGCTGCCCTGGCCGGTCGGATTGGTGCCCAGGTAGCTGCGTGCGATCTGGATGGCGCGGGTCGATCCGCCGCCGCCTCCCGAGAACCCCCCGCCATGCGTCGAGGATGTGGTCTTGGAGGCCGAGCCGCCCCACGTGCAGGGAAACTCGCAAGCCCGGGAGTCACCCGGCATGGCAACGGTAACGGCGGCCAGCGCAAACGCGCCAATGCAAAGAGTTCGCATCAGTCAGTCCTTCTTGTTGTTGCAACTGCGGAAGACGCCGGGCGCAGTCCCGTGCGCTTCCTGCGGGGATACGGCAGCCGCCCGTGCGGCATCCCGCCCGGCTGCAGGCGAGCCGGTGCACCCCCGGATGGGCGCGATCCTCTATCCCGGGGCGGCAGGAAAATGACGGCAATTGTGACGTTATGTGGCGACGCGACGCGCGCTGCCCAAAACGTTAATTTTGCTTAAGAATTTGTCTTTTTGCCCAATTCGGCGGGGAATCGCCGGCACTCGGCAGCGGTCGCGGAAGTTATTGATTTAAATTGATTTTCAAAGACAGCGGCCGGACCGCTGCCGGCGGCGGCCAGACTGGCGCGATTTTAGGCAGAGGAAAGTTTGGCAGAAAATTGGCAAACGGATTCATAGGGTTGCGCTCAGCGAAGAGGTGCCATGCATGGGCCGGGTAGCTCGCCCGCCGAAACACACCTCGCCCGGAAATATCCGGGCCGCAAACGCAAAGGGCGGCGCCACGGCGCCGCCCTTCGAAACTCCCCAGACCGTCGGCCGAAGGGTGTTGCCCCTTACTCCTTGCCCTTCTTTTTCTCCGGCGCCGGTTTCGCGGGGGCTTCCGCCGCCGCTTCGCCGGAGTCTTCCTCCGCCGGCACTTCGCCCGCGGTCGTCTCGACCATCAGCGCCTTGGCCTGGCCGACCCAGTCCTCGCGCTCGATGCGTCCCTTGAAGTTGAGCACCTCGTCCACCGCCGTGATGTCGTCATCGGTGAAGGCGGCGATCTGCTCGAAGCGGATGATGCCGAGCTTGTTCAGGCGGCCCTGCAGTTCCTCGGCCACGCCCTTGATCAGGGTGAGGTCGTCGGCCGGCCCCTTGGGCTTGGTGAAGCCCTTGAAGGCGCTGGCGGTGGGCCGCGCCTGCTTCTTCTCGGTGATGCGGGCGGCCTTGCCGCGGCGTCCGCGCAGGTAATACAGCTTCGCCCGGCGCACGCGGCCGCGGCGGACCACGTCGATGGAAGCGATCAGCGGCGAGTGGATCGGGAACACGCGTTCCACGCCTTCGCCGTAGGAAATCTTGCGAACCGTGAAGCTCTCGTTGAGGCCGCCGCCGGAGCGCGCGATGCACACGCCTTCATAGGCCTGCACGCGCTCGCGCTCGCCCTCGACCACCTTCACGCTGACGCGCACCGTGTCGCCGGGGCCGAATTCGGGAACCGCGCGCTTCGCGGCCAGCGCGTCGGCCTGCTCCTTCTCGAGCTGCTGGATGATATTCATCGATCGAACCTTTCACTTCCGGACGACTGCCCCGGTCCTGTCGCGGACCATTGGCGACCGCCATTCTTTTTGATTGATGCTCGGCCCGCGGCAGCGGCGGATGCCGCGATACCGCTCGGGCTGGCGCGGTTTCTAGTGCAAACGGGGTGTTTTGTCGAGCAAAGCTTTGCCGGGCCCCGGGAGTCGGATTCCCGCCGTCCGGCGTGTATTAACCTCATATGGCTTCCGCCCGCCAGAACCCCGCGGCCCGCCCGGAGCTGACCCTGCGCGCCATCCTCACCGGCATGGCGCTCGGCGCGCTGCTTACCCCCTGCAACGTCTATTCCGGCCTCAAGATCGGCTGGGCCTTCAACATGTCGGTGGCCGCCGGCCTGCTCGCCTTCGCCTTCTGGCGCGCGGGCGAGGGGCTCGGCGCCCGGCGCTGGGGGCTGCTGGAGAACAACATCAACCAGACGGCCGCTTCCTCCGCCGCCTCCATCATCTCCTCGGGGCTCGCCGCGCCCATACCCGCGCTGGCCCTCATCACCGGCCAGACGCTGGCCTGGCAATGGCTGGCCTTCTGGCTGCTGGCCGTCAGCCTCGTCGGCGTGGTGGTCGCGGCCGGCCTGCGCAACCAGATGCTCGAGGCGAGAGGTCTCCCCTTCCCCTCCGGCATGGCCACGGCCGAGACCATCCAGGACATCCATGCGGGCGGGGGCGAGGCTTCCGCGCGCCTGCGGGTGCTGTTCCCCGCAGCGGCCATCGCCGCCGCGCTCAAGCTCGTAACGGACCTGCTCTACGCCCTGCCGCGGCTCGCGCCGGGTCTGAAGGTGCCCGGCGGGGCGAGCGCGGCCAATCTCGGCTTCGCCCTCGATCCGTCCCTGCTCATGGTCGGCTTCGGCGCCATCGCCGGGCTGCGCGCCGGACTGTCGGCGCTGCTCGGGGCGGTCATCGCCTGGGGCCTGCTGGGTCCGCTGGCGCTTGCCCGCGGCTGGGCCCGGCACGGGGAAGCCGATCCCGGCGCGTCCTGGTTCGGCCCGCTGGTGGAATGGCTGCTGTGGCCGGGCGCGACACTGATGACCGTGGCGGCGCTCGCCTCCTTCATCCTCTCCATCGCCCGCATGCTCGCCCGCGGCCGCGCGGCGGCGGGCGGAGCCTCCACCCGGCGCGTCCTCGTGCTCGGCAGGCGGACATTCGCCGCCGCCTTCCTGGTGGCGCTCGCCATCGCCACCGCCGCGCAGACCATCCTGTTCGGCATCGGTCCCGTCGAGGCGGTGCTCGCGGTGCTGCTCGGCTTCGTCCTCGCGGCGGTCGCAGGCTGGGTCTCGGGCGAGACCGGCATCACGCCCGTGGGCGCGCTGGGCAAGGTGACGCAGCTTTCCTTCGCCCTGATCTCGCCCGGCAACGTCACCGCCAACCTGATGAGCGCCAACGTCACCGGCGGCGCGGCCGGCCAGTGCGCCGACCTGCTGCACGACCTGCGCACCGGCCAGATCGTCGGCGCCACCCCGCGGCTGCAATTCGTCGCCCAGCTCTTCGGCGTGCTCACCGGCAGCCTGGCCGGCGCCGCCGCCTATCTCGCCATTATCCCCGATCCCCAGGCCATGCTGATGACGCCCGACTGGCCGGCGCCCGCCGTCGCCACATGGAAGGCGGTGGCGGAAGTGCTGAGCGCCGGTCTCCACGCCATGCCGCCCGGCGCCCTGCCCGCCATGGCGGCCGCGGCGGCGGCCGGCCTCGCGCTGGCCGCCGGCGACGCCTTCCTGCCCGCCCGCGCCGCACGCCTGTTGCCCAGCGCCACGGCCATGGGCCTCGGTTTCGTCATCCCGGCCTGGAACTCGGTCTCGCTCGCCATCGGCGCGCTCGCGGGCCTCGCCATTACCAGTATCGCTCCCGAATGGGCCCGCGCCAGGCTGATCGTGCTGGCGGCGGGGCTCATCGTCGGCGAAAGCCTCGCCGGCGTCGTCACGGCGCTGGCCACCCTCGCCAGGTAGGCGCCATGGCTCCCCGCAGGGAGTTGGCGGGACCCATGCCTGGAGTATGATGCCCCGTCCCCGCCTCCGGAGATGCTTCACGGATGTACGAGAGCACCGCAAACCGCCAATGGTGGCTGGTGGCCGCCATAGCCGCCATCTTCGCCGCCCAGGCATTGTCCCTCTACGTCATGGGGCAGGTGCCGATCTGCGAATGCGGCTACGTGAAGCTCTGGCACGGCGTCGTCGCCAGTTCGGAAAACTCCCAGCACATCTCCGACTGGTACACGCCCTCCCATGTCATCCACGGCTTTATCTTCTACTGGCTCGCCCGGCTGGTCCGCCCGAGGTGGAGCCTGCTGGCGCGCCTGGCGCTGGCGCTGTGCGTGGAGGCGGCCTGGGAGATCACCGAGAACACCGACATGGTCATCGACCGCTACCGCGAGGCGACCATCTCCCTCGACTATCATGGCGACTCGATCATCAACTCCGTGTCCGACACCGCCGCCGCGCTGGCCGGCTTCCTGCTCGCCTGGCGGCTTCCCGTGGCCGTCACCATCGCCATCGGCATTTTCTTCGAGCTGCTGACCGGCTACTTCATCCGCGACAACCTCACCCTCAACGTCATCATGCTGCTGTGGCCGCTGGATGCGATCCGTGAGTGGCAGGGCGCGGCGCATGCGGCGGCTTTCGCGCCGTGGGAATGGCTGCGGCCCGTCGCCGCATTTCTTCCGCTGGCTCCGGCGCGCCCGCGCGCGGGCCGCCGGCGCGCCTCCCCGCGAAGCGCCTGAGAGCACTGGAAAATTCAGCGCCGTTGGAACGGTTCCAGCTTGGAATGGTTCCAACATGCTGATTTCGTTGATTTAAATCAGTTCTAATCTTTCGAGCGCCCATTGACGCTGCCCCCTCCCGCAAGGCTAGCTGTGCTCAAGGGTCACGGACGCCGCGGGGGCGGCGCAATCGAACGCATCGAAGAGGAGGGACACATGCAGTGCATCAGGCTGGCGCTCACCGGCGAAGCCGCCGCGGAAGCCTTCGCCAGTTTCATGGCCAGCGGCGCGCGCAGGAGCGAGACGCCGTCCGAGGCGGAGACGCGGCAGGAGGGCACCTCCCGGCGGCGCGCCATGTCCTGCCCGGGCCAAGTCCGTCACCAGCGCAGAAGCTGACTTTCAATCCTTCTTCCGCTTCGCCCACAGGTCGGGACGCCGTTCGCGGGTGATCCTTTCCGACTGTTCCCGCCGCCAGCGCGCGATCCCTTCGTGGTCGCCCGACAGCAGCACCTCGGGAATGCCGCGCCCCTCCCACTCCCGCGGCCGGGTGTAGTGGGGATATTCCAGCAGCCCGTCCTCGAAGCTTTCCTGCGCCAGTGAGGCGGCCTCGCCCATGACGCCCGGCAGCAGCCGCACGCAGGCCTCGACCAGCGCCATCGCCGCCACCTCGCCGCCCGCGAGCACGAAATCGCCGATGGAGATTTCTTCCACCTGCCGCGCCTCGAGCACCCGCTCGTCGACGCCCTCGAACCGCCCGCACAGCAGCGTGACCCCGGCTCCCTTCGCGAGATCCCGGGCGAGCGCCTGCGTCAGCGGCTTGCCGCGCGGGCTCGGATAGATGAGGGGCGCCTCCGGCGCCGCTTCGCGCGCCTTGTCCAGCGCCGCCGCCGCCACGTCGGCGCGCATCACCATGCCGGGGCCGCCGCCGGCCGGCGTGTCGTCCACGCTGCGGTGCCTGCCAAGACCGAAGCCGCGCAGGTCGATGACGCCGAGCGCCCAGCGGCCCTCCGCCAGCGCCTTGCCCGGAAGGCTCGCCCCCAGCGGTCCGGGAAACAGCTCCGGGAACAGGGTCAGCACGGTCGCGGTCCAGGCCATGGTTGTCACTCGGACAGCTCTTCCGGCGGGACCGCCCGCAGCCAGCCCGCCTCGATGTTCACTTCGGGAACCGCGGCATCGGTGAAGGGCAACAGCACGGTTTCCCCGCCAGGCGCGGGACGGATTTCCAGCAGGTCGCCTGCGCCGAAATTCTGCACCGCCACCACCTTGCCGAAGGCGGCGCCGTCACCGGTCACGGCCGTGAGCCCGATCAGGTCGGCGAGGTAGAACTCGCCCGCCCCGGGGTCCGGCAGACGGCCGCGCTCCACATAGAGGTCCGTGCCGGCCAGCGCCTCCGCCGCGTTGCGGTCGGCGACGCCCTTCAGCCGCGCGATGACGCCCCTGGGGCCCGCGCGCAGCGAGGTGAACTCGAAGCGCCGCGCGCCGCCTTCGTCCTCGAGCGGCCCGTAGGCGCCGATCGCCGCCGGCTCGCCGGTGAAGGTGGCGATGCGCACCTCCCCCCCGATGCCATGGGCGCCGGAGATGCGGCCAAGCAGCACGCGCCTGCTGTCGCGCGCCGTCATGGCCGGCTAGCCGGCGTTCCGGGCATCTGGCGAGGTCACTCCGCCTTGACCTCTTCGGCCGGGGCCTCGGCGGGGGCGGCTTCCTCGGCGGGCTTCGCGGCGGCTTCCGCCGCGGCGGCTTTGGCGTCTTCCTCCGCCTGCTTCGCCGCAGCCTCGCGCTCCTGGCGCTTCTTGCCCGGCAGGCCCTTCTGCGGATTGCTGCGCGCCTCGCGCTTGAACAGGCCGGCCGCGTCGAGGAAACGGTTCACCCGGTCGGTCGGGCGGGCGCCCACGCCCAGCCAGTGCTTTATGCGGTCTTCCTTCAGCAGCACGCGGTCCTTGCTGTCCTTGGGCAGCAGCGGATCGAAGGTGCCCACGCGCTCGATGAAACGGCCGTCGCGCGCGAAGCGCGAATCCGCCACCACGATGCGGTAATAGGGGCGCTTCTTGGCGCCGCCCCGGGAAAGCCTGATCTTCAGCGACATATCGGTGTTCCTCGTCTCTTTCAGCGTTCGGTTGCCGGTTGTTCAATCGTTCGAAAAATCATCTCTTCTTGCCCTTCCCCTTGCCGGAGGGGAGGCCCGGAAGTCCGGGAAAGCCGGGCGGCAATCCGCCGCCGCCAAGCCCGGGCAGACCGCCGGGCAATCCTCCCGGAAGGCCACCGGGCAGTCCCCCCGGAGGCAGGCCGGGCATGCCGCCGGGCGGCATGTCGGGAGGCGGCGCGCCGCCTCCGCCGAAAAGCGAGCCGAGCAGGCCCTTGCCCTTGCCCATGCGCTTCATCATGTCGGCCATCTGCCGGTGCATCTTGATCAGCTTGTTGAGGTCCTGGACGGTGGTGCCCGAGCCCGCCGCGACGCGCTTCTTGCGCGAGGCGTTGAGCAGCTTCGGGTTGCGCCGCTCCTTGCGGGTCATGGAGTGGATCATCGCCTGCTGGCGCTTGATGACCGTCTCGTCGAGATTGGCGCCCTCGAGCTGCTTCTTCATCTTGCCGATGCCGGGCAGCATGCCGAGCACGCCGGACATGCCGCCGAGCTTCTTCATCTGGTCGAGCTGCGCGTTCAGGTCCTCCAGGTCGAAGGCGCCCTTGCGCATCTTCTGCGCGATCTTCTCGGCTTCCCTGGCGTCGAGCGTCTCCGCCGCCTTCTCCACCAGGGAGACCACGTCGCCCATGCCGAGGATGCGGTTGGCGATGCGGTCGGGATGGAAGTCCTCCAGCGCGTCGATCTTCTCGCCCGTGCCGATCAGCTTGATCGGCTTGCCGGTCACCGCGCGCATGGACAGGGCCGCGCCGCCGCGGCCGTCGCCGTCGGCGCGGGTGAGCACGATGCCGGTGATGCCGATGCGCTCGTCGAAGGAGCGCGCCAGGTTGACCGCGTCCTGGCCGGTCAGCGCGTCGGCCACCAGCAGCGTCTCGTGCGGCTCGGAGATGTCGCGGATCTCCGCCGTCTCCGCCATCAGCGCCTCGTCGATATGCAGGCGGCCGGCGGTATCCAGCATGACCACGTCGTAGCCGCCGAGCTTCGCCGCCTTCATGGCGCGCCGGGCGATGCCGGGCGGGTCCTGGCCCTCCACGACAGGCAGCGTATCCACGCCCACCTGCTCGCCGAGCACGCGCAACTGCTCCTGCGCGGCGGGCCTGCGCGTGTCGAGCGAGGCCATCAGCACCTTGCGCTTCTCTTTCTGCGAAAGCCGCCTGGCGATCTTGGCGCAGGTGGTCGTCTTGCCCGAACCCTGCAGGCCGACCAGCATCACCGGCACCGGCGCGGCGGCCTTCAGGTCGATGCCGCCCTCGCTGTCGCCAAGTACCGCGACCAGTTCGTCATGGACGATCTTGACCACCTGCTGGCCCGGCGTGATCGAGCGCAGCACTTCCTTGCCGACCGCCTTTTCCTGGACGCGCCCGGTGAAGTCCTTCACCACGTCGAGCGCCACGTCGGCCTCGAGCAGCGCCCGGCGCACCTCCCGCATGGCCGCCGACACGTCCGCCTCGCTGAGCGAACCGCGCCGCGTCAGCGTGTCGAAGATGCCTGAGAGGCGTTCCGATAGCGTCTCGAACATGGGTTCTTGACCGTTGTCCCAAAGCAAAAGCGCACCCGCGGACGAACATCGCCGGCGGGTGTTGGCCCCCCTGCCTCCCGGCGCGTCATGCGCGTCCATGTGCAGGGCGGCGGCTCGAACAATTCAAGCCTGCCTGAATTTCCGGGCGGAATGTCCTTCACGGGACGGCGAAAGTCAACTGCCCCCAGAGCCCGGTTAACGCCCTGCCCGAACGCGGGAGCGAGCCGCGGCGGGCCGTTCAGTCGCGGTCGCGGCCGGGAGAATCCTCGTTCCTGGTCTCCCAGAAATCGAGCGCCCATTTGCGAAGGGTCTCCCGGCAGTCGCCTTCGCAATCGAGCCAGCTCCCCTTGGGCGACTGCACTTCATAGCCCCAGCGGGACTTGCGCACGGCGCCGGTCACGCTGCCGTTCCCGTAATGGCTGAAGGCGGTGACGCGGCCGTATTCAGCGCCCCGCGGCGCGGCCGGAGCGGAAGCCGGGAGGCCCGCGCCGATCGCCGCCGCGAGCGCCAGGCCGGAAATCATGCTGGTAATCTTCATGGTCCGATCACAGTCCAGGTAGCGCCCCGTCGCGCATGCAATACATATGATAGCACGACCACCCGGTCACAACGCCAGCGGCGCGGCCCCGGCCCACGGGTGCCCGGGCCCGCAGGCGGCGATGCGCTGCACCAGCTTCGGCCTGCCGTCGCGGGTCAGGCCCTGCTCGTAGGCGATCACCGTGAGCCGGGGCGTCGCCGCCTCGATCAGTTCGTTGGGCCGCAGCAGGAAATCCGGGTTGCTCGGATGTCCCCGGCGCTCCTGTCCGAGCGCGAAGGTCTCGTAGATCAGCAGCCCGTCCTCGGCCACGGCGGCCACGATCCGCGGCAGGATCGGCCGCCACAGGTAGAAGGTCACCACCACGCCGTCGAAACGCTCGTCCCCGACAGGCATGGCGCCGCCGGTCTCGAGGTCCGCCTCGATCAGGGTGAGCGCGGGATCCTCCGCCAGCGGCGCGGCGCGCGAGACGTCCCTGTCGATGCCGGTGACCCGGTAACCCTGGCCGAGCGCCAGCTTCAGATGCCGCCCGCGTCCGCAGGCCACGTCGAGCACATGGCCGCCGCGCTTCACGCCCGGCAGGAACCGCGCCACCCAGGGCGACGGTTCCGGCATCGCGTCCTGTTCCCGTTCCGCCATTGCCGGCCTCAATACCAGTTCCGGGAGAGCCCGGAGAAGAAGGCATGCGCCCCGACCCTGAGGTTGCGCAGGGAATAGCCGCCCTCCTGCACCACCAGCGTCGGCAGCCGCAGCGCGCCGATGCGCTCGCCCGCCTGCCGCACCGCCGCCGCGCCGACGACGAAATTCCCCGACGGGTCGCCGCGCATGAAGTCGAAGCCGAGCGACACCACCAGCGTCTGCGGCGCGTAGCCGCGGATGTGGCCGAGCGCCTTGTCCAGCGCCCGCAGGAAGCCGGCGTCCTCGGTGCCGGGCGGCAGCGGCAGGTTGACGTTGAAGCCCTCGCCCCTGCCCGTGCCGCGCTCGTCCGCGAAGCCGGCGAAATTCGGATAGGCATGGCGCGGATCGCCATGCACCGAGACGGTCAGCACGTCGTCGCGCGCGTAGAAGATGTCCTGCGCCCCGTTGCCGTGGTGGAAGTCGATGTCGAGCAGCGCCGCGCGCCCGTGCTTGCTGAGCGCGTTCGCGGCGATGGCCGAGTTGTTCAGAAAGCAGTAGCCGCAATACAGGTCCCGTTCCGCGTGATGCCCGGGCGGACGGCACAGGGCGTAGGCCATCTGCTCGCCGCCGAGGATCTCGCGCGCGCCGGTCAGGGCGCAGTCCACCGCGTCCTTCGACGCCGCCCAGGTGTTCATGGTCACCGGCGAGAAGGTATCGGCGGCGAAATAGCCGGCCTGCTCCGCCAGGGACACCGGCAGCCGGTCGCGGTGGCGCGGCGGAAACACCTCCGCATAGAGGATGGCGCCGGGCTCCAGTTCCCGCGAGGCGCGCTTGAGAAACCCGATCAGCCGTCCGTTGTGCACCTCCGCGATTTGGCTCTCGGGATGCCGGCGGGTCCTCAGCCGCTGCAGCGGCAGCGTCTCCAGCCCGCGCAGGATGGCGCCGACGCGCGCCGGCCTTTCCTCGTAGCCCTTTTCGCGCAGGTGATGCAGCTCGTGCCGCTCCGACACCAGCAGCTTCAGCGGCGCCAGCCGCCGCCCCGTCACCGCCGGCGACGACGGAGCCCGGCTTGCCGGCATGCGCAGCACCACCGGCTCCGCCCTGAAGGAGCGCACGATGCGCTGCACGAAGGGATCGCCGGGGGCGAAATGGTACTGCGCCACCAGGATGCGGCGCACGAAGGCCCGCGCGTCGGCCCGCGAAAGGTGCGGCGCCCGTCCGAGCGGATCGAACACCAGCGAGGTGAGCTGGTAGTTGTTGCGCGGATTGGGAGTCACGTCCCATTCCGTGTCGGCGACGAGGCGGGCCCCGAAGCTCTCGTAGAAGCGCAGCCGCCTGCGATTGGCCGCCGCCTGGCGCGGGTCGCCGACCTTGTGCGCCTCGGTCGGCGGCAGGTCGAGGAACAGGCCGCGCGCGCCCTTCTGCACCAGCAGTTCGCGCAGCGCTTCGTACAGGGCTCCGCCGATGCCGCGCCGGGGCTTGCGGGGGTCGGAGGCGATATATTGCAGATAGCCGAAGCGCAGCTCCGGCAGGAAGAAGGTGACCGAGAGGCCGAGCACCTCCCCCTTCTGGTCCTCCGCGATGAGCAGCACCGGCTCGAAGTCGAGATCGGCCGGGTTGGCCACCATCTCCACGATCTGGTCGAAGGGATAGTTCTTGCCCGCGAAGGCGGCCTCGAAAATTTCCCGCATCCGGGCGAATTTCGGCTTCGCCGCCGCCGTCTGCGGCCCGAACAGGCGTTTGAATCGGATCATCGGCTCTTCCCGCTCACGGCGCCAAGGGTAAGCATAAGGCTCCTCGAGTCCAGTTGAAGCCGGGCAGTCCCATACCTATACAGAGGCAATGAACACGGCACGGCCCATGACATTCCGCAAGATGAACGGCCTCGGCAACGATTTCGTCGTTCTGGACGGCCGCGCCGCGCCGTTCCGGCCGAGCGAGGCCCAGGTGCGCCGGATCGCCGACCGCGAGCGCGGCGTCGGCTGCGACCAGCTCATCGTGCTGGAGCCTTCGCCGGAAGGCGCCGACGCCTGTATGCGCATCTACAATTCCGACGGCGGCGAGGTGGAGGCCTGCGGCAACGCCGCGCGCTGCATCGCCCAACTTCTGGCCGCGGAGACCGGACGGTCCCGGGTCACCATCGAGACGGCGCCCGCGGTGCTCGGGGCGCAGGTTCACGGCGACGGCACCGTGACCATCGACATGGGCGAGCCTCGCTTCCGCTGGGACCAGATCCCGCTGGCCGAGGAGTTTCACGACACCACCGGTATCGAGTTGCAGGTGGGCCCCATCGACGCCCCGGTGCTGCACACGCCCAGCGTGGTCAATGTCGGCAATCCCCATTGCATCTTCTGGGTCGGCGACGTGGCGGCCCACGATCTCGCCCGTATCGGCCCGATCCTGGAGCACCATCCCCTGTTTCCCGAGCGCGCCAACATCTCGCTCGCCCAAGTGACGGCGCCCGGCGCCATCACCCTCAAGGTATGGGAGCGCGGGGCGGGGCTCACGCGGGCCTGCGGCACCGCCGCCTGCGCCGCCGCCGTCGCCGCCGCCCGCAAGAAGCTCACCGGCCGCGACGTGACCGTTACCCTTCCCGGCGGCCCCCTGCGCATTCTCTGGCGGGACGATAACCATATCCTCATGACCGGCCCGGCCCAGCTCGACTACGAGGCCGAGCTCGATCCCGCCCTCCTGGGCGCGGACCCCGTCGGCTGAGCCCGGGGGCCGACCACGAGCTGTTTTGTCCACGGGCCGCCCCGTGCTAGAAGCCCCGCATGAACAAGCCGGAAGTCATCACGTTTGGCTGCCGCCTGAATACCTTCGAAAGCGAGGTTATGGCGGAGCACGCCGCCGGAGCGGGTCTCGCCGACGCCGTCATCGTCAACACCTGCGCGGTGACGGGCGAGGCCGTGCGCCAGGCGCGCCAGGCCATCCGCAGGGCCCGCCGCGAGCGTCCGGCCGCGCGCATCATCGTCACCGGCTGCGCCGCCCAGATCGATCCGCAGCGCTTCGCGGAAATGGCCGAGGTCGACCACGTGGTTGGCAACGCGGAAAAGATGCGGGCCGCCACCTTCCAGGCGCTGGCGGGCGAGAACGCCTCCCGGCTGCTGGTGAACGACATCCAGTCCGTGCGCGAGACCGCCGGCCATATGGTCGAAGGGCTGGGCAGCCGGGTGCGCGCCTATGTGCAGGTGCAGAATGGCTGCGACCACCGCTGCACCTTCTGCGTCATCCCCTTCGGCCGCGGCCCGTCGCGCTCCGTCCCCGCCGGCGAGGTGGTCGCCCAGATCCGCAGGCTGGTCGGGAACGGCCACCGCGAGGTGGTGCTGACCGGCGTGGACATGACCGCCTGGGGGGCCGACCTGCCGGGCGAGATGAAGCTCGGCTCGCTCGTGCGCGCCATCCTGCGCCATGTGCCCGAGCTCGAGCGCCTCAGGCTCAGCTCCATCGATTCCGTGGAAGCCGACGACGATCTCGTGCGCGCCATCGCCGAGGAGGAGCGGCTGATGCCGCATCTGCACCTGTCGCTGCAGCACGGCCACGATCTCATCTTGAAGCGCATGAAGCGCCGCCACTCCCGCGCCGACAGCGTCGCCTTCTGCGAGAGCTTGCGCGCGCTCCGCCCGGATATCGCCTTCGGCGCCGACCTCATCGCCGGCTTCCCCACCGAGACCGAGGAGATGTTCCGGGCCACGCTGTCCATCGTGGACGACTGCGGCCTCAGCTTCCTGCATGTGTTCCCCTATTCCGCGCGGCCCGGCACGCCCGCCGCGCGCATGCCCCAGCTCGCCGGCCCGGTGATCCGGGAGCGCGCCGCGCGGCTGCGCGCGAAGGGCGCGGAAGCCCTGCGCGGCCATCTCGCCCGCCAGGTCGGCCAGCAGCGCACGATCCTCATGGAGACCGGCCGCATCGGCCGCACGCCGCAGTTCGCCGCGGTGGAAATGAGCGCGGCCGGAGACCCCGGCAGCATCGTCCTCGCCCGTCTCACCGGCCATGACGGCGAGCGCCTGCAGGCCACCGCAGCATGAGCGACAAGAAGCCCGGATTCTTCAAGCGCCTGCTGGGCAGCCTGCTCGGCGGCGACAAACCCGCGCCCGAGGCCGAAGCTACCGAGGCTCCGGCGGCCGGGACGGGCGGCGAAGCCCCTGCGGCGCGGCTGGAACCTCAAGCCGAGCGGGAAGCACCGGCCAGGCCCGAAGACAAGCCCGTCGCCAAGCCCAAGGACAAGCCCAAGGCAGAAAAGCCGCCGAAGGCGGAGACAAGGCCTGCACAGCCCGGGGCGGAAAAGGCGAAAGCGGCAAGGCCGAAGGCCGGAAAGACCGGCAAGCCGAAGGCGGAAAAGCCGAAACCGGCCCCGAAACCCGCTCCAAAGGCCGCCCCCAAATCTGCCCCCAAGTCTGCCCCCAAGCCCGCCGGGGCGAAGCCGCAGGCGGTGGAGCCTGATCCCGCACCGAAGCCGGAACCGAAGGCCAGGACCGAGCCGAAGCCGCAAGCCGGGGCCGCGCCTGAAGCGGACATCCCGCCTGTGCCCGCCGCGAAACCGGCTCGCGCTGCGGAACCCGCTCCCGAGCCGCAGGCGCCCGCGGAGAAACCTCCCGTTCCCGAGCCGGTGTCCGAGCCCGCTCCCGAACCTCTTGCGCCCGCGCCCGCGGCGCGGGAACAGCCGCCCGCCGCGCCACCGCAGGCGGAAGAAGAGCAACCGCAGAAGAAAGGCTGGTTCTCGCGCCTGCGCGACGGCCTTTCCAAGACCTCGAACGCGCTCACCGACAACATTGCCGGCATCTTCACCAGGCGGAAGCTGGACGCCGCCACCCTGCAGGAACTGG
>JBFWSL010000014.1:0-26675 GCA_050248375.1 Hyphomicrobiales bacterium | reverse complement strand
CGGGCCGGCCGGAGGCCGGACCCGGGGGCTCCATCCGGGCTACGGGCCGCGGGATATGAAGAATGTCCGAAACCCCGGCGAAAGCCGGGGTCCAGCGAAACGCGCAACGGGTCCCAAGCGCCATGGACCCCGGGTCAAGCCCGGGGTTTCGGTGACCGACGGTGGCGGCATGGACCCCGGGCCTTCGCCGCGCCGTAGGGGGCTTCGGCCCCGCAGGCGGGTCAGGCCCGGGGTTTCGCGTCCGTGGCATGGCTTCATTGCCTCCGGGCTGCGAACCGAGCCGAATCTCGGCATGGACCACCGGGTCGAAGCTGGTTTCGGGCTTGCCGAAGGCAAGACCCGTGGGCCCGCCCGATGGTGACGAATATATTTGCCCGGCCGCTCCGCGAGCGCCGGCGTTGTCAAAGAGCCGGTCGCCCCTCACTCCCCCGCCAGCAGGTCCCGCTGGCCCGCGGGCCGGATGCTGGCCCGCTTGCGCGGGGCCGATGAGCCCGGCGCGCCGGGCGCGTCTGGCGCATGCGGTCCCTTGGCTTGGGCTGGCTTCGCGGGCCTGGCCTCCGCGGCTTTCGCCTCCCGCGCCTTGCCGGGCGCGTCCGCCGCGCCGGTCTTCGGCGCCTGCAGCGGCGGCTCCTCGCGGGGGCCGTCCTGGAAGTCCAGGGTCTCGATGCGCCGGCCGCGCATGGAGATGCGGTCCGACGAGGTGAGGATCTTCTCGATGTCGCCGGTGGCCTGGCCGAAATGCGCCTGCAGCTTGACCACGCGCTCGCGCAGCCGGTGCACGTCCTCGATGAGATACGTCACCTCTTTCTGGATCAGCCCCGCCTGCTCGCGCATGCGCACGTCCTTCAGGATGGCGAGCATGGTCTGCACCGCCAGCATCAGCATGTTGGGCGACACGATCACCACCCGCGCCCGCATGGCCTTCTGGATCAGGTCGGGGAAATGCTCGTGCAGGTCGGCGTAGATGGCCTCCGACGGCACGAACATCAGCGACTGGTCCTGCGTCTCTCCGGGGATATGGTATTTCTCCGCGATGGCCGAGACATGGATGCTCACGTCGGCCCGCACGCGCTTTTGCGCCTCGCCGCGTTCCCTGTCGCTGCGGCCGGTGCGGAAGGCCTCGAAGGCTTCCAGCGGAAACTTGGCGTCGATGACCAGGCTGGGCGCGCCCGGCAGGCGGATCAGGCAGTCCGGCCGGTTGCGGTTCGACAGCGTCGCCTGGAAGGAATAGGCGTCCTTCGGCAGCCCGTCCTTGACGATCGCCTCCATGCGCCCCTGGCCGAAGGCGCCGCGCGATTGCTTGTTGGACAGGATCTCCTGCAGGCCGACCACGTTGCTGGAAAGCTCCGTGATGTTCTTCTGCGCCGTGTCGATGATGGCGAGGCGCTCATGCAGCTTCGACAGCGAGTCGGAGGTCTTTTGGGTGGTCTCGTTGAGGTTCTGCCCCAGCCGGTGGCTGACCTTGTCCAGCCGCTCGTTGATGGTGCGCGTCAGCTCGGTCTGTCCCGACATGGACATCTGCGCCACCGCCTGCAGCCGGCCCTTCATCTCGGCAAGCTCGGTCTCCAGCGCGTGGGCCTGGGCGGCGCGCTCCTCCTGTTCCCGGCCGCGCCGCGACAGCGCCACGATCTGCACGACGACCAGCGCCAGCAGCAGCAGCGCCGCGAAGCCGCCCAGCGCCAGCAACACGGTGGTGGGGTCGATAGCCGTCTGGCCGATCCGCAGGGGTTCCATGCGGTCAGCTATAGCCTGATTCGGGGGGCAAAAGACCAAAACGGGAACATTGTTCCGTTGACCGGACCGGCGCTTGCCCCTATTTCACGGGCCATGGCCATACGCGAAATCATCACCCTGCCCGACCCCTTGCTGCGCAAGCCGAGCGACCCTGTCGAGCGGGTGGACGGCGAACTGCTGAAGCTCGCCGACGACATGCTGGAGACCATGTACGACGCGCCGGGCCTCGGGCTCGCCGCCGTGCAGGTGGCGGTGCCGCGCCGCCTCATCGTCATGGACACCTCCTGGCGCGAGCCGGAGGAAGAGGGCGGCGAGCCGGCGGCGAAGTCGCCCATCGTCATGATCAACCCGGAGATCCTGGAATTTTCAGAGGAGCTGCGCCCTCACGAGGAAGGCTGCCTGTCGATCCCGGACTATTACGCCGAGATCGAGCGGCCCCGCAAAATCCGCGTGCGCTACCTCGACCGCGAGGGCAAGCCGCGGGAGATCACCGCCGAGGACGTGCTCGCCACCGTCATCCAGCACGAGGTCGACCATCTCGACGGCAAGCTCTTCATCGACTACCTGTCGCGGCTGCGGCGCGACCGCGTCATCAAGAAATTCGTCAAGGCCGCCAGGGGCGAGGTGGTCGCTTAGCCGGCGGGAGGCTTTATATCGGCACCTTGTCGAACAGCCTCTCGGACCAATCCCGGGCCTCTGTTTACTGCGCTTTGTCTGAATACGCAGATGTTGCGTAAGACCCCACTCAACAATCCCAAATCGGCTTCATTGTAATCGACCGGCATGATATCATTTGATATCAAACGAGGTGGAAATGACTGATTTGCTCATCAGAAAGCTCGATCCGGTGACAAAGCGCCGTCTGCAGGATCGTGCGCGCAAATCCGGCAAAAGTCTGTCCGATGAGGCCAAGGAATTGCTCAGGACCGCGCTCACTGAAGGCCGGCCCGAACGTCCGGTGGGCACGGCTTTGCTTGAGCATTTCAAAGGGCTCGGCCCGGTCGAACTGGACCTCCCGCGCCGTGACGAAATGCCGAGGCCGCCCGGCATTGAATGATCGTCCTCGACACCAACGTCATATCCGAAATTCTGCGTCAGGCTCGCAAGACGGCGGTCACCGACTGGTTTGATTCACAGCCTGCGAGTGAAATACATATCTGTTCACCGGTGCTGGCTGAACTGGCCTATGGCGTGGAGAGAATGCCCCGGTCGAAACGCAAGGACGAACTCGCCTCGCGGGTTTCTACGCTCGTTCAGGAAGTGTTTCCGGGTCGGGTGCTCTCTTTCGATGCCGATGCTGCTTTCGCCTACGGAGAAGTCGTCGCGAGCCGGGAGGCAACAGGCCGGCCAATCTCCGTCATGGACGCGATGATCGCCGCCATCGCGCGCTCCAATCGCGCCATGCTGGCTACCCGCAACCTGCGCGACTTCGAGGGAACAGGCATTAGGCTGATTGATCCCTTCACAGGCCGGCACCATGAGTGACATAAGGCCCGCATGAGCCTGCGCGTCATTTTCATGGGATCGCCGGACTTCGCCGTGCCGGCGCTCGAGGCCGTGGCCGGGGCGGGCCACGACATCGCCGCCGTCTATTCCCAGCCGCCCCGCGCCGCCGGCCGCGGCATGGCGGGCAGGCCCACGCCCGTGCACGGCTTCGCGCAAACGCGCGGCTTCCAGGTCCGCACGCCCGCCAGCCTGAGGGACAAGGACGAGCAGGCGGCCTTCGCCGCGCTGAAGGCCGACGTGGCCGTGGTCGCCGCCTACGGGCTGATCCTGCCCCGGGCCATCCTCGACGCGCCGAAACACGGCTGCCTCAACATCCATCCCTCGCTGCTGCCGCGCTGGCGCGGCGCCGCGCCCATCCAGCGCGCCGTCATGGCCGGTGACGCCGGAACGGGCGTCGCCATCATGCGCATGGAGGCGGGGCTGGACACCGGCCCGCTCTGCCTTGTGGAAAACACGCCCGTGGGCCCGCAGGAGACGGCGGGCGAACTGCACGGCCGGCTTGCCCTAATGGGGGCGGAATTGATGGTTAAGGCATTGGACCATCTTGAGAAAGGAACGCTTTCCTGCGCCCCCCAAGCGGAACAGGGGGTGACATACGCCTCCAAGATTGACAAGAAGGAGGCCCGAATTGATTGGTCCCTGCCGGCCAGCGAGGTGCATAACCGCATCCGGGGCCTGTCGCCCTTTCCCGGGGCATGGTTCCAATGGCGGGCGGGGGGCCGGAACGAGCGGGTCAAGGTCCTGCGCAGCCGGCTGAGCGACGCGTCCGGCGCTCCCGGGACCCTCGTGGCGCGACCGCTGACGGTGGCCTGCGGTTCGGGCGCGGTGGAACTGCTGGAGTTGCAGCGCGAAGGCAGGAAGGCGATGGACACGGAGCAGGCCCTGCGCGGGCTCCAGGATGCGGAAGACCTGAGGCTGACATGAAATCGGTGAACTGCGACGGCGGTGTTGGCATCCAGATCCGGGCGGAGACCGACCGCGACCACAAGGCCGTGGAAGCTCTGCTGTGCGCCGCCTTTGGCGGCGAGGCCGAGGCCCGCCTGCTGCGGCGCCTGCGCGGCGGCGACGATCTCATCGTCTCGCTGGTCGCGGACGCCGCCGGCGAGATCGTCGGCCATGTGGCGCTCACCCGCGCCGTGGTGCAGGAAAGCGCCCGTTCCCTCGACATCGCCTGGCTCGCGCCGCTCGCCGTCGCGCCGGAGCGCCAGCGCCAGGGCATCGGCGCGACCCTCGTCTATTCCGGCATGGACGTCTGTCTCGGCCTCGGCCTCACTCATGCGGTGGTGGTCGGCGATCCCGGCTATTACGGCCGCTTCGGCTTCAGCGCCCGCGAGGCCTCCGGCCTCGTTTCCCGCTACACGGGCGACGCGCTGCAGCTCATCGACATGACCCACGCCGCCCCGCCGCTCGCCGGGCGCCTGTGCGAGCCCGACGCCTTCCTGGAGCTCGAGCCGCAGGCCTGAGCCGGCGTCTTGGTTTTCCGGCATCGCCGTCAGTTCTCCACCTCCCCCTTGTCGGGGGTGGTCGGCCGCGGCCAGCCGCGGCGGGGTGGGGGTGGCAAAGCCGGTCGTGGAGGCACACCCCACCCCGGACCGCCCAATGGCGGTCCGACCCTCCCCGTCGAGGGGAGGGTAGCCCCTGCAAGCTGCCCCGCGCCTGGTAATAAAGTGACGGAGTGACCAGCCATGCCCCGCTACCGCGCCACCATCGAGTATGACGGCACGCCCTTCGTCGGCTGGCAGGTGCAGGACAACGGCCCCTCCGTGCAGGGCCGCCTTGCCGAGGCCATCCAGGCCTTCTGCGGCGAGGCGGTGATCCCTTCCGGCGCCGGCCGCACCGACGCGGGCGTCCATGCGCTGGGGCAGGTGGCCCATTTCGACCTGGCGAAGGACTGGCCCGCCGATACCGTCCGCGACGCCGTCAACGCCCATCTGCGCCCGCACCCCGTCGCCGTCGTCGAGTGCGCGCCGGCCCCCGACGGCTTCGACGCCCGCTTCTCGGCGAAGGCGCGTCACTATCTCTACCGCATCGTCGACCGCCGCGCGCCGCTGGCGCTCGAGCGGGACCGCGCCTGGCAGGTGCCGCGTTCCCTCGATGCCGCCGCCATGCACGAGGCGGCGCGGCTCCTCGTCGGCAACCACGACTTCACCACCTTCCGCTCCGTCCAGTGCCAGGCGAAATCGCCGGTGAAGACGCTGGACCGCCTGGATGTTTCACGTGTGGCCGCGGAGATCCATGTCGCCGCTTCCGCCCGCTCCTTCCTGCATCATCAGGTGCGCTCCATCGCCGGCTCGCTGAAGCTGGTGGGAGAGGGCAGGTGGACAGCCCAGGACCTGAAGACCGCGCTGGATGCCCGCGACCGCTCAGGCTGCGGCGCGCTGGCGCCGCCCCACGGGCTGTATCTGGTGAAGGTGGACTACTAGGTCTGTGCGAACCCGGCCTTGCGCTCCAGGCCGGTGACTTTCAGCCTGTGCCTTCGCCTTCCTGCGGCGACAGGGCTCCGATGATGCGGCAGTCGGCGATGCGCCCGCCTCCCTGGCAGAGACTGCTGATCCGCCTCAACTGGCGGGCGAGCTGCTGGAGACCGGCAATCTTTCTTTCGACGCCAGCCAGATGTTCCGCCGCGATACGGTCGACCTCGGTGCAGTCCTTGTCTTCGCTGGATGACAGGCGCAGCAGGTCGCGGACCTGATCCAGGGTGAAGCCGAGATCCCGGCAGCGCCGGATGAAGCCGAGCTGTTCGAGATGGCGTGGCTCATATGCCCGGTAGTTGCCGGCAGTGCGCCCTGGCGGAGGGAGCAGACCAGCCTTCTCGTAGTAGCGGATGGTGACGATCTTGGTGTCCGTCGCCCGGGCAAGATCGCCAATGGTGAGTGTCATTCTGCCTGTCATGGCTTGACCCTATAGTAACTATAGGCTCCATGTGAAGACGGACAGGGTTCATGAGAGGACTTTATGGGCACCCATTGCTGCGACCACTCCCATCACGGCAACGCATTGGAACAGCGGCAACACGATGCCCGCTACCGCCGGGTGCTCTGGGCTGTTCTGGTCATCAATGCGGCCATGTTTCTGGTCGAAATCCTGGCTGGCCTGACGGCGGGGTCGGTGTCGCTGCAAGCCGACGCCCTCGATTTCCTGGCCGACGCCGGGAATTACGGCATCAGCCTGTTTGTGGTCGGAATGGCCCTGCGCTACCGCGCCACGGCGGCTCTGGTAAAGGGCGCGACCATGGGCCTGTTCGGGCTCTGGGTGCTTGGCGCGACCCTGTGGCACGCGATGCAGGGCACATTGCCTCACGCAATGACCATGGGGGCGGTCGGATTTGCCGCGCTCCTTGCCAACGCGGCCGTATTCGCAATGCTGTGGGCATACCGGGAAGGCGATTCGAACATGCGCTCGGTCTGGCTGTGCTCGCGCAACGACGTGATCGGGAACTTCGCGGTCATGCTCGCGGCGCTGGGCGTCTTCGGCACCGGCACCGGATGGCCCGATGTCGTCGTCGCGGCGGTCATGGGAACTCTGGCCATTCAGGGCGCGTGGGTGGTCGTCCGGCACGCCTCGGCTGAATTGCGCCAGGCTGGTCTGCCAGCGGCGGCGGAGTAGCGTCATGAGAGATCGGCGCACAGGAAGTCTTAGCGCCCTTGCGGGGCTGGCCTTGGCCGCCACACTGTTCGCGGCCACGGCGGTCCGGGCTGGTGAAAAGATGGAAGTGCTGACCACGTCGGGCTGCGGCTGCTGCGTGATCTGGATCGAGTATCTCCGCGAGGCGGGCTTCGAGGTTTCGTCCAGCAATGTCGCGATGGGGACGCTGATGCAGGCCAAGATGAAGGCTGGCCTCAGGCCGGGCCTGACCTCCTGTCATACCGGGCGTATAGGGGGCTATGTGGTCGAAGGTCATGTGCCGGTGCGTGAGATACGGCGGCTGCTTGCGGAACGGCCGGACGCCATCGGCCTGACGGTTCCCGACATGCCGCTCGGTTCGCCCGGCATGGACACTGGCGACAAGCGCGAGCCCTACGATGTCCTTCTGCTTCGCAAGGACGGCGCCACGGAAGTTTATGCCAGCTACCGGTGACGCCCCGTGGCTCGCCGGACCCTGAGGACGCAAGCGGATGCTCGCAAGCACACACCACAGCGCAGGTAAACTGGGGGCACGCAAAACCGGCAATGTCTGGCTGGCCATGCTGGCAGCCTGGATCGTCGCGCTGACGGCGAGCGCGGGTGCGCTTTTCGTTGGCGAAATCATGGGACAGACACCCTGCCTGTTGTGCTGGTATCAGCGCATCTGCATGTTTCCGCTCGCCTTGCTGCTGGGTATTGCCTGCTTCCGCTCCGACGGCGCGGCGTGGGTATATGCGTTGCCGCTCAGCCTGGCCGGGACCGCCGCCGCCGGCTACCACATCCTCGTCTATTACGGCCTCGTTGCAAAGGCGCTGCAGCCTTGCACGCGAACCGGCCCGTCCTGCTCGGGCGAGGAGATGACCCTTCATGGAGTTGTGCCATTGCCAGTCCTCTCCTTCGCAGCCTTCGCAGCCATTTCCCTGTTTCTCGTGTTTGCCGCCAGGAGGTCCGGATGAACCGGCGTCAGATTGTCTTCGCAGTCGTTGCGGTCACGGTTGCCCTCTTCGCCACCGCGACGTTCCTGTATGACCGCAACGCATCAGGGCCGGTGGCGAGTGTGCCGGAATATCTGGAGCGGCCTCATTCGCCGGCCTTTGGTCCCGCCAAGGCAGCGGTGACTATCGTGGAGTTCTTCGACCCGGCCTGTGAATCCTGCCGGGCGGTTTATCCCTTCGTGAAGCAGATACTGCGGGATCACCCCGACGATGTGCGGCTGGTGCTGCGCTATGCCCCTTTCCATGACGTTTCGGAGGAAGCGGTGCGCATCCTCGAGACAGCGAGGCTGCAGGGCAAGTTCGCGCCTGTATTGGACAAGCTGATGGAGACACAGCCGGTCTGGGCCGCGCACCACACGCCTAATATTCTCGCCGCCTGGACGGCGGCGGGCAATGCCGGCCTCGACATCGCCAAGGCGAGGGAGGAAATGAACCGGCCCGACATCACCGCCATACTGAACCGGGACAAGGCGGATATCGTCACCGCGAAAGTACGCGCCACCCCAACCTTTTTCGTCAACGGCAAGCCGTTGACGTCTCTGGGGCGCCAGCAGCTTCTGGACCTGGTGAAGAGCGAGCTGCGGCGGGCGGGCGGATAAGGCCTGGAAGGCCGGCGTTGAAACAGGACCGGCATTTGCCGAACAGAAGAGGGCCGCGCCCGCATCGGCACGGCCCTCCCCTGATCGAACTTGCCCCTGACGAGGGGCAACTCCGCACTATCCCGGAGCGGTAGCCCCGGGCGGGAATAAGGTTAATCCTGCCTGCGAAAACGGGCCACGAACGGCCCGAAACATGGTTAAGGGCGGCGGCTGGCATCAATGGTCGCCGAAACCCCGGGCAAAGGCCCGGGGTCCACAGCGATTGGACCCGGCTCAAGGCCGGGGTTTCGGAAGTCTCAAACCCTTGGGGGACGAGGCCCGCTACCCCGTCAACGCTTGCCACGCGTGGCGCTAGCGCATCATCTTACCGGCTAGGCGATTCCACCTGGCCGGATGATGCGCTAAAGTAACGGGCGAGAAAATCCCCATAGATTTCAGTGAGGACCGTCAGGTCCGGGACGGGTGTGCGTTCGTCCACCTGATGGATGGTCCGGTTCACCAGCCCGAACTCGATCACCGGGCAGTGGTCCTTTATGAAGCGCGCGTCCGACGTGCCGCCTCCCGTGGACAGCTTCGGGCTGCGCCGGGTCCTCGCCTTCACCGCCGCCTGCATCAGCCCGATAAGGTCCGGCGATTCCGTGAGGAAGGGATGGCTGACGGGCTCCACCTCGATGGTGAACTTGAGCCCCGTGCCCTTGAGCGCGGCTCTCGCCTTGTCGCGCAGCATCTTCAGCAGCCCGTCCGCCGTGTGCTTCGTGTTGAAGCGGATGTTGACCTTGGCCGAGATGGCGGCCGGGATGACGTTGAACGCGGTGTTGTTGGTTTCAAGCGCCGTCACCGCGATGTGGGAGGGCTGGAACGCCTTCGTGCCCTTGTCGAGCGGCCTCGCCATGTAGCTCGCCAGCAGCTTCACCATGCCCGGCACCGGGTTGTTGGCGAGATGCGGGTAGGCGGAATGCCCCTGCTTGCCGGTGACCGTGATCCTCGCCGACACGGAGCCGCGCCGGCCGATCTTGATCTCGTCCCCGAGCCGCTTCGGGTTGGATGGCTCGCCCACGATGCAATGGTCGGGCGTGTGGCCGTTCCGCGCCATCCAGTCCAGCACCTTGCGCGTGCCGTTGATGGCGACCGATTCCTCGTCTCCGGTGATGAGGAAGCTGATGGACCCGGGCGCCCGGCCGCCATTCGCCTTCAGATAGCCGAGCGTGGCCGCCGCGAAGCAGGCGACGGCGCCCTTCATGTCAACGGCTCCCCGGCCGTAGAGCACGCCGTCCGCGACGGTGGCCGAGAAGGGAGGGTGGGTCCACAGCGCCGCGTTGCCCGGCGGCACCACGTCCGTGTGCCCCGCGAAACAGATGTGAGGGCTCCCGGAGCCGATGCGCGCGAACAGGTTGTCGACGTCCGGCGTGTCCTTGTCGGAGAATTTCAGCCGCCGGCAGGTGAAGCCCGCGCTCCCCAGCAGCCGTTCGAGATAATCGAGCGCGCCGCCCTCCACGGGCGTGACGCTGGGGCAGCGGATCAGCGCCTGGGCGATCTCCAGGGGGCCGGGCGTGGTGTTCGGCGTCATGGCGCCCACTGTGTCCTCTCGCCGCCTACAGCGAAGCGTCCGCCTGCGTGCTGCCCAGCGGGTCGGGGCCGTAGGCGTTGGGGCCCTGCTCGCCCTTGAGGAAGCCGAGTTCCACCAGGCCCCAGATGCCAAGCGCCCCGGCAGCGACGGAAAGCGGCAATACGCCTTCCTCACCCCCGATATAGCCGCCGATACCCTCCAGCACGTTCGGCAAGACGTAGAACAGGATCAGCCACCAGGCGCTCTTGCCGCGGTCATGCAGCCGCTTGGCGCCCAGCGCCATGGACGGATACATGATCGCCAGCACGAATATGATCGCGGCGATCCCTACCAGCGCCTCCGCGCCGGTCAGGACCGCTGTCGCGCCCGCGGCCGTGCCGAAAGCCAGCGCGATGCCCACCAGGATCAGCCCGCAAATCCACCAGGGCTTGCGGCTGATGCGGCCGTTGAAGTCGAAAAACAGATAGCGCCAGTCCATTTCCCAATCTCCTTCTCAGAATGCCGCGTCGGTCCGGTTGCCGGCGAGCGGGTCTGTGCCATAGGCGTTGGGTCCGTCCGTGCCCTTCAGGAAGCCGAGTTCGACGATGGCCCAGACGGAACAGATAGCGGACAGCACGCTGACCGGGACGATCCGGTCCTCGCCGCCGATGATATCACCCCACACATGGAAGATCGTCGGCAGGATGGAAAAGGGAATGAGCCACCAGGCGCTCATCTCGCGGTCGTGAAGCCGCTTCACCGTAACCGCTGCGGCGGGATAGATCACGGCCGCGAGCAGGAGCACCGTGACGAACACGAGGCCCGCCCGTCCCGCCGTGCTGGCCAGCACCAGCAGCGCGCTGCCGGCGAACCCCAGCATCATGCTCGCGGCGACGATGATCACCGTCGCGGCCCAGTATTGCTGGCGGCCGATGCGGCCCTTGAAGCCAAGGAAAAGATGTCGCCAGTCCAAGGGCGCCCCCCGATGGGATCAGTCTCTCAGCAATTCGTTGATGGAGGTCTTCGACCGGGTGCGCTCGTCCACCGTCTTCACGATGACCGCGCAGTAGAGCGAGGGGCCGGGCGAGCCGTCCGGCAGCGGCTTGCCGGGAAGCGTGCCGGAAACGACCACGGAGTAGGGCGGCACCTCGCCCATGTGGATCTTGCCGGTGGCGCGGTCGATGATCTTGGTGGACTGGCCGATGAACACGCCCATGCCCAGCACCGCGCCCTCGCGCACGATCACGCCTTCCACCACCTCCGAGCGCGCGCCGATGAAGCAGTTGTCCTCGATGATGACCGGGCCGGCCTGCAGCGGCTCCAGCACGCCGCCGATGCCGACGCCGCCCGACAGGTGCACGTTCTTGCCGATCTGCGCGCACGAGCCCACCGTCGCCCATGTATCCACCATGGTGCCTGAATCCACATAAGCGCCCAGGTTGACGAAGCTCGGCATCAGGATCACGCCAGGCGCCACATGGGCCGAATGGCGCACCACGCTGCCCGGGACCGCCCGGAAGCCGGCCTTGGTGAAGTCCCGCTTGGTCCAGCCGTCGAACTTGGACGGCACCTTGTCCCACCACGCCGCGTTGCCGGGGCCGCCCTTGATCCGCTCCATGTCGTTCAGCCGGAAGGAGAGCAGCACGGCCTTTTTCAGCCACTGGTTGACGTGCCAGGAGCCGTCGGCCTGCTTTTCGGCCACCCGTGCCTCGCCCTTGTCCAGCAGGCCGAGCGCCTTGTCGACCGCGTTGCGCACAGGCCCCCTGGTCTTGGCGCCGATGCCGTCCCGCTTGTCGAAGGCCTCCTCGATGACGGATTGCAGGCGGTCCTTGTTCATGAATTCCCTCGCGAAATGCTCCCCGGGCCGCCAATTTGCCGCGGACCGCCGCCTTTCTTGCGGTCGCCGCGGGCGTGAGTCAATCCGCATGGCCCCGTTGTCCGTGGGTTCTTGCGACGGAATCTCTCCCCCCGGGCCGTATTTGACAGGATTGGCCGCCGTGAGGCTTGCCGCCCGTGGCCAGCGCGGGGCCGGACTGCTAAGACTCTCCGCGCTTCGACCTATAATGGAGCATGGCTCTGAAAGCTGAACGCAAAAAGGGACCGCGCCGGACGCCGCAACTGGCGCTCGTGGCCATTCTGCTCGCCGCCGCCGGGCTGCTCTGGTTCGGCCAGGACCGGCTCGGCAGCGTTTTCGCCGCCATAACCGGCGTCGAGGCCGAGAAGCAGTCCGCCGCCGGCAAGGCCGAGCCCAAGGTTCCCGTCGTGCTCAGCAAGGTGGCCAGCCGCTCCGACGATGCCTCCATAGAGGCCGTCGCCACCGGCCGCGCCCGTCTTTTCGTGACCCTGTATCCCGACGTCGCCGGCGAGATCGTCGAAATCGCCGTGAAGGCCGGCCAGAAGATCAACAAGGGCGATATCATAGCGCGCATGGATTCCCGCGCCGCCCGGCTGGCGGTCGCCGTCGCCAAGGTGCGGGTGGAGGAAGCCGAGAACATGCTGGACCGCTCCGAGCAGCTCCAGCGCCGCAACGTAAATTCCGAGGCCAGGGTCCAGGACACCCGCCTGGCGCTCGACCGCGCCCGGCTGGAGCTCAAGCAGGCCGAGGAAGCGCTGGCCGACCGCGTGCTGGTGGCGCCCTTCGAGGGCGTCGTCGGCATCCCCAAGGTCGAGGCCGGCGACCGCGTCACCACCGGCACGGCTATCGTCACCATCGACGACCGCAGCGAGATCCTGGTCGAGATCGCCGTGCCGGAGGAGTTCGTCTCCCGGCTGGAGATCGGCCAGAAGGTGGTCGCCGTCACGCCGAGCTTTCCCGAGCGCCGCTTCGAGGGCCTCGTCGAGCGCATCGACAGCCGCATCGATCCCGTCAACCGCACCATGATGGTGCGCGCGGAGCTGCCCAACCCCGACGACGAACTGCGTCCCGGCATGTCCTTCGCCGTCGAGCTGATCGTTCCCGGCAAGGTCTACAGCACCGTTGCCGAACTTGCCCTGCAATGGGACAAGGGCGACAGCTACGTCTGGCGCATCGCCGGCGGCAAGGCGGAGAAGGTGCCCGTGCGCAGCATCCGCCGGTTCAACCGCGAGATCCTCGTGGACGGTCCCCTCAAGGACGGGGACCTCGTCGTGGTGGAGGGCGTGCAGCGCCTGCGCCCCGGCCGCGCCGTCAGCTTCGTGCTTCCCGACCCGGCGCCCGGCAGCTAGGGGAGGGCGCTTCATATGAGCCGCAAGCCCGCCGCCAGGCCCCGCAAGGAAGACACGTCCAACGACCTGCCGGGCCTCAGCGTCCGCCGGCCTTATCTGGCCGCGGTGCTGAACCTGCTCATCATCATCGCCGGCATCAGCGCCATCTTCGGCGTCGAGGTGCGCGAACTGCCCGACGTGGACCGCCCCATCGTCTCGGTCCGCGCCAACTATCCCGGCGGCTCGCCCGAGACCATCGACGCCGAGATCACCAAGGTGGTCGAGAGCGCGGTCGCCCGCGTCAACGGCATCAAGCGCGTGCGCTCCTCCAGCGAGGAGGACAACATGCGCGTCCATATCGAGTTCGACCCGAGCATCGACCTCGACTCCGCCGCCGCAGACGTGCGCGAGGCGGTGAGCCGCGTCCAGCGCGACCTGCCCGATGGCGTGGAGAACATCTTCGTGGTCAAGGCGGACGACGACGCCCGCGCCATCATCCAGCTCGCCGTCTACAGTGATCAGCTCCCCATAGAGGACGTGACCCAGCGCGCCGAGGACGAACTGATCCCGGAGCTGATGTCCGTCAGGGGTGTCGCCGACGTGCAGCTCTACGGCAACCGCGAGCGCGTGCTGCGCGTGGTGATCGACCCCATCAGGCTCGCCAGCCAGGGTCTCTCGGTGGCCGACGTCGCCAATGTGCTCAAGAGCGCGCGCTACGACGTGCCCGCCGGCAGTTTCCAGTCGAGCGAGCAGGAGGTCATGGTCCGCGCCAACGCCTCGGTCACCAAACCCGAGGACATCGAGCGGCTGATCCTGCGCGACCCCGTGCGCATCGGCGACGTTGCTCACGCCTTCTACGGACCCGCCGACGCGCAGAACTATACCCGCCTCGACGGCCGCACCGTGGTCAACCTGGGCATCGTGCGCCAGGCGCGCTCCAACACCGTCTCCATCGCCAACGGAGTGGAGAAGGTGGTCGAGCGCCTGAACGAACGCTACAAGGACATCCACGTCCAGACGATCTCCGACGACTCCCGCTTCATCGAGGGCGCCATCGCCGAGGTGCTGCTGAGCCTTGCCATCGCCGTCGTCATCGTGGTGGCGGTCATCGCCGTGTTCATCGGCCATTTCCGCGCCGCGCTGGTGCCCGCCGTCACCATTCCCGTGGCGCTGATCGGCACCGTGGCGACGATCTGGCTGCTCGGCTTCTCCGTCAACCTCGTCACCCTGCTGGCGCTGGTGCTCGCCACCGGCCTTGTCGTGGACGATGCCATCGTGGTGCTCGAGAACATCCAGCGCCTGCGCGGCCAGGGCTTCGGAGCGCGCGCCGCCGCCGTCATCGGCACCCGGCAGGTGTTCTTCGCCGTGGTCGCCACCACCGCCACGCTGATCTCGGTGTTCCTGCCCATCTCTTTCCTGCCGTCCACCGCCGGCAGACTGTTCACCGAGTTCGGCTTCGTCCTGGCCATGACCGTGGCCATCTCGTCCTTCGTGGCCCTGACGCTCTGTCCGATGATCGCCTCGCGCATCGACAGCCTGGACAGCGGCGGCGGACGCATGACCCGGGCCATGTCCGGCATCGGCGCAAGGCTGGGCGGCGCCTATTCCTGGGCTCTCGACCGTGTGCTTGCCGCGCCGCTCGTCGTCGTCGCCCTGTGCCCCGTCGTCATCGTCGGCGCCGTCCTGGCCTACCAGTCGCTGGGCCAGGAGCTGGTGCCCGAGGAGGATCGCGGCCTTATCGCCGTGCGTCTGACCGGGCCGGACGGTGTCGGCCTCGACTACACCGACCGGCAGATGGAGAAGGTGGAGCAGCAGATACGCCCCTATATCGAGGACGGCACCGTCACCAGCCTGTTCACCATCACCGGCCGCTGGGACTTCAACCGGGGCTGGATAGAGGCGCCGCTGCGCGACTGGAAGGAGCGCACCGTCACCGAGGGCGAGATAGCCGGCGCTCTGAACAAAAAGCTCGCCAATCTCCCCGGCGCCCAGGTGCGCATCGTGCGCACCAACAGCCTTGGCCTGCGCAATGCCGATGGCGGGCTCGTCTTCGCCCTTACCGGGCCGAACTACGACAGGATTTCCGAGACCGTGGACAGGTTCGTTCTGGCCATGGAGAAGCGGACGCCGAGGCTGCAGAACGTGCGCGTGGAGTACCGCGCCACCCAGCCGCAGATTTCCGTCAGCGTCGACCGCCGCCGTGCCTCAGATCTCGGCGTCTCCATCGAGAATCTCGCCTCCACCATCCAGGTGCTGGTGGACAACGACGAGGTCGCCGAGCTGACCGTGGAAGACCAGGCCATCCCGGTGATCCTCCAGGCGGTGGACGGCGCGGTCAAGGATCCCTCCGACGTTCGCAACCTCTATGTGAGCAACAAGGACGGCAAGCTCGTCCCGCTCTCCCAGCTCATCGCCTTCAAGGAGACCGCGGTCGCCTCCGAGCTCGATCGCCACGGCCAGCGCCGCGCCATCGAGATCAGCGCCGACCCGGCCGACGGCTATTCCCTGAGCGAGGCGGTGGAGGACGTGAAGGCGCTGGCCGCCGAGCAGTTGCCGCCGGGCATCGGCCTGCTGTTCCTGGGCGAGGCGGCCGAACTCGACGACACCTCGCACGGCATGACGCTTACTTTCCTGATCGCCCTGCTGGTGGTCTTCCTGGTGCTGGTGGCCCAGTTCGAGGGGCTGGCCAGCGCCGCGATCGTCATGCTCACCGTGCCCTTCGGCATCTGCGCCGCCGTCTTCGCCCTGGCCCTCACCGGCATCTCGGTCAATATCTACAGCCAGATCGGCGTGCTCATGCTCATCGGCATCATGGCCAAGAACTCGATCCTCATGGTGGAGTTCGCCGACCAGCTTCGCGAGGAAGGCCGCAGCGTGATGGAGGCCGCCCGCCAGGCGTCCAACGTGCGGCTGCGCCCCATCGTCATGACCATGGTCTCCACCGTGCTGGCCGGCCTGCCGCTCATCATCGGCTCGGGCCCGGGCATGGAATCCCGCGCCGCCATCGGCTGGGTCATCTTCGGCGGCCTGGGCCTCGCCGCCCTCTTCACCCTGTTCCTGACGCCGGCGATCTACGTGCTCATCGCCGGGCTAGTGTCGCCTCGCAACGAGGAGTCCGCGCGCCTCGACAAGGAGATGCGCGCCGCGGAGAAGCTGGGACGGGCTTAGCTTCCCACCCCGGGACCGGTGCGCACAGGAGGGCCGTCCCGGATTTCGCTTCGCTCCATCCGGGCTACGTCTGAAAGGAATTTGGACCCCGGCCTTCGCCGGGGTTTCGGCGTCCCTTTGCCCGTGAGCCTGCGAAACCCCGGGCTTGACCCGGGGGCCTCCGCATATGGACCCCGGCCTGAAGCCGGGGTTTCGGGAGCGAGGCTTGCCAGGGAGCACCGAAATCCCGGGCCTGACCTAAGAGTCCTCCGCATATGGACCCTGGCCTGAAGCCGGGGTTTCGGGAGCGAGGCTTGCCAGGGAGCACCGAAGTCCCGGGCCTGACCCGGAGTCTTCCGCATATGGACGCTGGCCTTCGCCGGGTTCTCGGCTGTTTCCTGACTGGAAGGTTCCGAAACCCCGGCGAAGGCCGGGGTCCAGGCTTGGAACTCGGACGCCGTCTATCTCAGGAAAGCCGTTGCCCGCGCGCCGGGCATCATGCCTCTGGCCTGCAGCCGCTCCAGCATCGTCTTCGCCACCACGGCCTCGCTTTCCGGCCGCCAGTGCGGGTCGAACATGTGCTTGTCCAGCTCGGGCATCCAGCCGAGGAAGTTGGGCGAGGCCTCCAGAAACGTCTTCAGCCGCTTCACCAGCGGCCTGTCGTCCGGCAGGCGGAAGCTGTTGGTATGGAAGACCGCGTAGGCCGATCCCACGCCGACGACCGTCTCGCGCATCTCCCGCAGGTTCTCCAGATGCTCCTCGAAGCGCTTCTCCACGTAGGGATAGGCCTTCGGATCGAGAAGCTGCACGTTGAACTGGTACTTCCACTCCAGATATTCCGGTTCGTGGCCTTCCGTCAGCAGCCTGCGGGTCTCCACGCGCTTCTCCACGAACAGGCTGATCTTCAGCAGGGAGTAGAGCACCGAGTTGAGCTGAAGCCGGTCGCGGTTGCCGTCGTAGATTGCCTTGCGCTTCGCCGCGCGCTCTTCCTCGGTCAGCTCGTCCGTCCTGCCGTCGGCGAGGCGGATGCGGGTGAAGTTCTCCACCCGCTGGCCCGCGATCACCGTCTCGCTAGGGAAGGTGAAGTCGTCGTTGACGTCGGTGGTGTCGTAGAGATGGATCACCAGCGCGGGCGGATAGGGCAGGGCGGCCAGGATGCGCTTCAGCCTGATGATCTGGTGCCGGGTGCCGGTGCCGTTCATGCCGCATTTGAGCACGCGCACGCCGGATGTCTTCTCGATGCGGCTGGCCCATTTCGTCTCCAGCGGGTTGTAACCCCAGGTGAAGCTGTCTCCGATGGCGACGATGTAGGGTGCGCCGGTCAGGATGGCCGGCTCGTCGAAGCAGCCAAGCTCGTTGGTCCACACCTCGTAGGCGGGGCCGCGGAAACGGAACTGCCTGCCGCGCGGGAAGTTTCGCGCATGGGTCACGCCGAGTTCGGCGTCCGCCACCATGTAGTTGTGCGGGTTGTCGATGGCCGGCTGCCGCGCGTAGTCGAACGGCGTCAGCCTGAGCCCCAGATCGACCAGGACGAGCAGGACGGCGAGGACCGCGGCGTTGCCGGCGATCAGGGTCAGCCATTTTCGCAAGGGAAGCGTCTCCGCTGTGGGGTTTTGCTGCGATCCGCCGGCGCGGCGAGGCGGGGCGGGAGTCCTCAGCCGGTCTTGCGCGAGCCGGGACCGGCCAGCGCCGCCAGCACCTGCTTCAGGAAGCCGGCGATGTCCTCCGTCATGTGGTGCACATGCTCCGGCGGCGTCTTCCAGGTCTTGATCTCGCGCTGGATGGGATGGTCGAAATAGCTCGAATGCACCAGCACGGTCGCCATGCCGAGCGCATGCGGCGCCTCCAGGTTGTGTGGCATGTCCTCGAACATGGCCGCCCGCCCGCCCTCCGCGCCGAAGGCCTTGAGGAACCTGTCATAGGCTTCCGACGCGGGCTTGGGCACATAGGCCGCCGCGCCGATGTCGAACACGCCGTCGAACTTGTCGAGGATGCCGAGCTTTCCCGCCACCCGTTCCGCATGGCCGCGCGAGCCGTTGGTGAAGATGTATTTGCGTCCCGGCAGCGCCGCGATGGCCGCGCCCAGCTCCGGCGCCTCGGGCACCACGGACACGTCGATGTCGTGCACATAGTCGAGAAACGCCTCCGGCTTGAGGCCATGCACCGCCATCAGCCCCGACAGCGTGGTTCCGAACTTGCGGTAATAGTCCTTCTGCAGCCGCCGCGCGTCGGCGAGGGGAATGCCCAGATAGCGCGAGATGAACTCGCCCATGCGCTGGTCAACCTGCAGGAACAGGTTGCACTCCGCCGGGTAGAGCGTGTTGTCCAGATCGAAGATCCAGCAGTCCGTGCGCCTGAAGCGGTCCATGCCTTCCGATACCATCTTTGTCCGGACCCCGGCCTTCGCCGGGGTTTCGAGCCCCGGTCTTGCAACATACTCCGAAGCCCCGGGCGCGGACCCGGGTTCCACCGTCATCCGGGGACCCTGGCCTTGCAACATACTCCGAAACCCCGGGCTTGGCCCGGGGTCCACCTCCTGTTGCGCGACCCGCCGTCAGCCGGTCCCGCCCACCAGCGTGCCCGCGCCATGCTCGGTGAACAGTTCGAGCAGCACCGCATGGGGCACCTTGCCGTTGAGGATGACGACGGCTTCCACCCCTTCCTCCACCACCGAAATGCAGCCCTCCACCTTGGGGATCATGCCCCCGGAGATGGTGCCGTCCCTGATCAGCGCGCGGGCCTTCTTCACGGTCAGGTTCTCGATCAGCCTGCCCCTGGAGTCGAGCACGCCCGAGACGTCGGTGAGCAGCAGCAGGCGCTTCGCCTTCATGGCGGCGGCGAGCGCGCTGGCGAAGGTGTCCGCGTTGATGTTCAGCGTTTCCCCGGCGGCGCTCAGCGATACCGGCGCCACCACGGGGATCAGGTCGCTCCTGATGATCACGTCGATGATGTGCGGGTTCACCTTGTCCGGCTCGCCCACATAGCCCAGATCCACGACCCGCTCGATGTTGGAGCCCGGGTCCCTGACCTTGCGCTCCAGCTTGCGCGCGATCATCAGCCCGGCGTCCTTGCCGCAGATGCCCACGGCCTTGCCGCCTTCCTGGTTGATGGCGGCGACGATCTGCTTGTTGATGGCGCCCGCGAGCACCATCTCGACCACGTCCACGGTCGCCTTGTCGGTGACCCGCAGGCCGCCCTCGAACACGCTCTGGATGTTCAGCTTCTCCAGCAGCGCGCCGATCTGCGGCCCGCCGCCATGCACCACGACCGGGTTCACGCCCGACTGCTTGAGCATGACGATGTCCTGGGCGAAGGAGCGCGCCAGCGCCTCGTCGCCCATGGCGTGCCCGCCGTATTTCACCACCACCGTGGCGTCGTCGTAGCGCTGCATGTAGGGCAGCGCCTCCGACAGGATGCGGGCCTTGCCCTGCGCGTCGAGCGGAGCGGCGAGGGCTTCCGGGTTGTCCTTCTGCATGGGCGTGTCTTCTCGTTTCCTCGCGCCCGTTATAGCGGCTCGCGGGGCAGAAACAACGGCATTGAAAGGGCTATTCCGCGGCCAGCCGGGCGACCGCCGCGCGCAGTTCGGGCAGCCCGTGGCCCTTGGCCGAAGAGGTGGCGATCAGTCCCGGATAGGCCGCCGGCCGGCCGGCCAGCTCCTTCGCCGTGCGCTCCGCCACCCTGGCCAGCGCCTCCCCCTTGAGCTTGTCGGCCTTGGTCAGCACCCCCTGGTAGGAGACGGCCGCCTCGTCCATCAGCTTCATGGTCGCCCGGTCGGCGTCCTTCAGCCCGTGGCGGGAATCGATTAGCAGGAACACCCGCTTCAGCCCGGCCCGGCCTTTCAGGTAGTCCTCGATCAGCCGGTTCCAGCCCTTCACCTGCGCCTTGGGCGCCTTGGCGTAGCCGTAGCCCGGCAGGTCCACCAGATAGACGTCGTAGCCGAGCGCGAAATAGTTGATCTCCCGCGTGCGCCCGGGCGTGTTGGAGGTGCGCGCCAGCGACTTGGTGCCGACCAGCGCGTTGATCAGGCTGGACTTGCCCACGTTGGAGCGCCCGGCGAAGGCGACCTCGGTGAGTCCCATGGCGGGCAGGCCGGAGATCGCCACCACGCCCTTGAGGAACGTGCAGGGCCGACGGAACAGCGCCTCGCCCGCGGCGATCTCGCCCTTGTCGAATTCCTCCAGCACGGGCGCCGCGCTGACGGACTGTGGGGCCCCCCCGTTCATAGCCGATTCACCACTTCCCCGCTTTCCGGCTTCATTTCTCAGACTACACGCTCTTTTCTTTCCCGCTAACAGGCAAACGCGCGCGCCATCCGGCCGGGCGCCAATCCATCACAGCGAACCTTATGTCCGGCCGCCGAGTCCCAGGCCGTCGGAACAGGGCGGTGGCGGGAAATCCGCCGCCGCCCGCCTTTGCAGGCCCGTGCGGCCCAGACCCATGCGGCCCAGGCCCATGCGGCAATGTGTCGGGCGCGCGCCGCCGCCGTTGCGCCCCGCGGGCCCGCTAACTACTCTGCGCCCATGAGCCTTTTCCGCGCCACGGCAGGACGGCGGACCGCGTCATGGATCGCGGTCCTCGCGCTCGTCCTGCAGTTCGCCGGCGGCCTGCTGCACGGCTTCGCCGGCATCGCCGATGCGGGCATGTCGGAGGGCCGCCAGCTCGTTGTCATCTGCACCGCGCAGGGCGTGCGCGCCATCGCCGTGGACGGGAACGGCCAGCCCCTGGAGCAGGACGGCGGGCCCGGTGCGGGCCATGGCGCCTTCTGTGCTCTTTGCGGTTGCGTGACCGGAACCCTCGCTTTCGCCGCCGCGCCCGCCACGGTGCCTCTGCCCGGCGATCGCACGGCCGGCCGGGCCTGCTCCCTTGCGCCCGACGCGCGCTGCATGGGGCGCGAGCCCGACAGCCGCCGCGGGCAGGATCCTCCGCTGCGGTCCTGAAACCTTTCAGCCTGACCGTTCAGGCCGCGCGCCTGCCGCGCACGGCTCAATCCAGTCTTCGGAGGAGACACCTCGATGTCCCGCGTTCACCCGTGCCTTTCGTTCCGCAAGTCCGCCCTGTTCGCCCTGATGCTCGCCGCTGGCGCGTCCGCCGCCCTGGCCCATGAGTACAAGGCCGGCTCCCTCGATATCGGCCACCCCTGGGCGCGCCCGGCCGCGGCCGGCAACAGCGCCGCCTACATGACCATCGTCAACGGCGGCGGCAAACCCGACGTGCTGTTGGGCGCCAGCAGCGACGCCGCCGGCAAGGTGGAGATCCACCAGACCGTGCGCGACGGCGACGTCATGCGCATGCGTCTGCTGCCCGACGGCCTCGAGCTGCCCGCGGGCGGCACCGTCGAGCTGAAGCCCGGCGGCGCGCATATCATGCTGCTCGGCGTCAAGTCGGAGCTGAAGGAAGGGGCGACCGCGCCCATGACCCTGCGCTTCCGCGATGCTGGCGAGGTCAGGGTGGAACTGAAGATCGAAAAGGGCGGCCACGCCGCCGAGGGCCACAAGCACCACTGAGGCGGGTTACCGGCTTCCGAACCCCGGGAGGAGACCCGCATTACGCAGCATTACGCATTACGCGCATTACGGTGAGCATTACGGTGCATTACGGGTGCATTACGCATTACGGTGACAGGCATTACGGTGACAGTTTACTAAATTTCTTTCCACGCGAGATTGTCGCCGCACCCTCTCACCGGGAAATTTAGTAAACTGTCACCGTAATGACGTAATGACCGTAATGCCGTAATGCTGTCACCGTAATGCGCGGCCCCCGGCGGTACATGTCGCTGGACCCCGGCCTGCGCCGGGGTTTCGGATTCTCTCTTGTGCCCCTATGCCGCGAAACCCCGGGCGACGGCCCGGGGTCCAGCCATCGAACCGGAGGAGAGACCCGGCCTGCGCCGGGGTTTCGGATTCTCTCTTGTGCCCCATGCCGCGAAACCCCGGGCTTGACCCGGGGTCCAGCCATCGAACCGGAGGGGAGACCCGGCCTGCGCCGGGATTTCGCAACCTTCGGAAAAATAGCTGTCGAAACCCCGGGCGACGGCCCGGGGTCCACGCATCGACAGGTGGCCCGGGCTCCGCTTCCGGTCAGACGGAAATCGCGGGCGTCAGCTCTTGCCTTCGCTGCGCGCCTTCTTGGCCTTGGACAGGCCCAGGTTGTCCAGCAGGTGAATCTCCACGCCCTGGCGGGACATGATGAACCACTGCTGGATGATCGACAGGAAGTTGTTCCACGCCCAGTAGATCACCAGGCCGGCCGGGAACGGCGCCAGCAGGAAGGTGAAGAACAGCGGCATCCACTTGAAGATCTTCGCCTGGATCGGGTCCGGCGGCGGCGGATTGAGCTGCATCTGCACCCACATGGTCACGCCCATGATGAGCGGCCAGATGCCGATCATGAGGAAATGCGGCGGCGTCCACGGGATCAGCCCGAACAGGTTGAACAGGGTCGTGGGGTCCGGCGCCGACAGGTCGTGGATCCAGCCGTAGAACGGCGCGTGGCGCATCTCGATGGTCACGAACAGCACCTTGTAGAGCGCGAAGAAGATCGGAATCTGTATCAGGATCGGCAGGCAGCCCGACGCCGGGTTGACCTTCTCCTTCTTGTACAGGTCCATCATCGCCTGCTGCTGGCGCGCCTTGTCGTTGGCGAAGCGCTCGCGGATGCGCTGCATTTCCGGCTGCAGCTTCTTCATCCGGCTCATCGACACGTAGGACTTGTTGGCCAGCGGGAACAGGATCAGCTTGATCAGCACGGTGACGCCGAGGATGGCGAGGCCGAAGTTGCCGAGCAGCCGGAACAGGTAGTCCAGTGCGTAGAACATCGGCTTGGTGAGGAAATAGAACCAGCCCCAGTCGATCAGCAGGTCGAACTTCTGGATGCCGAACTGCTCGCTGTAGGCGTCCACGCGCTGCGTTTCCTTCGCGCCGGCGAACAGGTGCGCCTCCACCGCGCCGGTGCCGCCGTCGTTCACCGTGACCGGGCCGGCGAGATAGTCCGTCTGGTAGATGCTGCGCTTGTCCAGCGGCGCGCTGCTGAACCGGGCCTGGTACGCGGTCTTCTGGTCGGGAATGACCACCGCCCCCCAGTATTTGTCGGTGATGCCGAGCCAGCCGCCCCTGGCGTCCTTGAACACCGTCAGCTTGTCTTCCTCGATGTCGGAATAGTCGATCTCCTGCAGGCCCCTCTCGCCGATGACGCCGACGAGGCCTTCATGCAGGATGTAGAAGCCCTCGATATGCGGCTTGCCGTGGCGCGAGATCAGCGCATAGGGATGCAGGGTGACGGGGTTGCCGCTCCTGTTGTCCACTTCCTGGCGCACGGTGAACATGTAGTCCTGGTCCACCGAGACGACGCGCCGGAAGGTGAGGCCCTGGCCGTTGTCCCAGGTCAGCGTCACCGGCGATCCCGGCGAGAGCGTGTTGCCGCCCTGCTGGGTCCAGACCGTGTCCGCGTCCGGCACGGGCATGCTCTGGCCCGGGCCGGCCACCCAGCCATACTCGGCGTAATAGGGAGCGACGGTGCCCGCGGGGGAGAACAGCACGACGTTCTCGCTCTCGGGCTTTACCGACACCCGGTACTTCTTCAGCACCAGGTCGTCGATGCGGCCGCCCTTGAGCGCGATCGATCCGGTCAGGCTCGGCGTCGAGATGGCCACGCGGGGCCCCGCCTTGATGGCCTGCTCGCGGCCCACCACATGGACCGGGCCGGTCGTCGGCGCGCTGGCGGCCGACGGCCTGGGAGCGCCCGGGGCGCCCGCGTCGGGCGAGGGGATGCTGGAGCCGGGCTGGGCCTGCTGGCCTTGCTGCTGCTGTTGCTGCTGTTGTTCCGCCTGGTGGGCGGGCTTGTTCTCGGGCACGAAGTAGTACTGCCAGGCCACCAGAACGGCCAGCGACAGGATGATCGCCAGAAGGAAGTTGGTATTGTTCTGTTCCATGAGCCCTGTCCGTTAGGAGGTGCGTTTGCGGCCGGTTCCGGAAGAGCCGTGGCGCCTCGCGCCGCCGTGCCCGTGGACCTTGGTGAAAGCCGTGCGCAAGTCCTCCACTATGGCCGCGAAATCAAGTGTCAATGCACCCTCGCGGGCAATCAGTACATAGTCGAAGCCTGCTCTGGCGCCTTCGCCCGCGACACGCCGGACGGCTTCGCGCAGCCGCCTCCTGGCCCTGTTGCGTTTGACCGCGTTGCCCAGTGCCTTCGTCGCCGTGTAGCCGAAGCGCGCCGAGGTGTCCGGCCCGCCGCCGTCGCGGCTCCTGTCGCGGCTCCGGTCACGGCCAAGAGCCTGCAGCACCAGGCTGCGGGTCCGCCAGTTGCGTCCGGACCGCGCGGCGAGGAACTCCGAGCGCCTGGTCAGCCGGCCGTAGCTCGTGGCAGGCGGAGGTCCGGCGTCAGGCGGAGAGCCGCTTGCGTCCCTTTGCCCTGCGGCGTGCAAGAATTTTCATACCCCCGGGCGTGGCCTTGCGCGCGCGGAACCCATGCCGCCTTTTGCGCACCAGCCTCTTTGGTTGATACGTGCGTTTCACGATATTGCTCCGTCAATCCATCAATGATCCGCCTGCGGGCTGCGCGCCTCAGCCCGGGCGCAATCCAAGGGCGATTAAAAGGAATTTGGGCGCTTATAAGGGCGGCATCAACCCAAGTCAATTCGGCCCTTTCCCATCCTGGGGCCGTCCCCGCCATGGCGGCGCTCACCTTCGCGGCAACGGCATCACGATCCGTTTACAGACGGTTCTTCCCCGCTGGGCGGCGCGCCACCTAAGGCGCAGAATCTGGAGCGGAAAGGGGCTTGCGCGATGCCGGATGCGTGGAAGAGGGGATCAGGCCATGCGGGCTTCCCGGCAGGGGCCGCCCGTTCATGGGCGATGGTGTTGATTCTGGCCCCGTTTCTGGTCGTTTCGGGTCTCGCGGCAACGCCTGCCCGGGCGGGGGAGCTGGCCATCGATTTTGCCCCGGAAACCGGGACAAATGGCCAATTCGACCATTCGGCCTTCGATGCCCTGCTCGGAAAATACGTCAGCGCGGGGCCGGACGGCCTGAACCGGGTCGCCTACGCCCGCTGGAAGGCGGACGGGCTGGCGGGCCTCGAAGCCTATATAAGGAGCCTGGAGGCGGCCGACGTTGCCACGCTCTCCCGCGACGGGCAGTTCGCCTTCTGGGTCAACCTCTACAACGCCGTGACCCTGCGGGTGGTCCTGCGTCACCATCCCGTCCCGTCCATCCGCGACATCCGCCTGTCCGGCTTCCTGGTTCCCGGTCCCTGGCGCGAAAAGCTGGTCACGGTGGCAGGGCGGCGGCTTTCCCTCGACGATATCGAACACGGCATCCTGCGTCCGATCTGGCGCGACGCCCGTATTCATTACGCGGTCAACTGCGCCTCGGTCGGCTGCCCCAATCTGGGCCTGCGGGCCTGGCGCGGGGAAGGGCTGGACGCGGCGCTCGACGCGGCGGCCCGCGCCTATGTGGCCAGCCCCCGCGGCGTTCAGGTGAAGGAGAACGGCGTCATGCTTTCCAGCCTCTACGACTGGTACGCGGATGATTTCGGCAAGGACCCCGCCGCGGTCCTCGCCCATATTGGCCGGTACGCGCCGCCCGCGCTCGCCGCGACTTTGCGGTCGAAACCGCGTATCGTCGGCTACGTCTACGACTGGGACTTGAACGGGGCCAGATAGCCATGCGCATGGGCAACGCGGACAGGATGCAGCGGCCATGAACGGCAACGCCCCCGTGTCGGGACCGGGCTCTTTGCCCCCGCCGTCCGGCGGCGCCGGCTGGCTGCGCCGCTACCTGCCCCTGTTCGTGCTGCTGGCCGCGGCCCTCTTCGTCTACGTCATGGGCTGGCACAAGTATCTCACCCTCGAGCAACTCGCCGGCAACCGGGATGCGCTCGGCCGCGCCATCGAGGAGAACTATCTCCGCTCGCTGCTGGTCTACGCCGCCATCTACGTCGTCGTGGTGGCGCTGTCGCTGCCGGGCGGCGCGCTGCTGACGCTCGCCGGCGGCTTCCTGTTCGGCTGGTTCGTCGGCGGCGTCGCCACCGTCATCGCCGCCACCATCGGCGCCGCGCTGATCTTTCTCGTCGCCAGGACGTCGATCGGCGAGGCGCTCGCGGCCCGCGCGGGCCCCTGGCTCGGCAAGCTGCGGGCCGGATTCCAGGATAACGCCCTCAGCTATCTCCTGTTCCTGCGCCTGGTGCCGGTGTTTCCCTTCTGGCTGGTCAATCTTGCTCCGGCGCTGCTTGGCGTGCCGCTCGGCACTTATCTGATCGGCACCTTCGTCGGCATCATTCCCGGCACCTTCGCCTTCTCTTATGCGGGCGTCGGCCTCGACAGCCTGATCGACGCCCAGCAGAGC
>JBFWSL010000013.1:0-28154 GCA_050248375.1 Hyphomicrobiales bacterium | reverse complement strand
GCAGCAGGTCGCCAAGCTCTTCGCGAAGATCGTCCATGTCGCGCCGGGCGACGGCGTCGGCAACCTCGTAGGCTTCCTCGATGGTGTAGGGAACGATCGTCTCGAAGGTCTGCTCGCGATCCCATGCGCAACCCGTCTCGGGATCGCGCAAGGCACGCATCACCTCCAGCAGATCGTTGATCGCAGCGCGGTTGCGCATCTCCGGTTTGGTATCACTCATGAGGATTGGCGCCAAGCCCGAGGGCACAGTGGAAAGCTGTCCGTGGCGCGCTGCAAGCGCTGGAAAACACAGCATTTCCGCTGCGTTCCGGCCAAGGTGCCGCCCCGGCGCGCCAATTCCTTATTCGCATAATGTATATTATGGAAAATAAATGCCACGGCACATCCAGGCTGCAGGGAGGCAACATCCGGCTGCGTTAACCAGCACGGCCAGCGTCGCTTACTTCTCGTAATGGTCGGCGATCAGCCGGTCCAGCAGCCGCACGCCATAGCCCGAGCCCCAACTGTCGCTGACGTCGGTCTTGTTCGCTGCCATGCCGGTGCCCGCGATATCCAGATGCGCCCACGGCGTGCCTTTCTTGACGAAGCGCTGGAGGAATTGCGCGGCGGTGATCGAACCCGCGAAGCGTCCGCCGGTGTTCTTGATGTCGGCAACCTTGGAGTCGATCATCTCATCGTACTTGGATCCGAGCGGCAGACGCCAGACGGTCTCTCCGGTGAGCTTGCCGGCGGCATCCAGTTGCGCGCTGAGCTTGTCGTCGTTGCAGAACAGCCCGGCGTGTTCCTTGCCGAGCGCAACCAGAACCGCGCCGGTCAGCGTCGCGAGATTGACGACCCACTTCGGCTTGAAGCGCTCCTGCGTATACCAGAGCGCGTCGGCGAGAACCATGCGGCCCTCGGCGTCCGTGTTGAGCACTTCGATGGTCGTGCCGGACATCGCCTTGACCACGTCGCCGGGACGCTGGGCGGTGCCGCTCGGCATGTTCTCGACCAGGCCGATGACGCCCACCGCATTAACCTTCGCCTTGCGCGCGGCGAGCGCGTGCATCAATCCGACGACGCAGGCCGCGCCCGCCATGTCGCCCTTCATGTCTTCCATGCCGGCCGCCGGCTTTAACGAAATGCCGCCGGTGTCGAAGCAGACTCCCTTGCCGACGATAGCCACCGGCTTGCCGTCCCTGGCGCCGGCGCCGTCCCACCGCATGACCGCGACGAAACTTTTCCGCTCGCTACCCTGGCCGACGGCGAGCAGCGCGCGCATGCCGAGCTTCTTCAGCTTCGCCTCGTCCAGCACCTCGACCTTCACGCCGATCTTGGTCAGGGCCTTCGCCGCGTCGGCGAATTCCTTCGGTCCAAGCACATTCGCCGGCTCGTTAACCAGGTCCCGCGCAAGCAGGACGCCATCAGCGATGGCCTTGCGCGACGCGAACGCGCGCTTGGCCGCCGCCGGGTCGGCGCATTGCACCACGATACGTTTCAGCTCTCCGGCGTCGTCCTTGGCGCCATTGTCGCCGTCAGCCTTCTTCTTCGACTTGTATTTGGAGAATTTGTAGCCGCGCAGCATGAGTCCGAGGGCGATCTCCGCGACTTCGTCGGCGCTGACGGAGGCCCCCTTTCCGGCGGGCTCGACGATCACGGACGCCTCGTCCCCTTCCCTGCCCGTAAGCTTCGAACGGATCACGCCGCCAAGCGAAGCCCAGTCATTACCGGAATACTCGCGGAGCTTGCCGCAGCCCGCCACAACAAGGCGATCGAGCCCCGCCGGGACCGGGCACAGAAGATCGAGTGCGCTGCGCTTCTTGCCCTTGAACTTCGCCACCTTGGCCGCGCGGGCGAGGAACCCTCCGCCCTTCTCGTCCAGCTTGCGCGCGGTGGCGGAAAACTCGGGCCCCTCACCTGCCAGCACCACTACGACCCCGGATTTCGGAAGCGAGATGGGCGCGAAAGCGATGCTGGTCGCAGGTGTGCTCATGGGGAATTTTCCTCTTTGCAGAAATCCGGATTCGCGGCGCGGGAAGAACACTTCGCGCGGCCGGCGCCACGCCCCCGCGGATACAAGGGTGACAAGGCGTAACTACCCCCTGTTTTGGGGCTGCGCAAGTCGGCGGTTTTTGCCGAATTTCCGCCATCTTGCGATGGTCACACTGGTGGCGCAGAAGTACGCGTTCGGGGATCCGGCAGAGCACAACAGGCCACCGGATGAATTTGGGGGAACGGCGGGCCGTAATGGACCTGTTTGGCCGATATGTATTCCGGCAGGTAGCCAGCAGTTTTCTGCTTATACTACTTACACTTACAGCGATTGTCTGGCTGGCGACCGCGCTCAAGCAGCTCGACCTGCTGACCTCCAAGGGCCAGAGCATCACCCTGTTTTTCACCATGACGATGCTGGCCTTGCCGAATCTCATGGCCATGATCGCTCCCAACGCCCTGCTCCTGGCGACGCTGCAGACCCTCGACCGGCTGAACGGCGACTCCGAGCTGATCATCATGAGCGCCTCCGGTGCCTCGGTCCGCCGCACCGCGGCCCCCTTCCTTGCCCTCGCTGCCCTGCTCTCCGCCGTCCTGGTGGTCATGACGCTCTACATCATGCCGCTCAGCCTGCGGACGCTGCGCGACTACGTGACCCAGGTGCGCACGGACCTGATCACGCAGGTCATGCGGCCGGGGCTGTTCTCCAGTCCGGAAGATGGCGTCACCTTCCACATCCGCGACCGCGCAGCGAATGGCGATCTGATCGGCCTCATGGTCCAGGACGATCGCAGCGACGAAACGCAGTCGATGACCTACCTGGCCAAGACCGGCCAGATCATCTCGAAAGGGGACCGGTCCTACCTGGTCATGCGCGACGGTCATATCCATCGCCGGCCGAAAGCTACGGCCGGCAAGGACGTGGAGGTGCAGATCGTCGCCTTCGAGCAGTATATTTTCGACGTCTCCCACTACGGCGCGACCGACGACACGACCGAGTACAAGCCCCGCGAGCGCTATCTCGGCGAGCTGCTCTATCCCGGGCCCGACGACGAATATTACAAACGGCACCCCGGCAATTTCCGCTCGGAGATCCACGAACGCTTCGCCAGCCTGATCTATCCCTTCGTGTTCGTGTTCGTGCCGCTGATGTTTCTCGGCAATCCGCGCACCTCGCGCGAGAGCCGCTGGAAGGCGCTTTTCATGGCCTTCGGGGTCGCGGTTCTGATACGCATCGCCGGCCTCGCCGCGACCAATCTTTTGACCCAAAAAGCGTGGGCAGTCCTACTGGTATACGGCATACCAGCAGGTGCGATTCTCGTTGCGGGCCTTGCCGCTCACGTTAGAATGGTCCCGAAAGCGCGGTCGTTACCGATTCTTGCCTCCTTGGCTAAGCTTCGGTTTTACAAGAAAAATTTCCCGATCGCGCGGGGGACACAGGCCGGACAGCAAGGTGGACGCGTCTCATGACGTCTGCGGGGACACTTGCGCGTTACATTTCCAGGCGATTCCTGAGCATGATTCTGGCTGTTTTCGGCCTGTGCCTGGTGCTGATCTTTTTCGTCGATTTCATCGAGATGCTGCGCCGCGCCGGCAAATACGGAGAGGTCTCGGCCATTGACCTGTTCGTCATCACGCTTCTGCGCCTGCCGTCGTTTTCCGAGATCGTCCTGCCCTTCGCCGTTCTCATCGGCAGCATCGGCGGCTTCCTGATGCTGAGCCGTTCCTCCGAGCTCGTCGTCATCCGTGCCGCCGGCATTTCCGCCTGGCAGTTCATCTTCCCAGGGGTTGCCGTCGCCTGCATCATCGGCGCTCTCGCCATCGCTGTTTACAATCCGCTCGCCGCGGAATCGAAGGTCATCTCCGAACGGCTCTACGCCGACGCCTTCGGCAAGGAGGACTCGATCCTCACCTCGCGCGGATCGGGGGCGTGGCTGCGCCAGGACGGCGCCGACGGGCAGTCGGTCCTGCATGCGATGATCGCTTCCGACCAGGGCAAGAAGCTCAACCAGGTCACGGCGCTGCAATACGACCGCGATCTCAATTTCTTCGAACGCATCGATGCCGAATCCGCCCAGCTCCGCGATGGCCGCTGGGTGATGTCCAAGGCCTGGGTGAACGCACCCGGGCGCGAACCCGAGTACCACGAGCACTACCTGCTCAGCACCTATCTCACCCCCACGCAGGTGCAGACCAGCATAGGCTCGATCTATTCGGTTTCGTTCTGGGAGTTGCCGGGCTTCATCGATCTCGCCGAAAAGGCGGGATTGCCGGCGCTCGGCCATCGCTTGCAGTACCAGATGCTGCTGTCGAGACCGCTACTGCTGGCCGTCATGGTGCTGGTGGCGGCGACCTGCTCGCTCAAGTCATTCCGCTTCGGCAACATCCAGTCGATGGTGATCGCCGGTCTCGGTGGCGGCTTCTGCTTTTTCGTATTCGCCGAAGTCTCGCGAAACTTCGGCATGTCCGGCCTTGCCGCCCCCCCCGTTGCGGCATGGGCTCCCGTAATCATCGCCGGCTGCTTCGCCACCACCGTTCTGCTGCATCAGGAGGACGGGTGACGATGCGGCGCGGTGATGCCATGACAGTCCTGACGATCCGGGCCCTGTCGGCCCGGATAAGGCATTTCTGCGCCGCCCTTCCCGCGCGCGCGGCGGCGCTGCTGTGCGCCCTCGGCCTCGTCGCTCCTACCGCCGCGCTCGTCGTTTCCACCGGCAAGCCCTCCCCCGCGCTTGCCCAGGAAGCCTTCGGCCTGAACAAGACCGAAAGCAGCCAGCCCATGCTGCTGCAGGCCGACGAGATGATCTACGACAACCAGAACAACCGGGTCATCGCCCGCGGCAATGTCGAAATCTACTACGGCAACTACACGCTCCTCGCCGACAGCGTGGTATACGACCGCGCCGCCCACACCCTGACCGCGGAAGGCAACGTCCGCATCAAGGAACCCGACGGCGCCCTCATCAATGCCGATCATTTCACCCTGACCGACGACTTCCGCGACGGCTTCCTTCGGTCGCTCAAGATCGTCACGGTCGACGACTCCCGCATCGCCGCCGAACGCGCTTATCGCGAAGGCGGCGACACGACCATTTTCGAGCAGGGCGCGTTCACACCGTGCAAACCCTGCGAGGAGAGGCCGGAGAAGCCGCCGACCTGGCGCGTCAAGGCGGAGCGCGTCATTCACAAGAAATCGGAAGCCACGATCGAATACGAGAACGCCGCCTTCGAGCTGTTCGGCGTCCCGATCGTCTGGATGCCGTTCTTCAAGCACGCCGACCCGTCGGTGAAGCGCCGTTCCGGCTTCCTGATCCCGAGCATCGGTGGCTCCAGCGAATCCGGCACCATCGTCGAGATCCCCTACTACTTCGCGCTGGCGCCCAACTACGATTTCACCTTCAGCCCCGCCATCGTGGAGAAGCGCGGCATCCTGCTGAAGGGCAACTGGCGCCACCGCACCGAGAACGGCAAATACAACGTCGATGTCGCCGGCATCTTCCAGACCTTCGACGACAAGCCCATCGGATATCTCGATGAGGATTTCCGCGGCAGCATCAAGACGCAAGGCCTGTTCAACATCAACGCGTGGTGGCACTGGGGCTGGGACGTCACGGCCGAGACTGACGACACCTTCCGCCGCTACTACGACCTCGACAGCATCCTGCTCTCGGACCGCGTCTCCGAGGTCTTCCTGGAAGGGCAGAAGGATCGGAATTATTTCTCCGCGCGGCTCTATCACCTTGGCGGCCTGCTCGCGACCGACACCGCCATCTCCGAGTCCGTGGTTCACCCGGTCATCGACTACAGCTACTTCTTCAAGAACCCGATCCTCGGCGGCGAACTCAGCTTCAACACCAACGTGCTGAGCCTCTCCGCCGACAATGCGCCCGACTCCACGAGACTGATCTCCGAACTCAAGTGGCGGCGCATGATGATCGACCGCCACGGCCAGGTGTTCACGCCGTTCTGGCAAGCCCGCGGCGACGTCTACAAGGTCTCCAACGTTGTCGACCCGATCACGCAGATCCGCAGCGACGAGGACGCGCTGACCCGCGGCATGGCCGTGGGCGGCATCGAATACCGATATCCCTGGGTGCGGCACGGCGCGAACGCCTCTCACGTCCTCGAGCCGATCGCCCAGATCATCGCCCGGCCGGACGTCAGCAACCAGTTCGACGTGCCCAACGAAGACGCCCGCAGCCTGGTATTCGACGACACGCTGCTCTTCGACATCGACAAGTTCTCCGGCTACGACCGCATCGAGACCGGCACGCGCGCCAACGTCGGCATTCGCTACACGCTGCAGTCCGTCTATGGCGGCTATGTACGGGCCGTGTTCGGCCAGAGCTACCAGATAGCCGGCGACAACTCGTTCGCCGCCGGCACCGGCCTCGCCACCTCGACGTCGGATTATGTGGCTGGCCTCTACGTCCAGCCGACGCAGTACCTGTCCCTCATCAGCCAGGCGCGCTTCGACGAGGACACCTTCGATGTCCGCCGCCTCGATCTCGGCGGCAACGCGGCTTACGGCCCCATCAGCGGATCTGTCGTCTACACCAATCTTGAGGCGCAGCCCGCGCAGGGTATCTTCAATGATCGCCAGGAAATCACCACGGGCGGCGTCCTGAAATTGACAGATAATTGGTCGATGCTCGGAAACATCCGCTTCGACCTTGAGCGCCAGGAGCGGCTGACGGACTCCATCGGTCTGCGTTGGGCAGACGATTGCTTCGCCATAACGCTGTACTACGACGAGACATTCATTCGAGACCGCGACATCGAACCCGAGCAGAAACTCATGCTCCGGTTCGAACTCAAGCATCTGGGTGCGTTCGATATCGATGCGGGAACCTTCTGATCCATTCTTTTTTTCGGAACATGGATAGTCGAGCTGAACGAGACATGACAGGCAGATACAAATTCATCCTCACGGCCGGCGCAGCACTGGCGTTGCTATCCGCCATGCTGTGCGTCGGTCTGTCCTCCCGCCCGTCCCTGGCGCAGGAGGAAATCGGCCGGTCCATAGTCGTTCTGGTCAACGACGAACCGATCACGCAATTCGACGTCAGCCAGCGCGTGCGCTTTACGGAGGTGACTCAGCGCAAGGACGTCGATGCCGGCACCCGCAAGAAGATCATCGAGGACCTTATCGCCGAGCGGGTGCAGATACAGGAGGCGCGCAAGTCCGGTGTCGTTGTCTCGGAAGCCGATATCGATGCCGTCCTGGAGAACATGGCCAAGGGCAACGACATGACCAAGGATCAGTTGGTCGCGGCACTCGCCCAGGTCGGGGTCCGCGAGCGGACGCTGCGCGATCGCATACGCGCGGGCATCGGCTGGCGCGAAGTCTCCCAGAAGAAATTCCGGATGGAAGTGAATATCGGCAACAGCGATGTCGACCGGGCCATGACCGGACAGGAAGGCGAAGGCACCAAGAAAGAAGAGGTCCAGATCCAGCGCATCCGGCTCGACATCGCGGACCGCACCGACACCCGGGCGGTCATTGCCCGTCTCTCGGAGGCGGAAACCCTTCGCCAGCGCATCAGCAGTTGCGGCCAGGTAGAGAGTGCCGTGAACGGTGTGAGCAAGGCTTCGGTGCGCGCGATCGAAAAGCGCATGGTGGACCAGGTGCCCCAACCGACCCGCGCCTATCTGCTTGCGGCGCAGCCGGGACAGGTTACTCCGCCGAGCATCACGGGCAGCTCCATCGAGCTCTATGCGCTCTGCGACCGCAAGACAATCGTTTCGGACGAAGAGCAGCGTCAGGAAGTGCGCCGCAAGCTGCTGGTTGAGGAGTTTGGCCGCCTGTCGAAGAGATATCTCGACGACGCCCGTAGCGCCGCCTATGTCGAATACCGCAACTGACATCGGCATCCGGCAGGAGGGACTGCACGCAGCGGCCTGGCGCCCGGAATGACACGGCCTGCGCCTCAATCGCTCCCCCTGGCCCTCACGATGGGCGATCCCGCCGGGATCGGGCTTGATATCACCCTGGCCGCATGGTCAGCGTGCAGGAAGAAGGGGCCTGTATTCGCCTTTCTCGGCGACCCCGCCGCCTTGCACGACAGAGCCGCCCGGCTCGGCGTCACCGTCCCCATATCCGAGATATCCGACCTGGCCGAAGCCACATCGCGCTTTTCAGCGTCCCTGCCGGTCCTGCCTTTTCTCCTGGCGGAAAAAGCCGTGCCGGGAACACCTTCACAGGCCAACGCTTCGGCAATCCTGACATCAATCCGGCAGGCGGTAGCCCTGACGCAACAGGGACGGGCGGCCGCTGTCGTCACCAATCCCATCTCGAAGGCGGTGCTGCAGGAGGCCGGATTCTCCCACCCGGGCCACACCGAGTATCTCGCCGACCTGGCCGCCAGGCCCGGCACGGAACCTCCCTTCCCCGTAATGATGCTGGCGAGCGCCGGCCTGCGCGTGGTCCCGGTCACCATTCATATTCCTCTCGCCCAGGTCCCGCGAAAGCTGACGCACGCGCTGCTCCGCCGGACCGCCGTGACAACCCACGAGGGCCTGTCGCGGCGCTTTGGCATCGCCCGCCCGAGAATAGGAGTGACCGGATTGAACCCTCACGCCGGTGAAAGTGGCCATATGGGACGCGAGGAGATCGACATCATCGCCCCGGTCATTTCATCGCTGAAGTCCGCCGGCATGGAAATCGCCGGCCCCTACCCCGCCGATGCCATATTCCAGGAGCGGCAGCGCGGGGCTTTTGACGCCATTGTCGCCATGTACCATGACCAGGCGCTGGTACCCATCAAGGCCCTGGCCTTCGATACCGCCGTCAACGTCACCCTGGGCCTGCCCTTCGTGCGCACCTCCCCGGATCATGGCACCGCCTTCGATATCGCGGGGACCGGAAAGGCCAGCGCCTCCAGCCTGATCTGCGCTTTGGAGATGGCCGCCAGCATGGCCGATCATCGGGAACACGCAGCTTGAGCGGCGGCCCCGGCGACGGCCTCCCGCCTCTGCGCGAGGTCATAGCCCGTCATGGCCTGTCGGCGCGCAAGAGCCTCGGCCAGAATTTCATCCTGGACCTCAATCTTACCGGCCGCATCGCGCGCGCCGGTGGCGCACTTGACGGTGTCACCGTCGTAGAGGTGGGCCCGGGGCCGGGGGGGCTGACGCGCGCCCTGCTGGCTGCCGGCGCCGCTGGAGTGATCGCCATAGAACGCGACCGCCGCTGCCTGCCGGCCCTGGAGGAAATTGCCGCCGCCTGTCCCGGCCGCCTGACTGTCATCGAGGACGATGCCCTGAAAGTCAGCTATGCCGGCCTTGCGCAAGCTCCCGCGCGCATCGTCGCCAACCTGCCTTACGGCGTAGCCACCGAACTCCTGCTGAACTGGCTCAACCTCGATCCCTGGCCCCCCGTCTACGACCGCTTCGTGCTCATGTTTCAGAAGGAGGTGGCCGAACGTCTCGTCGCCAGACCGCGAACCAAGGCCTACGGCCGCCTCAGTGTCATCACCCAATGGAGAACGCAGGCGCGTATAGCCTTCACCTTGCCGCCGCGGGCCTTCACGCCGCCGCCCAAGGTCGATTCCGCCGTCGTCGTCCTGGAACCGCGCCCTCGCCCTCTCGCGGGAATATCGGCTACGGCCTTGCAGAAAGTCACGGCATCCGCCTTCGGCCAGCGCCGCAAGATGCTGCGCGCTTCCCTGAAAAACCTGACAGCGGACCCGGAAGGGTTGCTGGCCCGCGCCGGAATCGAGCCAACCCGCCGGGCCGAGGAACTGGACATCGCGGAGTTCTGCGAACTGACCCGGCAGTGGGAATTGCCGGCCGCCGGCCGATGACCTACGAGCGCGCCACGGACAGTCCGCGCAGCAGCTTCCGCACGAAGCTGTCGAGCCCGTGCCGCCGGGAGCGCTTCAACCGCTCCGCGGTGATTATGGCCTTGATGGCCTCCAGGCACTCGTCGACGTCGTCGTTGATAAGCACGTAATCGTAGTCTTCCCAATGCTGGATCTCGTTGCTCGCGCCGGCCATGCGACGGCGAACGACCTCCTCTCCATCCTGGGCACGCTTGCGAAGCCGTTCTTCGAGCGCGGCCCCCGTGGGAGGCAACACGAAAATCTTGACCAGATGGGCCTTGCTGGTCTTGGTCAGGCTTTCCGCGCCCTGCCAGTCGATATCGAACAGCACGTCGCGGCCTGCCTTCAGCGCATCTTCCACCGGCCCGCGCGGCGTTCCGTAATAGTGGTCGAACACGCTGGCCCATTCCAGGAATTCCCCCGCCTCGCGCATCTCGGCGAACTTCTCCTGGGTGACGAACAGATAGTCCTTGCCATCGGTCTCGCCCGGCCGCTTCGCACGCGTCGTGGCGGAAATCGACATGGCGATCTCGCCGTCGTCGGCGAGCAGACGGCGCGACAGGGTCGTCTTTCCCGCTCCCGACGGCGAGGAGAGAACCAGCATCAGACCGTGCCGGGGGACCTTGCCCATCGCGTTATTCAATGTTCTGCACCTGCTCGCGCATCTGGTCGATGACCGACTTGAGCGCCAGACCGCTGCGCGTCATCTCTATGTCGTTCGATTTCGAGCAGATGGTGTTGGCTTCGCGATTGAACTCCTGCGTCAGGAACTCGAATTTCCGTCCCGCCGGCTCACCCGATTCCGCCAGCTCCAGGGCCGCTTCCACATGAGCCTTCAGGCGTTCGATCTCCTCTTCCACATCCGCACGGGTGGCGAGCAGAACGGCTTCCTGGTGCAGACGGTCCGGGTCGAGCGTCTTGTCTTCACCGATGCGCTTGAGCTGCTCGCGCAACCGCATGGCGATCGCCTCGGGCTTGCGTGCCGGAGACCGGGCAATGCTTTCCACAAGCCCGCCGATCTCCTTGAGCTGCGAACGGATCGCAGCCTCCAGCCGGGCGCCCTCCCCTTCCCGCATGCGCGCGAGGTCACCGAGCGCATCATCGAGACTGGCCAGCATGGCCGCATTCAATACTTCGGCCTCTTCAGGCTCCTGGATCGGCTCTCCCGATTCCAGCACGCCACGAACCGAAAGCAGGCTGTCCAGTCCCGCAGGCGGCGTGTCGGCGATCTGGCGGGCACGCTCCATGGCGGCAATCACCTGGCGCAGCGCCGCTTCGTTCAGGCGGATCTCCCCGTTTTCGCCTTCCCGGCTGATATTGAGGGAAATCGAAACATTGCCTCGCGACAGCCGCGCCTTGCACATCTCCCGAACCTGCGGCTCAAGGCCTTCGAGCCCGGGCGGAAGGCGCAGTCGAATATCCAGCCCGCGGCCATTCACGGTCCGGATTTCCCAGCGCCAGCGAGCGGACCCGCGAGACCCTTCCCGGCTGGCAAATCCAGTCATGCTTTTGAGTGGCATGGCCCCCGCGTCGCAATCCGCCAGAATCGGCCAGAGAATAGCCTTTCGCGGTACCCATGCGCGAAAAATCTCTCGGGCGGCTTATTCGGCTATCGGGTTGCGGGTTTGCGCTTTGGCACCGGCACTTCGCCGCTCGCAGGCGGACCGCCGGCGGCGGGCTCAGCGGAGGCAGGGTCCGCCGTGGCGGGAACGGCCGCGGAAGGTGCCGTGGCAGACGGCGCCTTTAATACGCCCGGTGGAATGAGATTGGCTTCCGGCAGCTCGATCAGGCTGGTTGTCCCCGGAATCGAAGGCAACTTGAGATTGGGCGACAGTTGCGGCTGCTCGCCCTCGACCACGACCTTGGCTTCGCCTTCGGGCTTCTGGGCGGCTGCCGCGGCGGCGGCCTTCTTCGCTTCTTCCTCGGCCTTCGCCTGCTGCTGCTTGGCGCGCATCTCTTTCTCGATCTCGCGCCACTTAACGACCTTCGCCCTGTGCTCGTCCAGTGTCTCGGAGAATCCGTGACCGCCCGTGCCGTCCGCGACGAAGAACAGGTCCTTGGTATCGGCCGGATTCAACACGGCTTCGATAGCCGCGCGCCCGGGATTGGCGATCGGCGTCGGCGGCAGGCCGTCGATCTGATAGGTGTTGTAAGGAGTCTTTGCCTCGATCTCCGACCGCAGGATCGGCCGCCCGAGAGGCCCCTGGCCCCCGACGATGCCGTAGATGATTGTCGGGTCGGATTGCAGGCGCATTTTCTTGTTCAGCCGGTTGATGAACACCTTGGCGATACGCGACCGCTCGTCGGCCCGGCTCGTCTCCTTCTCCACGATTGAGGCGAGAATCAGCGCTTCCTCCGGGGTGGAAATAGGCAGGTTCTGATCTCGGTCCTCCCATACACGGGCCAGGAACTTGCGCTGCTCGGCGGCCATGCGCTCGAGCATCTCCTGCTTGCTCATGCCACGGGCGAACTTGTAGGTGTCGGGAAGCAACGACCCTTCCGGCGGCACAACCGTAATCTCGCCTTCCAGATCCGCTTCCTCGTTAAGCCGGTTGACAATCTGCTGGCTGGTCCAGCCTTCGGGTATCGTCACCTTGTAGAGGACGGCGCGTCCCTGCACGAGCTTGTCCAGCACGTCGCGCATGCTGGCGTTCTTCCGTATCTCGTACTCGCCGGCCTTGAGCTTGTCCTGCGCCTTGAAGTAGATGACGCTCGCCACGAAGATGCGGCGATCGTTTATGATGCCTTCATTCTCCAGGCGCGTCGCAATACCGTTGACCCCCTCGCCTCTCGGGATCACGACCACTGTGCTGTGATCCAGCGGGCCTGGCTTGTCGAACTGCTGCTTGAGGAAATAAACCAGGCCGCCAAGACCCACCAGCGCTATGACGAGAAGTGTCATCAGCGCGTTCATGATCCTCAGGATCGGGTGTAGCTTGCGACGTTCCTTACGCATTCTTGGCGGCTCCGGTGCCCTGGCCGGTTCGAGTGCTTCCGCCGGGCTGCGCGGGCGCGAGACGGGTCGCAGGTCGTCATTTGCCGCATTGGCGGTCAGCGCCGCTTCCAGCGCTTCGCGCGTGGCATTTTCTCCCTCGCGATTCATCGACCCACGTGTCCCTGACAACCGTCGGAAAACTCCGATTCAAATATGGCGAAAGGACGGAACGGGCAAGCGCCCGGCCGTTCAGGAATCAAGCCGCCGCAGCACCAACGAGGCATTGGTACCGCCAAATCCAAAGGAATTGCTGAGGACGGTATTCACTTCCTTCTTGATCGCCTTCTTTGGCACGAGATCAATGGCGGTCTCGACCGAGGGATTGTCGAGATTCAGCGTAGGCGGGATCGTGTTGTCGCGAATGGCCAGGGCAGAAAAGATGGCTTCGACGGCACCCGCCGCACCCAGCAGATGCCCGATCGCAGACTTGGTGGACGACATCGCCAGCTTGCCGGCGGCATTGCCGAAAATCCTCTCGACCGCCCCGAGCTCAAGCTCGTCGCCCATCGGGGTGGAGGTGCCGTGCGCATTCACATAATCGATATCCGCCGGCTTGACCCCGGCCCGCTTGATGGCCGCGCTCATGCACCGGTAGGCCCCGTCGCCATCTTCCGAAGGCGCGGTAATATGGTAGGCGTCGCCCGACAGGCCGTAACCCACCACCTCGGCGTAGATCTTCGCGCCGCGCGCCTTGGCGTGCTCCAGCTCTTCCAGCACGACAACGCCGGCGCCCTCGCCCATGACGAACCCGTCGCGGTCGCGATCATAGGGGCGCGATGCCTTTTGCGGCTGGTCGTTGAAATTGGTGGAAAGCGCCCGGCAGGCTGCGAAGCCCGCGATGGCGATGCGGCAGACCGGAGATTCCGTTCCGCCCGCGACCATGACGTCGGCGTCATCCAGGGCGATGAGCCGCGCGGCATCGCCGATGGCATGCGCGCCCGTCGAACAGGCCGTCACCACCGCGTGGTTCGGTCCCTTGAACTGATGCTTGATGGAAACGTGACCCGACGCCAGATTGATCAGCCGGCCCGGGATAAAGAACGGGCTCACGCGGCTGGGGCCCTTCTCCGCCAGCAGCAGCGAAGTCTTCTCGATGCCCTGCAGGCCGCCTATGCCGGATCCGATCAGCACGCCGGTGCGGTTCTGGCCTTCCGCGTCCTGCGGCTTCCAGCCGGAATCCTCGACCGCCTGGTCCGTCGCCGCCACGGCGTATATTATAAAGTCATCGACCTTGCGCTGCTCTTTCGGCTCCATCCAGTCATTCGGATTGAAGGTGCCGTTTGAACCGTCGCCGCGGGGTATCTCGCAGGCGATCTGGCATTTCAGGTCGTCAACGGGAAAAGTCTCGATACGCCTGGCCGCGTTTTCGCCCGCGACAAGGCGCGACCACGTAGGCTCGACGCCGCAACCGAGCGGCGAAACGATACCCAAACCCGTGATCACTACCCTTCGCATCGCCGGTCAATCCCGCTGGTGGTTCCGCGAACGCTGCGCGACATGCGCAGCCGGCCGAACCCGCGGTTCGCGGCCGCCCGCGGCGGCCACCGCTGCGCAAGAAGACTGGGCGATCAGCCCGAGTTTTTTTCGAGGAACTTGATCGCGTCGCCAACCTTGAGGATGGTCTCGGCCGCGTCGTCCGGAATCTCGCAGCCGAACTCTTCCTCGAAAGCCATGACCAGCTCGACCGTGTCGAGGCTGTCCGCGCCCAGGTCGTCGATGAAGCTGGCGTTGTCGGTGACCTTGTCGGCCTCGACGCCGAGGTGCTCGACCACGATCTTCTTTACGCGCTCTCCAATATCACTCATTTCGATGCCTCACGGTTGTTTCTTTAATTCGGACCCTTGCTCGGTCAAGGCGCGCAGATGTGGCCAATATTTCTATGGGATTACAAGGACGGACAGGCTGTCCATTCTCCATATGCCCCCAAAAAATTGGCCGCTAGGTAACACACTTTACCAACCTTGACCAGAATTCCAGGCACCTGTTCGGACAAGGCCATTACCCGTCCGCAGCGGCCCGCGCAACCCAAGATTTCGACTACACCATGACCATGCCGCCATTCACATGCAGCGTCTGCCCGGTCATGTAGCGGCTTTCCTCGCTGGCCAGATAAAGGGCGCATGCGGCAATGTCCAGCGGCACCCCGAAAAACCCGGCCGGGATGGCCTGAGCGATAGCCTGGATTTGCTTTTCGTTCAGAACGCCGGTCATCGCGGTCTCGATAAAGCCCGGCGAGATGCAATTGGCGGTGATCCCCCGGCTCGCCACCTCGCGGGCGAGCGATTTTGTCAGCGCCACCATGCCCCCCTTGGAAGCCGCATAGTTGGCCTGGCCGGGATTGCCGATCACGGCGCTGATCGAGGAAATATTGACGATGCGGCCGTAACGCCGGCGCATCATGCCCCGCAAGGCGCCCCGGCAAAGGGTGAAGGTCGAGGTCAGGTTCACCGCGATGACGTCGTCCCATTCCGCGTCCGTCATGCGCATGAACAGGTTATCCTTGGTGATGCCGGCGTTGTTGACCAGGATGTCGATCTGGCCGAGAGCCGCGTCGGCCTGGTTGGTCAGCTCGGCGACCGCCTTCCGGTCCCGCAGATCGCAGGGCAGCACATGCACCCGCTCCTTGAGCTCCCCGGCAAGCGCATCCAGCTTTTCCTTGCGCGTACCGGAGATCGCCAGGTTCACGCCCGCCGCATGAAGCGTCCGGGCGATGGATTCGCCGATGCCGCCGGTCGCGCCGGTCACCAATGCGCACTTGCCAGTCAGATCAAACATGTCACCCCCTAGGCGCCCGCGCCAAAGACCTTGGCGGCGGCCTCGACTTCATCGGGCGTCCCGATGCTGTTGGCTTCCAGTTCACGCACGATACGGCGCGCAAGACCGGTCAGGACCCGTCCCGCACCGATCTCGTAGACGAAGGTGACGCCCTTTCCGGCCATGTACTGGACGCTTTCACGCCAACGGACCATGCCGGTCACCTGCTCCACCAGCCGCTTGCGGACTTCCTCCGGCTCCGTGATCTCGCTGGCCAGCACATTGGCCACGAGCGGCACCGCCGGAGACTTGATCTCCACTCCGGCCAGGGCCTCCCGCATCGCGTCGGCCGCCGGCTGCATCAGCCTGCAATGGAAGGGAGCGCTGACCGGCAGCATCACCGCACGGCGCACGCCGAAGTCGGATGCGATCGCCACCGCCTTCTCGACGCCTTCCCTGGAACCGCTCAGAACCACCTGGCCCGGAGCGTTGTCGTTCGCCGCCTGGCAAACACCGGCCTCGGAAGCAGCCGCGGCCAGCTTCTCGGCCTCGGGAAGATCCACCCCCAGCAGGGCGGCCATCGCCCCCTGCCCGACCGGCACCGCCGCCTGCATGGAATTGCCGCGGATGCGCAGCAGCCGCGCCGTATCCCCCAGGCTTAACGATCCGGCAGCGGCCAGCGCGGAGTATTCTCCGAGCGAATGTCCGGCCACGTAACTGGCTACCTTGCCGAGCTGAACGCCCTTCTCCTTTTCCAGGACACGCATGGCCGCGATGGAGACCGCCATCAGCGCCGGCTGGGCATTCTGGGTCAGCGTCAGCTTGTCCTCGGGCCCCTCCCACATGGTCCGGGAAAGCTTCTCGCCCAGCGCATCGTCCACTTCATCGAATACGTCCGCCGCGGCCTTGAAGGTCTTGGCCAACTCGACGCCCATGCCGACGTGCTGACTTCCCTGGCCCGGAAAAGTGAAGGCGACCGTCATTCCTTGCAGCTCTGCTTGCTATATCTGGTGGACGCGGTGACACCGCAGCGTCCCTCGATTTTTTGGGCCAAAGACACGGTTTCACCTGCCCTGTCAAGCATTCGTGCCCTTTTGTGCAGCACGCCGCCGGCAAGGAATCCGGCGCGATCCCGGAAGCCTCTGCGGCCTGCTGTAATGACGGTTGCAAAAGCCCCCGGTTTCACTATAAAAGCGCCCGTTCTGGTCCCTCGGGCCGGAGGCTGAACGGAGGGCCGGTCTGGCAACCGCCAGGGCGGCAGGTTCCCTGAAAAACCGTCCTCCCGTGTCTCCGCTCTTACGGGTAACCTTTCGGGCCTTTCCTTCAACGGGTCCGGGGAGGCTTTGCGCCGGGGACCGCAGGAGAAGCTAAGGAAAGGCAAGAGCCAATGCCGCTCTACGAGCACGTGTTTCTGGCGCGCCAGGACATCTCCGGCCAGCAGGCCGAGACCCTGACCCAGGAGTTCCAGAAGATCATCACCGACGCCGGCGGGACCATCGGCAAGTCCGAATACTGGGGCCTCAAGGGCCTCGCCTACAAGATCAAGAAGAACCGCAAGGCGCACTTCACCCTTTTCAACATCGATGCCCCTCACGAGGCGGTCGGGGAAATGGAGCGCCAGATGCGCCTGTCCGCCGATGTCATCCGCTTCCTGACGATCCGCGTCGACGCCCATGACAGCGAGCCTTCCGCCCCCATGCGCCGCAGCGACCGCGACGACCGCCGGGGTGGCCGCGACCGCGACGACCGTCGCGGCCCTCGCCGCGACCGTGACGATCGCCCGCCACGCGACGACCGTCCTCGCCGGTCCGAGAGCTCCAGCACCGATAGCGAAGGGGAGTCCCAATAATGAGCGCGACCCAGTCTCCCACGCGCCGGCCGTTCTACCGCCGCCGCAAGACCTGCCCGTTCTCCGGCGAGGGCGCGCCGAAGATCGATTACAAGGACGTCCGCCTGCTTCAGCGTTATGTCTCGGAGCGCGGAAAGATCGTGCCAAGCCGGATCACTGCGGTGTCGGCGAAGAAGCAGCGTGAACTGGCCAAGGCCATCAAGCGCGCCCGCTTCATCGGCCTTCTGCCCTACGTCGGTTAGGACGGAACATTACGACAGGCGCGGCCAGGGGCCGGGCGTGACATAAGGGTTGGGGCGGCGGTCTCGTTATTGCCGCCTCTAACCGCTCCGGAAGGGCGGGACAGCTGCGATGATGAATTCTCCACTGGTGATCGGCATAGGCGCGGGCCTTGTATCCGCCGTCCTGTTCGCTTCCACGGCGGGCGGCACCTGGCTGGCTGTCTTTCTCTTCTATCTCGCACCGCTGCCCGGATTCCTCGCCGGCCTCGGCTGGGGATGGACTTCCGCCCTTGTCGCCGGCGCCTCCGGCTCGGCGGTGGTGATCGCCACGCTGGGCCTCAAGGCCACGGCCGTATACGTCCTCTCCCTGGCCGTTCCTTTCACGGCGCTGACCTATCTCGCCCTGCTCGCACGCGAGATCGTCACCCTGCCCGACCAGCCCCCCGCCCAGGGCCTGGAATGGTATCCCGTCGGCCGCCTGGTCGCCTGGGCGGCGCTCATCGCCGCGGGCCTGAGCGCTCTCAGCATACCGCTGCTCGGCTTCGACAGCGCCTCCTACCGCGCCGCCATCATCGACATCCTGGAGACCGGCCTGACGCGCCAGTTCGAGACCTCCGGCGCCCGGTTCGACCGCGAGAAGATGCTGCCGCTTCTGGAAGGCATGGCCTACGCCATGCCAGCCGCCTCCGCCATGTTCTGGCTCGGAGTGATGCTGACCAATATGTGGACCGCGGGGCGCATAGTGATGATGTCGGGCCGGCTGCCGAGACCCTGGCCGGATATCCACCTGATGGAGTTCCCGTCATACTTTCCGATCGCTTTCGCCGCCGCCTTCTTCGCGTCGTTCCTGCCCGGCCTTGCCGGCATAGCCGCCATCGGCATCACTGGAGCGTTGTTCTTCGCCTATTTCCTTCTTGGGCTGACGGTCATCCATGTGCTGATCCGTCCCTCGCCCATGCGGCCGCTTTTCCTTACCGGGCTTTACCTCGGGATCATCGTGCTCGGCTGGATCGGACTGATTATCGCGATGATCGGTCTGCTCGAACCGATATTCCACTTTCGACAACGCGCACTCAGCCGCGGCGGACCGCCCTCGCGAGGCGGAACATGATTGCGGCGCCAATCAATCCCACCAGACAGACGAACGAACAGACGAAGGAGTACTGACAATGCAGGTGATCTTGCTTGAGAGAATCGGGCGGCTCGGCCAGATGGGCGATGTCGTCAACGTAAAGGACGGCTACGCACGCAACTTCCTTCTGCCCCAGGGCAAGGCGCTGAGGGCCACCAAGGCCAACAGGGAACGCTTCGAGCAGGAGCGCTCGCAACTCGAGGCCCGCAATCTCGAGCTTCGCAAGGAAGCCGAGGCAGTGGCCGCGAAGATGGACGGCACCAGCCACATCATCATTCGCCAGGCCGGCGACGCGGGCCAGCTTTACGGTTCCGTGTCCACCCGCGACATCGCCGAGATCCTCACAGAGGGCGGTTTTACCCTGGAGCGCCGTCAGGTTCTCCTCGACGCGCCGATCAAGACTCTCGGCCTGAACCAGGTTCGCATCGGACTGCATCCGGAAGTCGCCGCCACCGTCACAGTCAACGTGGCCCGCTCTCAGGACGAAGCCGATCGCCAGGCCCGTGGCGAGGATGTCACCGTGCCCCGCACCGAAGCCGAGGAAGCGCTGGCCGAGGCCGAAGCGCTGTTCGAAAGCGTTGACCTCGCAGGCGAGGCCATGCAGCAACTGTCCGACACGCCCGAGGGCGGCGAGGAGAGCGGGGAAGCCGCAGAAGACGAAAAAAAATAGCTTTCTCGTTCCGCTTGGCGGAATCTGGAGCCCGGGCCACCGCATGACGCGGGCCCGGGCTTTTCTTATGGCGCACTAGACTAAAGTTGTAAGCTTTGTCCGGAAATGGTTTAATTCCGACATTCCCGCCGTCACGTTGACGCGGAACCAGTGGCGGCGATGTTTCTTATTTGAGAGGAACCGCAATATCGGCACCCGGAGGTGCGCGATGATCGGACCGCTGAAGCGTGTGTTCGAACACGCTGCCCTGACCGGTGATTTGACTATTATCGATGCCCGGGGCCGGACCTGTCGGTTCGGCGACGGAACGGGAGAGCCTGTCGTCACGCGCCTCATGGACCGCCGCCTCGAATGGCAGCTCATCGTCGATCCTGGCCTCGTACTCGCAGAGGCCTACATGGATGGCCGCTTGGTCATCGAGCAGGGCGGTCTCTACCGCTTCCTGGAAATCGTCCTGCAGCACAATGCCGGCTACGCGCCATCCCGCTGGATTCTCCTGCACGATATCGTCCGCAAGCTCACCCGGCGTATCAGCCAGTTCAATCGCATTGCCCGCGCCCGCCGAAATGTCCGCAGCCATTACGATATCGACGGCGCCATCTACGACCTCTTCCTTGACAGCGACCATCAGTATTCCTGCGCCTATTTCGAGAACGAAAACCAGTCCCTCGAACATGCCCAGCTTGCCAAGAAGCGGCACATCGCGGCCAAGCTCAGGTTGCGCCCGGGCGACCGTGTCCTCGATATCGGCTCGGGATGGGGCGGCCTCGGCATCTACCTGGCCCGCGCCGCCGACGTGCACGTGACCGGCGTCACCCTTTCCGACCGCCAGCTCGAGGCTTCGCGCGAACGCGCCAGCCGCCTCGACCTTGCCCGCAAGGTCTCCTTCGAGCCGCTCGACTACCGCCAGATCGAAGGCCGCTTCAACCGCATCGTCTCCGTCGGGATGTTCGAGCATGTGGGCGTTGGCTACTACCAGGACTTCTTCGACAAGGTCTGCCAGTTGCTCGAGGACGATGGCGTGGCCTTGATCCATTCCATCGGACGCTTCGATGGTCCCGCGGCCACCAATGGATTCATCGCCCGATATATCTTCCCCGGCGGATACATCCCTGCGTTGAGCGAGGTGTTCCCCGCCATTGAACGTTCCGGCCTGCTGGTGACCGATATCGAGATCCTGCGCCTTCACTATGCCGATACCCTGCGCAGATGGCGGCACCGCTTCGCCGCCAACCGGCACCGCGCCGCGACCCTGCGCGACGAACGCTTCTGCCGCATGTGGGAGTTCTACCTGGCGGCGTCGGAGACCGCATTCCGCTACCAGAACATGATGGTGTTCCAGATCCAGCTTGCCCGTCGCCAGGATGCCCTGCCCCTGCGGCGGGACTACATGTACGAAGACGAAAACGCCTATCGCGAGCGCGACCGGAAGATCGCCGAGGTGCCGCGGCTCGCGGGCGAGTAGCGCGAACGCAACAAGCGACAAATTTTCGCCTTATCCATCATCCTGTGTATATCGGGTATAGACCGCGATTCGCGTCTGTTGCTTCACGCGCGCTCCGACTAATTTCCCCGCGATGCCCATGCCCCAATCGCTTCGCTCAGAAATGCCTCAGGCCGCCGCCAACTGGCGCGCCCAGCCTCACAACATCGAGGCCGAACAGGCTTTGCTCGGGGCCATCCTCGTCAACAACGACGCCGCCGACCGGGTGACTGCGTTTCTGGATGCCCGGCACTTCTTCGACGCGCTGCACGGGCGCATCTTTGAAACCGCAACCCGGCTGATCATGGCGGGCAAGCGCGCCACGCCAATCACCCTGAAGACCTTCTTCGAGACCGAGGAGCCCATTGGCGACCTCAGCGTGGCGCAGTATCTCGGCCGGCTGGCCGCCAACGCCACCACCATCATCAACGCGGAAGACTATGGCCGCACCATCTATGACCTCGCCATCCGCCGCAGCCTCATCGGCATCGGCGAGGACATGGTCAACACCGCCTTCGACGCGCCTATCGATGCGCCGCCCGCCCGTCAGATCGAGGATGCCGAGCAGCGGCTCTACGAGCTGGCCGAGACCGGCAAGTATGGCTCCGGCTTCGAGCCCTTCGCGGCCGCGCTGACCTCCGCCGTCGACATGGCCGCGGCCGCCTACCAGCGCGACGGGCATCTGTCCGGCGTCGCCACGGGTTTCAAGCGCCTCGACCTGCAGGTCGGCGGGCTGCAGGCCTCCGATCTCATTATTGTCGCCGGCCGGCCCGCGATGGGCAAATCCGCGCTCGCCACCAACATCGCCTACCATGTGGCCAGCAAACACCGGGCGGAAGCCCAGCCCGACGGCTCGATGAAAACCGTGGACGGCGCCATTGTCGGTCTGTTTTCACTGGAAATGTCGGCCGAGCAGCTCGCCACCCGCATCGTTTCGGAGCAATCCGGCATTCCGTCGTCCAAGATCCGCCGCGGCGACATCACACGCGAGGAGTTCGACAGGCTGGTGGAAATCTCCCAGGAGATGCAGCATCTGCCGCTCTACATCGACCAGACGGGCGGCATCTCTGTCGCGCAACTGGCGGCCCGCGCCCGCCGTCTGAAGCGTCAGCACGGGCTGGATCTCATTATTATCGACTACCTTCAGCTTCTGTCCGGCTCGTCCCGGCGCGCCTCGGAAGGCCGCGTCCAGGAAGTCTCCGAGATCACCACCAGCCTGAAGGCCCTGGCCAAGGAGCTGAACGTGCCCATCGTCGCCCTGTCGCAGCTCTCGCGCCAGGTGGAGCAGCGGGAGGACAAGCGGCCCCAGCTCGCCGACCTGCGTGAATCGGGTTCGATAGAGCAGGACGCCGACGTGGTCATGTTCGTGTTCCGCGAGGAATACTACCTGGAACGCACCAAACCGAGCGAAGGCGACGAGAAGTTCGGCGACTGGGTGCAGAAGATGGAGCGCGCCCATGGCAAGGCCGAGATCATTATCGGCAAGCAGCGCCACGGCCCCACCGGCACCGTCGAACTGCAGTTCGAGGGCCTGCTGACGCGCTTCTCCGACCTCGCCGACGAAAGCGCCCTGCCGGAGCGCTATGAGTGAGCACCCCGGGACGATCGAAGGGTGCTGATCCCCTGCGGCCCGGTGACACCGGCCTCCTGACCATCGACCTCGACGCCATCGCCGCCAACCACGCCTATCTCGCCAGGACCGCCGCGCCCGCAAAATGCGCCGGCGTCATCAAGGCCGATGCCTATGGCACGGGCGCGGCGCAGGCCGCGGCCAGGCTCTTCCGCGAGGGGTGCGATACCTTCTTCGTCGCCACGCTCGGCGAGGCTGCTGTTGTCCGCGCGGCCGTTCCCGGGCCGGTCATCTATGTCCTCGACGGGCTGTTCCCCGGCAGCGCCGACACCTTCGCCGGCGCCAGGCTGCGCCCGGTACTGTCCAGCCTCGACCAGATCGCGGAGTGGAACGGGTTCTGCGCCGCCAACGGACCGCTGCCCGCCGCCGTCCACATCGACACCGGCATGAACCGCCTCGGGCTCAGGCCCGACGAAGTGGATATGCTCGCTGGCGATGCCTCGCGCCTTGCTTCCTTCGAACTGGCGCTGGTCATGAGTCATCTTGCCTGCGCCGACGAGCCCGGCAATCCCATGAGCGAACGCCAGCGCAAGGCCTTCGCGGAACTCAAGGGCAAGCTGCCGCCCGCTCCCGCCAGCCTCGCCAACTCCGCCGGCACGCTGCTCGGCAAGCCCTATCACTTCGACCTCGTGCGTCCCGGCATCGCGCTCTATGGAGGCAAGGCCATCGAGGGGCAACCGAACCCCATGCGGCCGGTGGTACGGCTCCAGGCCCGTATCGTCCAGGTCCGCACCGCTAGGGCCGGAGAGACCGTCGGCTATGGCGGCGCCGGCAAGATCACCCGCGACAGCCTCCTCGCCACGGCCGCGATCGGCTATGCGGACGGGCTGTTCCGCAATCTCGGGTCCGCGCCCGGCAAGCCCGGCCTCGTCGTCCACATTTCCGGCCATCCCGCCCCCCTCCTCGGCCGGGTTTCGATGGACCTCATCACCATCGACGTCACGGAGCTGCCCGAAGGAACGGCCTGTGCCGGTGGCGTTGTCGAACTGCTGGGAGAGAAGACCGGGGTCGACAACATGGGCCGTGCCGCCGGAACCATCGGCTACGAGGTCTTGACCCGGCTCGGCCACCGCTATAGGCGCCATTATCTGAACCCCTGAGAATCACCTGAAAGATCATGGCCAAGGCGCAAACAGCCTATGTCTGCCAGGAATGCGGCGGCACCACCGCGCGCTGGTCCGGCAAATGCCCCTCATGCGGTGCCTGGAACAGCATCGTGGAGGAAGCCGCCGAGCCGCGCGCCCTGGGCGGCCCCGCCAGGTCCGGCGGCGCCGTCGTCCGGCTGGAGGGTCTGCGGGAGTCGGCAACCGAGGCGCCCCGCCGCTCCACGGCCATGCCGGAATTCGACCGCGTCGTGGGCGGCGGCCTCGTGCCCGGCTCCGCCATACTGGTCGGCGGCGACCCGGGCATCGGCAAGTCCACGCTGCTGTTGCAGATCGCCGCGCGGCTCGCCGGCTCCGGCCGCAAGGTGGTCTACTTCTCCGGAGAAGAGGCTGCCGACCAGATACGTTTGCGGGCGGCGCGTCTCGGCGTATCGGATGCCCCCGTTGCTCTCGCCGCGGAGTCCGGCCTTGCCAGCATTCTGCGCACCCTGGATTCGGCTGATCCGCCCGACCTGGTCATCATCGACTCCATCCAGACCCTGTGGTCGGACCTTCTGGAATCCGCGCCTGGAACCGTCTCCCAGGTACGCGCCTGCGCGCAGTCTCTCGTCCGCTACGCCAAGCGCCACGGCACCGCAATGGTTCTGGTCGGCCATGTCACCAAGGACGGCCAGATAGCCGGTCCCAAGGTGGTCGAGCACATGGTGGATACGGTTCTCTATTTCGAAGGCGACGGCGCCCAGCGCTTCCGTATCCTGCGGGCGGTCAAGAACCGCTTCGGCCCCAGCGACGAGATCGGCGTGTTCGAGATGCGGGGAGACGGCCTCAAGGAGATCGCCAACCCGTCCGAGCTGTTCCTGGGCGAGCGCGACGCCTCCAGCCCCGGCGCCGCCGTTTTCGCCGGAATGGAAGGCACCCGGCCCGTGCTGGTCGAAATCCAGGCGCTGGTGGCCGCTTCGCCCCTGGGAACACCGCGCCGCGCTGTCGTCGGGTGGGATTCCAACCGCCTGGCCATGGTGCTGGCCGTGCTGGACGCCCGCTGCGGCCTGAGGCTCGGCACCCACGACGTCTATCTCAACGTCGCCGGCGGCCTGCGCATCTCCGAGCCCGCGGCGGATCTGGCCGCCGCGGCCGCCCTCGTCTCCTCGTTTTCCGGTGTTGCCTTGCCGCCCGATTGCCTCTATTTCGGCGAGGTCTCCCTTTCCGGAGCGGTGCGGCCCGTCGGCCAGACCTCGGCACGGCTCAAGGAAGCGGAGAAACTGGGGTTCCGGGCAGCCGTCCTGCCCGCCCGTCTGGACGCGGATGCCGCCGCGACATCTCTGGAGGCCAGCAAGGTGTCACATCTGGGCGAACTGGTGGCCAGTCTCGTGGCCCGCAAGGCCGCCAGGGACACCGGCTAACCCTCCATCTCCCTCTATTTGACTGTCCCACAGCCGTTCACCATGCCATAAACCCGCCCTACTGCTGCTGACCATCCTTTGTGGTAGAGTCCCCCGTCGAAAGGACCCCTGCGATGCCGTTCTCCTGGCTCGATATCATCCTCGCGGCAATCATGCTGATCTCGGGCTTCCTGGCCATGCTCAGGGGCCTGACAAGGGAAGTCCTTTCCATCCTGTCCTGGGCGGTCGCTGCTCTTGCCACCCTCTATCTCTTCCCCAAATACCAGGCACAGGCGCGCCTCTACGTAGAGCCCGCCCTGCTCGCCGACGCCCTGCTCGCGGCCGGCATTTTCCTGGTCGTCCTGATCATTGTCAGCCTGATCACGGTGCGCATCTCCGACGGCGTTCTGGATAGCCGCGTCGGCGCGCTGGACCGCACGCTCGGCTTCGTTTTCGGCCTGGCCCGCGGCCTCGTGCTGGTGGTCATCGCCTACCTGTTCTTCTCCTGGCTTGTGCCCGAGGAACAGCAACCGCAGTGGATCAAGGAAGCCCGCTCGCTGCCGATCCTGCAGCAAACCGGCGAGGCGATCGTCTCGCTGTTGCCCGAGGACCCGGCGGCCCACCTCCCGGGTGCTTCCGGCGCACCCAGCGGCGACACGCCGCAGCCCGATGCCCCTACCCCGCCACCCGGTCCACGCACATCTATAGAAGACCCGGTAAAATTTACTGGGCTTGGCCGGGACTCGGGTTATGGTGCGGGCGGCGCCGGCACCAATTGAACCGTCACCTCAGCCTCCCCCGGGAGATGCCGGCCAGGGCTATAGTTGCGTTTAACGCTTGCCTAGACGCAGTGGGGCCATGAACGGACCGTACCGATCTGATGACGACCGCCTCCGCGAGGAATGCGGTGTTTTCGGGATTTTTAACCATCCCGACGCAGCCACGCTCACGGCGCTCGGCCTCCACGCTCTCCAGCACCGCGGCCAGGAAGCCGCCGGCATCGTCTCCTTCGACGGATCCCGCTTTCATAACGAGCGCCGTCTCGGCCTCGTCGGCGACCACTTCACCCAGCGCACCGTCATCGACCGCCTCAAGGGCGACGTGGCGATCGGCCATGTGCGCTACTCGACCACGGGCGAAACCGTGCTGCGCAACGTGCAGCCCCTGTTCAGCGACCTCGACGCCGGAGGCTTCGCGCTCGGCCACAACGGCAACCTGACCAACGCGCTGACCATTCGCAAGGATCTCATCCGCGATGGCGCCATCTTCCAGTCCACCACCGATACCGAGGTGGTCCTGCATCTGGTCGCCCGCAGCAAGAAGCGCCGCTTCATCGAGAAATTCGTCGATGCCCTTGTGCAGATCGAGGGCGCATACGCCTTCGTCGGCGTCACGAACAAGAAGCTGATAGGCGCCCGCGACCCCGTCGGCATCCGCCCGCTCGTTCTCGGACGCCTCGGCGACTCCTACGTTCTGGCGTCGGAGACCTGCGCCTTCGATATCATCGGCGCCGAATTCGTGCGCGAGATCGAGAACGGCGAGGTGGTGGTCATCACCCGCGATGGGATCGAGAGTCACCGGCCCTTCCCGGCGCGCCCGGCGCGCCCCTGCATCTTCGAATACATCTATTTCGCCCGTCCTGACTCCATCGTCGGCGGCCGTTGCGTTTACGACGTGCGCAAGGCCATGGGCCACCAGCTCGCCCGCGAGGCGCCCGTCGCGGCCGATGTCATTGTTCCCGTCCCGGACTCCGGCGTCCCGGCCGCTATCGGCTTCGCCCGGGAATCCAACATCCCCTTCGAGCTTGGCATCATCCGCAATCACTATGTAGGCCGCACCTTCATCGAGCCGGAGCAGCAGATTCGCGCGCTGGGCGTACGCCTGAAGCACAGCGCCACCAGTTGCGAGGTCAAGGGCAACCGCGTCGTTCTCATCGACGACAGCATCGTGCGCGGCACCACCTCCATGAAGATCGTGCAGATGATGCGCGACGCCGGCGCCACCGAGGTGCACATGCGCATCGCCAGCCCGCCGATCACCCATCCCGACTTTTACGGCATCGACACGCCCGACCAGGACAAGCTGCTGGCCGCCACCCACGATCTGGAGCAGATGCGCGCCTCCATCGGCTGTGACAGCCTCGCCTTCCTGTCCGTGGACGGCATCTACAAGGCCATGGGCTATGAGCGCCGCGACCCGGACCGCCCCCAGTTCACCGACCACTGCTTCACCGGCGAATACCCCACGCGTCTGCGCGACCGCGAAGGCACGCCGATGCAGAAGCAGCTCTCTTTCCTTGCCGAAGTCGGCTAGCCCGGAATTGCAGCCTGTGTCTTTTGCGTATCCGGCATGAGCAAGGGCCGTCTCGACGAACGCATCGCCCTCATTACGGGCGCCTCGCGCGGCATAGGCCGCGCGGTGGCGCTGGCGTTTGCACGCGAGGGCGCGCATGTCATCCTCACGGCCCGCACAGTCGGCGGACTGGAGGAAGTGGACGACCAGATCCGCGGGTTCGGCGGCACCGCCTCCCTGCTGCCGCTTGATCTGAAGGACGGTGAGAAAGTCGATCGCCTGGGCCCCACCCTGTTTGAACGTTGGGGCCGCCTCGATGTCCTCGTCGCCAATGCGGGTCTGCTCGGCAATCTCTCCCCGCTTGGGCATGTGCGCGAGCGCGACTGGAACATGGTGCTTGAAGTCAATCTGACCGCCAACTGGCGGCTCATCCGCACCCTTGATCCCATATTGCAGAAGTCCGGGGCCGGCCGGGCAATTTTCGTCACGTCCGGCGCAGCCCGCCGGTGCCGCCCCTACTGGGGGCCGTATTCCGTCTCCAAGGCCGCCCTGGAAGCACTGGTTAAGACCTATGCCGGCGAAATCGCCAACACCACCGTGCGCGCCAACCTCATTGATCCCGGAGCCGTCGCCACGGGAATGCGGGCCAAGGCAATGCCCGGGGAGGATCCCGCCACCCTGCCCCGCCCGGAAGCGATAGCGGAGCACTTCATCCCGCTGGCGATGAGCTCCTGCACAAAAAATGGCGAGTTGATCAATATTCCGGCAACTCGCTGACTCGCCTCAAAATTTCCACATAGACGGTTCAGTTCTGTGCCCGAAAGCGGCAAAGAGAATCCAGATCATGAACCGTAC
>JBFWSL010000012.1:0-28270 GCA_050248375.1 Hyphomicrobiales bacterium | reverse complement strand
GGAGTCGATCGCTATCGCCGAGGCCCGCAAGCTCGGCATCCCCGTCATCGCCATCGTGGACACCAACTGCGACCCGGACCACATCGACCTGCCCATCCCGGGCAATGACGATGCCGGCCGCGCCATTACCCTCTATTGCGACTTGGTCGCCCGCGCCGCCGTCGATGGCATCGAGCGCGCCCAGGGCAGCGTCGGCGTGGACGTCGGCGCGTCGGAAAACCCGATGGAGGAATCCGCGCTCGAAGAAGCTGGGGAAGGCGATGGCGCCACCGGGAAGAAGGCGGAAAAGAAGCCCGCCAAGAAGGCCGACAAGAACGACGAGAAGAAGGCGGCCGATGAGGGCGCGGAAGGTTTCAAGAAGCTGAAGAAGCCCGATGGCGACGCCGACGACCTCAAGCAGATTTCCGGCCTCGGCCCGGTGCTGGAAGGCAAGCTGAACGAATTCGGCATTTTCCACTACAGCCAGATCGCGGCCATGACCAAGGACGACGTCGCGGAGGTTGATACCGCCCTCGACCTCAAGGGCCGTATCGAGCGGGACGACTGGGTGAAGCAGGCCGGGAAGCTGGCCAAGGGCTGATCCGGCAACCGGAACCCCACAGGGGAGAGAACGACATGGCGACCATTACCGCTCAGATGGTGAAGGAACTGCGCGACAAGACCGGCGCAGGCATGATGGACTGCAAGGCGGCCCTCAACGAGAACAACGGCGACATGGAGGCGGCTGTCGACTGGCTGCGCACCAAGGGCCTCGCAAAAGCCGCCAAGAAGGCGGGCCGCGTCGCCGCGGAAGGCCTGATCGGCGTTGCCGTGGCCGACGGCAAGGGCACGGTCGTCGAGGTTAATTCCGAGACCGACTTCGTTGCCCGGAACGAGCAGTTCCAGAAGATGGTCGCGGAGATCGCGGATCTCGCTCACGCGGCGGGCGGCGACGTGGAAAAACTCGCCTCGACCAGGCGCGAGGGCAAGTCCGAGACGGTGGAAGAGCACCTCAAGGAGATGATCGCCACCATCGGCGAGAACATGTCCCTGCGCCGCGCCGCCGCTTTGCGGGTTAAGGATGGCGTTGTGGCCAGCTACGTCCACGGCTCGGTTGCACCGAACCTCGGCAAGATCGGCGTGCTCGTGGCGATGGAATCGTCCGGCGACAAGGGCAAGCTCGCCGAGCTCGGCCGCCAGGTGGCAATGCATATCGCGGCAACCAGCCCGATCGCCGTGAAGCCGGAGGACGTCGACGCCGCCACTCTGGAGCGCGAGAAGGCCATTTTCGCCGAACAGGCCCGCGAGACCGGCAAGCCCGAGAACATCATCGAGAAGATGGTGGAAGGCCGCGTGCGCAAGTTCTACGAAGAATCCGTGCTGCTCAACCAGGCTTTCGTCATCGATCCCGACAACACCGTCGCCAAGGCGGTCAAGGCCGCGGAAAAGGACATCGGCGGCCCGGTCAGCATCACGGGATTCGTCCGCTTTGCCCTGGGCGAGGGCATCGAGAAGGAAGAGCAGGATTTCGCCGCGGAAGTGCGCGCCACGTCAGGCGCGTAGAAACACGGCGTCCGGCGGCGCCCCTGATACCGCCACCGCTGGCGGGCAGGGGCCTTTGGAGGTTGGTCCTTGGCAAGGAAGCGCTCCGACGCATCTGCCGCCCGCAAACGCGTTCTCATCAAGATTTCCGGTGAGGCGTTGATGGGCGACTCCGGCTACGGAATCGACGTTGCCGTGGCCGACCGCATTTCCCGGGACCTCAAGGCTGTACATGACCAGGATGTCCAGGTCTGCCTCGTCGTGGGTGGCGGCAACATCTTCCGTGGCATGGCTGGCGTAGCGCAGGGCATGGACCGCGCCGCAGCCGACTACATGGGCATGCTCGCCACGGTGATGAACGCCTTGGCCGTCCACAACGCGCTCACGCGCATCGGCGCGCCAGCCCGGGTCCTGTCCGCCATCCCCATGCCGACAGTGTGCGAATCCTTCATCCGGCCGCGCGCCATCCGCCATCTCGAGAAGGAGCGGATCGTCATTTTCGCGGCCGGCACCGGCAACCCGTTCTTCACCACCGACACAGCCGCCGCCTTGCGCGCCTCGGAGATGTGCTGTGATGCCCTGATCAAATGGACCCAGGTTGACGGCGTCTATTCCGCGGATCCCAAGACGGAGCCCGCGGCGAAGCGTTACGACAGGCTGACATATGGCGAGGTTTTGTCCCGAAACCTCGGGGTCATGGACGGTGCCGCGATCGCCCTTGCCCGGGACAACGATATCCCCATAATTGTCTGCTCCATGGGGGAGGAGGGATGTCTTCCCGACGTGGTCCAGGGAACCGGCCGGTTCACCCTGGTGTCGGGAACATCCTGAGGCGCATGTGGTGCTTCGTCTTCCGCCAATTTCGTTCAAGGCTGTAATCCTGCACAACGAGAGAACCCATGACCGGCTTTGACCTGCAAGACATCGAGCGTCGCATGAGGGGAGCCCTCGGCTCCCTCAAGAAGGAGTTCGCCGGCCTGCGCACCGGACGCGCCAATCCGGCTCTGCTCGACCCCATCACGGTCGATGCCTACGGGTCCTCGATGCCTCTGAACCAGGTTGCGAACATCTCCGTCCCCGAGCCGCGAATGATCACGGTCCAGGTTTGGGACAAGGGGCAGGTCGCGGCCGTGGAGAAGGCGATCCGCGAATCCGATCTCGGCCTCAATCCTGTTGTCGACGGCACGCTCCTGCGCTTGCCCATCCCCGAGCTCAACGAGGATCGGCGCCGGGAGCTTGTGAAGGTCGCCCACAAATACTCGGAGCAGGCCCGGGTCGCGGTGCGCAACGTGCGCCGGGACGGAATGGAAGTGCTGAAGAAGCAGGAAAAGGATGGGGAGATCGGCAAGGACGATCACCACGCCCTGTCCCAGAAGGTGCAGGAACTCACCGACAAGATCATTAAGGAAATCGACGATTCCCTCTCGGCGAAGGAAGCCGAGATCATGCAGGTATAGCCAGAGATACCGGACGCGGGCCGGCGCCCCCGGGAGACCGTGCATTTGACCATTTCCGCTGAGCAACCAGAGGCTGTCGGCAACCCGGCTCCTCCGCGTCACGTGGCCATCATCATGGACGGCAACGGCCGGTGGGCGGCCGAGCGCGGGCTGCCCCGCACCGAGGGCCACCGCCAGGGCGTCGAAGCGGTTCGCCGCACCATCCAGGCGGCCATGGATCTCGGCATCGACGAGCTCACTCTGTTCAGCTTCTCGTCGGAGAACTGGGCGCGGCCCAGGTCGGAAGTCGCCGACCTGATGATGCTGCTGAAGAGCTTCATCCGCACCAATCTGGCCGATCTGCACCAGAACGGCGTACGGCTGAAAGTGATCGGGGAGGAAGACGGCGTCGAACCCGAGATCAGCAAGCTGATCCGGGACGCTGTCGAACTCACCTCCCACAATACCCGCCTGACGCTCACGGTCGCCTTCAACTACGGCTCGCGCAACGAGATCGCGAGGGCGGCGGCGAAACTCGCAAGACAGGCTGTTCGAGGAGACATCGATCCCGGCGCCATCACGCCCGAACTGTTCGAACGTCAACTCGATACCGCGGGCACGCCGGACCCCGACCTGCTCATCCGCACCAGTGGCGAAATGCGCCTGTCGAACTTCCTGCTCTGGCAATGCGCCTATTCGGAATTCGTCTTCATGGATTGCTATTGGCCGGACTTCGGGCGCGAGATGCTGGAGGAGGCCCTCGCGACCTACCATGCCCGCGAGCGCCGCTTTGGAGGCCTCGTGGCGAGGTCCACCGCGTGAGCGCAAGAAAAGCGCGTGCTCACAAGGCGAATGCCGGCTCCGCCGGCCGCACCGAATTCACCCTCAGGCTCGTTTCCGCGCTGGTCATGGCAGCCGGCGCCACCCTGCTGACCCTTGCAGGCCCATGGCCCTTCGCGCTGCTGGTGGCAGCTGTCGCCGTGGTGCTGTGCTGGGAATGGGACAGCATTGTCCGGCCCGGCAGCCCGCGTCTGCCGCTCGCGGCCCATATGGCCACCGCCCTGGGCGCGGCCCTCCTGACCGCGGCAGGGCAGGTCGCTGCCGCCCTTGCCTTGCTCGCCGCGGGAGCCGTGACCTTGTGGGTGCTGGCTTCGACGGGGGGGCACCGCATGTGGTCGGCTGCCGGGGTGCTGTATTTTGGACTTCCGGTAGTCGCCCTGGTGGCGCTGCGGGACAGCGCCACCCTGCCGGTCATGGCTATCCTGTTCCTGTTCGCGGTGGTCTGGACGGCCGACACCGCGGCCTATTTCACCGGCAAGGCCATTGGCGGCCCCAAGCTGGCCCCGGCGATCTCCCCGGGCAAGACCTGGTCGGGCTTCTTTGGCGGCCTGTTGGTACCGGCATGCGTGGGATTCATCTTCGGTCGCGCCATGGGCGGAACGTCGCCGGCGGTCCTCGGCATCGTCGCCGGCGCGCTCGCCATGATCTCGCAGGCAGGCGACCTGGTGGAATCCTACGTCAAGCGCCGGTTCCACCAGAAGGATGCAAGCCACCTGATCCCCGGCCATGGCGGATTCCTGGATCGCGTGGACGGCCTGATGTTCGCGGCCGTGGCCGCCTGGCTCATCGGCCTGTTGCGCGACCCGGCCAGCCCGGCGCAAGGTCTTCTGATCTGGCCATAACCCCTGAAACGGCATGACGGAAAGCACGCACATACCTTCCAGACGCCACGATGCTCCCCGTCGGGTCAGCATCCTGGGCGCCACCGGCTCCGTCGGCAAGAACACGCTGGACCTGATCGGCCGCGAGCCTGACGCATATGAGGTCGTCGCCGTCACCGCGAACAGCAATGCCGAGCAACTGGCGGCGGCCGCTAGACAGCACCGCGCCAGTATCGCCGTCGTACAGGACGAAACCGCCTATTCCAGGCTCAAGGAGGCACTGGCCGGAACCGGCATCGAGGCCGCCGCGGGCGAACAAGCCATGCTGGAGGCCGCGTCTCGCCCCGCCGACTGGATCATGGCCTCGATCATGGGCGTGGCCGGCCTGCGGCCAACGCTGGAAGCCCTGCGGCAAGGAACCTGCGTGGCGCTCGCCAACAAGGAATGCCTCGTGTCCGCCGGACGGCTCTTCCTGGCGGAGGCGGCACGTCACCGCGCCACGGTGCTCCCGGTCGACTCCGAGCACTCGGCCGCCTTCCAGTCCATCAGCCGCGACCAGCCGAACGGGATCGAAAAGATCACCCTAACCGCATCTGGGGGGCCGTTCCGTACCTGGACTCCCCTCCAGATGGCCGGGGCGCGGCCCGAGGACGCCCTGCGCCATCCGAACTGGTCCATGGGCAGCAAGATCACCGTCGATTCCGCAACCCTTATGAACAAGGGGCTCGAACTGATCGAAGCCTTCCACCTCTTCCCGGTCACGGCCGAGCAACTGGCTGTGGTCATCCACCCCCAGTCGATCGTTCACTGCCTTGTCGAGTATTCTGACGGTTCCGTACTCGCCCAGATGAGCAGCCCCGACATGCGCACGCCGATCGCCTACGCCCTGTCCTGGCCCGCCCGCATGTATGCCCCCACCGAGCGCCTGGACCTCGCCAGGATCGGCTCCCTGACCTTCGAGAGGCCCGATGAGGAGAGATTCCCGAGCCTGCGGGTAGCCCGCGAGAGCCTTATGGCGGGGGGCGGGGCCCCGACCGGCCTGAATGCGGCGAACGAAGTGGCTGTGGAAGCCTTCCTGGGGGGCAAGATCGGCTTTCTGTCGATTTCGGCCCTGGTAGAGGCTACATTGGAGGCGGCGGACCAGCGGAGCCTCCTCAGTGAGCCCGTTAGCCTTAACGATGTTTTGAGCATCGACGCGGAATGCCGGCGGTTGGCTGGTATCCTGATGCCGCGTTTTGCCACCGAACCCCGCCACGCCCGCAGGGCATGAACGCGATTGGAGACAGCGCGCAATGGGTATCGTTGAAACGCTGAGCTTGAATGTGGGCTGGCTGCTGTCCTACGCCCTGCCATTCCTGTTCGTACTGACCGTTGTCGTGTTTTTCCACGAACTCGGCCATTTTCTGGTCGCGCGCTGGTGCGGCGTCACGGTCAAGGCCTTCTCCATCGGCTTTGGCCGGGAGATCTTCGGCTTCCATGACCGCCACGGCACGCGCTGGCGCTTCGCCTGGATTCCGCTTGGCGGTTACGTCAAGTTCCTCGACGACGAGGGCGCGGCGAGCACGCCTGACCATAAAACCATCGAGTCCCTGACCGAAGAGCAGAAAGCCGGCAGCTTCCACCTCAAGCCGCTGCCACAGCGCGCCGCGGTCGTCGCCGCTGGCCCCATAGCCAACTTCCTGCTCGCAATTGTTATATTCGCGATCACATTTACCTTTATCGGCCAACGCGTTACCCCGGCCATCGTCGATGGGGTCGCGGCCGGCAGCGCGGCCGAGCGCGCCGGATTCCAGACCGGCGACCTGATCCTCAGCATCAACGGCGACCAGATCGAGAATTTCGGCGCCATGCAGCGCATCGTCAGCGTCAGCGCCGACCGGCAGCTTGAATTCGTTGTGCGCCGCAACGATAGCGACGTCACCCTGCTGGCGACACCCGACCGCAAGGAGATCACCGACCGCTTCGGCAACAAGGTCCGCATCGGATTGCTGGGCGTGCGCCGCAGCACCTCGGCCGACGACTGGATACTGGAAAAGCACGATCCCCTGACCTCGGTGTGGCTGGGGGTGAAGGAGACCTATTTCGTTATCGAGCGGACGCTGGCCTATCTGCGCGACGTGATCGTAGGCAAGGAGGCGGCCGACCAGCTCGGCGGGCCCCTCAGGATAGCCCAGGTTTCAGGGCAGGTGGCGACGGCCGGATTCGTGGCGCTGCTGCATCTCGCCGCCGTCCTCTCCGTCAGCATAGGACTGCTGAATCTGTTCCCGATTCCGCTGCTCGATGGAGGGCATCTGCTGTTCTACGCCATCGAGGCGGTAAGGGGCCGCCCGCTGAGCGAAAGGAGCCTCGAGATTGGCTTTCGAATTGGCTTCGCGGTGGTTGTTATGCTAATGATCTTCGCAACTTGGAACGATTTGATTCATTTCGGAAACCTGTAGCCGGAGACGATGTTGCGGCTGCGCAACATCGAGGGGGAAACCAGAAGGGGGCCATCACCGCGAAACACAAAACGGCCACATTAGAATGGCGATTTGTTTTCAACGTATTGTACTGCGTACCGGGGCACCGGCGTAGCAGGGGATAACAACAATAATGCGGTTTAGTACGCGACTGGCGCGGGGGCTGTTGCCAGCTTGTCTGCTTGTCTGGCTTGGGGGTGTCATGTTTCCCCTGGCCGGCATTACGCTGACGGCGCCCGCTTATGCACAAACCGGCTTCGTGGTGAGCTCCATCCAGGTGCAGGGCAACCGCCGCGTGGAGCCTGAAACCGTCCGTTCCTACCTGACGTTCCGCGCCGGCGACCGTTATGACCTGTTGGAGGTTGACGAGTCCCTAAAGGCTCTCTTCGCGACGGGCCTGTTTCAGGACGTGCGCATAGGCAATCGCGGCACGGTGGTCGTCGTCGTCGTGGTCGAGAACCCGATCATCAATCGCGTTGCCTTCGAGGGAAACAAGGAAGTCGAGGACGATTCGCTCAAGTCCGAAGTCCAGCTCAAGCCGCGTGCCGTCTACACCCGCGCCAAGGTGCAGAGCGACGTGCAGCGGATCCTTGACGTCTACCGCCGCCAGGGCCGTTTCGCCGCCCGCGTCGAGCCCAAGATCATCAATCTCGACCACAACCGCGTTGACCTGGTCTTCGAGGTGCTGGAAGGCCCCAAGACCACGGTGAAGGGCATCACCTTCATCGGCAACCAGGCGTTTTCCGATTCGCAGTTGCGCGAGGCGATCACCACCACCGAGACCGGCCTGCTGAGCTTCTTCAAGCCCACCAACATCTACGATCCCGACAGGCTCAATCTCGACCGGGAACTGCTGCGCCAGTACTACCTCAAGAATGGCTACGCCGACGTGAGCATAGTCTCAGCCGTGGCCGACCTCGACCGCGAAGGGCAGGGATTCCTGATCACCTTCACCATCGTCGAGGGTGAGCAGTACCGCTTCGGCGCCATCGACATCGAGACCGGGCTCGCCCAGATCAACCCCCGTGAAGCGTTGTCGAAGGCCGAGACGAGATCCGGAAGGATCTACGACGCCTCCAAGGTCGACAAATCCGTCGAGAACATCACCATGGACGTGTCGCGTCAGGGCTATGCCTTCGGCCGCGTTCGCACCCGTCTTGACCGGGACCCTGCCACCCGAATGATCGGCGTCACCTACGTGGTGGAAGAGGGCCCCCGAATCTACATCGAGCGCATCGAAATCCAGGGCAACATCCGCACGCTCGACTACGTCATCCGTCGCGAGTTCCGTCTGGCGGAGGGCGATGCCTACAACCGCATGCTCGTCGACGCCGCCAAACGGCGCCTGAAGGCGATGGGCTTCTTCAAGGCGGTGGACGTGTCGGCCGAACAGGGCACGGCTCCTGACCGGGTCATCCTCATGGTCAAGGTCCAGGAACAGGCCACGGGCGAGTTCTCCGTTGGCGGCGGTTATTCCTCGAACGAAGGCGCATTGGCGGACATCAGCCTCAGCGAGCGCAATTTCCTGGGCAAGGGTCAGTTCATCCGTGTCCGTCTGCAGGGAAGCCAGGAACGGCTGCAATTCGACTTCTCGTTCACCGAACCCCGCTTCATGGGCCGCAACATGGCCGCCGGCTTCGACGCTTTCCATACCGAGCTCGACCTCACGGACACGTCGTCCTTCAAAAGCCGCCGCAGCGGCGCCGGCATACGCTTCGGCATTCCTCTCGCCGGCGATTGGAGCCTGGGCACCAGATATACGCTGTCGAACGAGGAAATTTTCGACGTCCAGACCAATGCCTCGCAGGCCATCAAGGATGCGGAAGGCGAGACGCTCGTGTCCTCGGTCGGTTACACGCTTGCCTACGATACGAGAAACAACAAGAAGAACCCCTCGCAGGGCTTCTATCTCGCACTCAACCAGGACCTTGCCGGTGTCGGTGGTGACGTGAACTATATCCGTTCCGTGGCCGAGGCGCGTGCCTACTATCCGGTCTACAAGAAGTTCGTCCTCGTTGGCCGTCTGGCGGCCGGCAACATAGAGGGCTACGCCGGGCAGGACGTGCGCATTCTCGACACGTTCTTCATTGGCGGCGAGACCATTCGCGGCTTCGACCGCGCTGGCATCGGACCTCGTGACCTGTCGACGGGCGATGCGCTCGGTGCGACCTCATACGCCGTCGCTACCGCCGAACTCCGCTTCCCGATACCCCTGGTGCCTGAGAACCTGGGCCTGTCAGGCGCGGTTTTCGCCGATGTCGGCACGGCCTTTGGCGTCGGCGACCTCGGCACCATCAATCCCACGGTGGTCGGAGACGACAAGGACCTCAGGGCCGCCGTCGGCTTCAGCCTGATCTGGGATTCTCCGCTGGGACCGCTTCGGGCCGATATATCGACAGTGCTGCAATCCGCCGCTTACGACGACGAGGAAACCTTCCGCTTCGGCGCCGCGACCCGGTTCTGATGCGCGCAGCCGCTTTTGCCCGCCGCTTCCCGGTCATATACTCTGCCGCCGGACGTCCAAGCGGATTGTGACATGGAGCATCCAGGTTTCTTCGACCGAGCCGGACCGTTTCGCCTGGATGCCATTGCCGCCGCGTCGCAGTGCGCGGTTCCGGAAGCTACCGATCCGGGCCTGCTCATAGAAGACATCCGCGCCCTGGACGAGGCAGGCCCGAAGGATCTTGCCTTCCTGGACAACCGGAAATACCTGCCCCTGTTCCGCGCCACCCGCGCGGGCGCCTGCATCGTTCATCCCAGGCAGACAGCGGCGGCTCCTCCCGGAATGGGCATCCTGGAATCCCAGCACCCCTACCGCTCATTCGCCATGGCGCTGGCACTGTTCTACCCGCAGGCCATGCGCTCCGGCACTGTGGGAACTTCGGGCTGGAGCGCGTCATCCATACATCCCACCGCGCGGATCGAGGAGGGAGCCTCCATAGAGCCGGGTGCCGTGGTCGGCCCCGAAGCGCAGGTTGGCACAGGAACCGTCATAGCCGCTGGCGCCGTCATCAGCCGCCGCGTCTACATCGGCCGTGACGGATATGTCGGGCCCAACGTCAGCATTACCAACAGCCTGCTCGGAGACCGTGTCGTCATCCATTCGGGCGCGTCGATTGGACAGGACGGCTTCGGCTTCGCCATGGGCCCCAAGGGACATCTGAAGGTCCCCCAGATCGGGCGCGTGATCATCCAGGACGATGTGGAGGTTGGCGCTAACACGACCATCGACCGTGGCGCCTTGCGCGACACGATAGTGGGCGAGGGGACCAAGATCGACAATCTCGTCCAGATCGGACACAACGTGGCCATCGGGCGGCACTGCGTCATCGTTGCCGGTGTGTGCATCGCCGGCTCGACCACCTTGCAGGATTTCGTGGTCCTGGGCGGCAGGGTCGCCGTGGCGGGCCATCTGACCATAGGCGCCGGCGCCCAGGTGGCCGGGGCAAGCGGCGTTAAGGATGACATACCCCCCGGAGAAACATGGGGTGGGGCCCCCGCCAAGCCCATGCGGCAATGGGCCCGTGAACTGGCCATGTTGAAAATGCTTGCCCTGCAACGCCCGGACAAGCAAAACAGGGGAGATTCTTGAACAGAAGGCCCATCCGGGGTGCTACTGCGAGACCACGGGGAGCGTGGCGATGAACGACCAGATGACCAAGTCCAAGACATTGAAAACGGCGGATATTGCGCGGATCATGAAGGTCCTGCCGCACCGCTATCCTTTCCTGCTGGTCGACCGCATCACGGACATCGACGGCGACCACTTCGGGATTGGAATCAAGAACGTGACGATCAACGAGCCGTTCTTCCAGGGACATTTCCCCGATCATCCCGTCATGCCGGGCGTGCTGCTCGTCGAAGGCATGGCGCAGACCGCCGGCGCGCTGTGCGTCATCAATGCCATGGACGACAATTTCGTGCCGCCACTGGTTTATTTCATGTCCATCGACAGGGCGCGTTTCCGCAAGCCCGTCGTGCCCGGCGACACGGTCGAGTATCACATGACCAAGGTCCGCAATCGCGGCCGCGTGTGGCGCTTCCGCGGCGAAGCCAAGGTCGCAGGCAGCCTTGTCGCCGAGGCGGACCTGAGCGCCATCACCGTGGAACGGGATTAGCGGCGGCCCCATCCATATGACCCAGATTCACCCGACGGCCATTGTGGACAGTGCGGCCGAGATCGGCGCCGATGTGGCGATCGGTCCATACTGCGTGATCGGCGCGGGAGTCCGGATCGCGGATCGCTGCAAGCTCCACTCTCACGTCGTCATGGATGGTGACACGGTCCTGGGGGAGGACTGCACCGTCTTTCCCTTCACCTCGCTTGGCTTCGCTCCGCAGGATCTGAAGTTCCGCGGCGAGAAAAGCCGCCTGGTTATCGGGCCACGCAACGTCATCCGCGAATATGTGACCATGAACCCGGGGACGGAGGGCGGCGGCCTCGTGACCGAAGTCGGATCCGACGGACTGTTCATGGCGCATGCGCATGTCGCCCATGATTGTCACATCGGCAATCACGTCATCATGGCCAACGCCGCCACGCTCGCCGGCCATTGCGTCGTGGAGGATCACGCCATCCTTGGCGGCCTCTCCGCGGCGCACCAGTTCGTACGCATCGGCGCCTACGCCTTCATCGGCGGCATGGCCGGTGCCCGCATGGACGTCATCCCCTTCGGCATGGTGCTGCACACCCAGGAAGGGCTGCGGGGCATCAATCTCGTGGGCATGCGCCGGCACGGCTTCACGCGGCAGGAAATACAGAACGTGCGCGAGGCCTACGACATGCTGTTCTCCGGCGTGACAGGCACGGTGGCGGAACGCCTCGTGGAGGTGGAACAGCAGTTCGCCGGCGACCGCTGCGTATCCCGCATCGTGAACTTCATCCAGTCCGATACAAGCCGCGCGCTTCTGGTACCCCGGCAGGCGGCGGAATAAGCCGGGGCCGGCGATCGATGGCAACCCGCCGCAAGACCGCCGCCGTCCCGCTGGGAATCCTCGCTGGCAGCGGTTCCCTGCCCTTGACCGTTGCCCGTGCCGCACAGCAGGCGGGACGTCCCGTCCACATCGTCGCCATCGAGGGACATGCGGACCCCGCCATCGAGTCGTTCCCGCACAGTTGGGTCAACATGGGCCGCGTAGGGGCTATCCTGAAGGCCCTGGACAGCGCGAAATGCCGTGACCTCGTCATAATAGGCGCGGTCGATCGCCCCAATCTCGAGGACGTACGCCTCGACATGGGCGGGGTCCGCAGCATCCTGACCATCCTGTCCCTCACCATCGGGGGGGATGACCGCCTGCTGGGCAATGTCGTCCGTTTCTTCGAAGGAAAGGGCCTGCGGGTCATTGGCGCGCACGAGGTCGCTCCCGGCCTGCTTGCGCCCAGGGGCACGCTCGGCCGCCGCAAGCCCTCCAGGACCGACCTGGATGACATCAGGCTGGGTGCCCGGGTGATAGCAGCCCTTGGGCCCATGGACGTCGGGCAGTCCGCGGTCGTGCTGAGACAGCACGTGATCGCCGTGGAAGCCGTGGAGGGGACAGACGCCATGCTGGCCCGTGCGGCCACCCTGCGCAAATGGGGCCTGCTCGCACGCTTCAAACGCTCGGGCGTCGTGGTCAAGGGATCGAAGCCCGGACAGGACCGCCGCGTGGACATGGCCACCATCGGCCCGGAAACCGTCCGGCAGGCCGCCGCCGCACATCTGGCGGGAATCGCCTATTCCGCCGGGGCGGTCATCATTGTCGACCGGGAGGCAATGATCGCGGAGGCGAACCGCGCGGGACTGTTCCTGCACGGCTTCTCCGCGACGAAGAAAGGCTAGGGGCGGCCGGTCAGTCCTGCCGGTCGCGCATCTTTACATAGTCGCGCCGCGCGGGGCCCGTATAGAGCTGGCGGGGCCGGCCGATACGCTGCTGCGGATCGGCGATCATCTCCTGCCACTGGGCGATCCAGCCGACCGTGCGGGCCAGCGCGAACAGCACCGTGAACATGGTGGTGGGGAAGCCGAGCGCGCTCAGGGTGATGCCCGAGTAGAAATCGATGTTCGGGTACAGCTTGCGCTCGACGAAATACTCGTCCTCCAGCGCGATCTTCTCCAGCTCCAGCGCGATCTTCAGGGTCGGGTCGTTCCGCTTGCCGAGCGTATCCAGCACCTCATGACAGGTCTTCTGCATGATGCGGGCCCGCGGGTCGTAATTCTTGTAGACGCGATGACCGAAGCCCATCAGGCGGAAAGGATCGTTCTTGTCTTTTGCCTTCTTCACATACTCGCCGACCCGGTCGGCCGTGCCGATCTCATAGAGCATGTTCAGCGCCGCTTCATTGGCTCCGCCATGGGCGGGCCCCCACAGACAGGCGATGCCAGCCGAGATACAGGCGAACGGATTGGCGCCCGAAGACCCGGCCAGACGCACGGTGGACGTGGACGCGTTCTGTTCGTGGTCCGCGTGAAGGATGAAGATGCGGTCCATGGCGCGCGACAGCACCGGATTGACCACATACGGCTCGCAGGGCACCCCGAAGCACATCTGCAGGAAGTTTGCCGCGTAGTCGAGATCGTTGCGCGGATACATGAACGGCTGGCCGACTGAATACTTGTAGGCCATGGCCGCGATGGTCGGCAGCTTGGCGATCATCCGGATGCTGGCGATGTCGCGCTGGATCGGATCCTGGATATCGGTGGAGTCGTGATAGAAGGCGGAAAGGGCGCCGACCACGCCGACCATGACAGCCATCGGATGGGCGTCGCGGCGGAAACCGGTAAAGAACCGGGTCATCTGCTCATGCACCATCGTGTGGCGCGTCACCCGGTAGTTGAAGTCGTCATATTCGTTCTTGGTCGGCAGCTCGCCGTACAGCAGCAGGTAACAGCTCTCCAGGAAGTTGCCCTGTTCGGCAAGCTGCTCGATCGGATAGCCGCGGTAGTAGAGCAGGCCCTCGTCGCCGTCGATGTAGGTGATCTTGGACTCGCAGCTTGCCGTGGACGTGAAACCAGGGTCGAAAGTGAACTTGCCGGTATCCTTGTAGAGCGAGGAAACGTCGATCACCTCCGGCCCGAGCGATCCACCCCGCACGGCGAGCTTTTCGACCTTGTCTCCTATTGTCAGCGTAGCTTCGGTGACGGCCTTCTCGGACCCCTTGTTCTTTTTGCTGCTGACTGTACTGCTCATGAAGGACCTCCTGGTGAAAGCCGCCAATCCCTGCGGGGATGCGGCCGCCTGGCGGCGAAAACGCGGAAGGGAATTTCCGACGATGGGTAAACGATTTTGTGCACTGCCGCAAGCTGACCAAAGTCCCGGCATGGCCTGAAAGATATAGCTGAGGTCTGCGAAGGAAGCGTTACGCGGCCTGGTCGCCTATGCGGGCGAGGGACTCTTCCTTGCCCAGCATCTCCAGCACCTCGAATATCCCCGGAGAAGTCTTGCGCCCCGTGAGTGCCGCTCTCAGCGGCTGGGCGACCGACCCGAGCTTGGCGCCGGACGAAGCCACATATTCCCGGATTTTCTCTTCCAGAACAGATGGTTGCCAGTCCGACACCGCTGCAAGGAGAGGCTGGACGGCGGCAAGATGCCTGCGGCCCTCCTCACCCAGCAGCTTCTGCGCATCCGCGTCCATCTCGAGTGGCCGGGGGGCGAACAGGAAACGGGCCTGATCGATCAGGTCGAGCAGGGTGCGTGCCCGCGTTTTGAGCAGGGGCATCGCCTCTTCGAGTTTTGCCCACTGTGCGGCGTCTAGCGCGGGCGCGAACGCCTGTCCTGTGGACAACTCCGGCATCAGCGCCTGCAGCCGCGCCACGAGTTCCCTGTCCGGAGTTTCCCGCAGGTAGATGGAGTTGAGGTTCTCCAGCTTGGCGAAGTCGAACCGCGCCGGCGCGCGTCCAATGGCATCGAGATCGAACCACTCGATCATCTTGTCGAGCGGGATCACCTCCTCGTCGCCATGACTCCATCCCAGCCTCACCAGGTAGTTGCGCAGGGCCGCCGGCAGATATCCCATCGCCCTGTAGGCCTCGACTCCAAGCGCCCCATGCCGCTTCGACAGCTTCGCGCCATCCGGCCCGTGGATCAGGGGGACATGGGCGAAGACAGGAACCTCCCAGCCGAGCGAATTGAATATCTGGGCCTGCCGCGCGGCGTTGGTCAGGTGGTCGTCGCCCCGGATCACATGGGTCACACCCATGTCGTGATCGTCCACAACCACCGAAAGCATATAGGTCGGCGTGCCGTCGCTCCTGAGCAGGATCAGGTCATCCAGCTCCTTGTTGGCGATGACCACGCGTCCCTGCACGCGATCCTCGATGACCGTGTCCCCCTCCCGCGGCGTCTTCAGCCGGATGGCAGGCGCCACCCCGGCCGGTGCGTCCGACGGATCCCGGTCGCGCCATCGGCCGTCATAGACAGGAGGCCGGCCTTCGGCGCGCGCCCGTTCGCGCATCTCCTGCAACTCCTGTGGCGAGCAGTAGCAGCGGTAGGCAAGGTCCCTTGCCAGAAGCTGTTCCACCGCCTCGCGATGACGTTCGGCGCGTGAGAACTGGTAAACCGGGTCTCCGTCCCAATGCAGCTCCAGCCAATTCAGTCCGTCGAGGATCGCCGCGATGGCCGCATCCGTGGAGCGCGCCCGGTCCGTATCCTCGATACGCAGATACATGACGCCACCCTTGGCGCGCGCATACAGCCAGTTGAACAGGGCCGTCCTTGCACCCCCGATATGCAGATAACCGGTAGGCGAGGGGGCGAAGCGGGTGACCACACCCGACACATTCCCGCCCCCGGAGGACGCCTTGTCGCTTTTCTTGTTCATCCGGCAAACACCGCCTTGCGGAATCGTTCTTCAAACCCGCCGCGGTCCTGTAGCATGTCCTGACGCGCGAAGGTAAGGGCGGGGGCTCATGCGCGGGGACCGAGATCAGGACATCTGTTTCGCAGACGCGGGACCGGCCGGCCCGCCGGGCCCTTTCGCGCGCCTCTTCGCGCCCATTCTGATGGAGACAGACCGCTGGTTCCTCTGGATCCCGGTCGCGCTGGGCGCTGGCATAGCGGTCTACTTCACCCTGCCCCAGGAACCGCCCGTGCTGCTGGCCCCGGCGGGTCTGTGCGCTGCTCTCGTTCTCGCCATACTGCTCCGCCACCGTACCGGCGCCCTGTTGGCGTGCACGGGCCTGTCCTGCGTGTTCGCGGGCATGGCCGTGGCCCAGCTCCGCACCGCTTCCGTGACCGCACCTCGGCTTTTGGGGCACGCAGGCGCTGTACAAATCACCGGCTGGGTGGAGCGCCGGGAGTCTCGCGGCGCCACGGGCTATCGGCTGACCATTCGCGTCGATGGCCTGCAGGGACGCCGGGAACTGCCCGGACTCTACCGCGTCAGGATAACGTCGCGTTTCCCCGACGCACCCGCCGTGGGCACCGCGGTCAGCCTGCGAGCCGTCTTGCGGCCGCTCCCGGCGCCATCGTTGCCCGGCGGCTTCGACCATGCCCGCAAGGCGTGGTTCGAGCGCATCGGCGCATCGGGCTGGGCGCTGGGCCCGCCCCGCGCGCTCGACACCCGGGACGGCGCGCCGTCCGCATTACGTATTGCCGGGGCCATCGACAGCGTCCGGGGTGCCATACAGCAGCGCATTGCCGCCCTTCTTCCCGGCACCGCAGGCGCCGTGGCAGACGCCCTCATCACCGGAGAGAAGGGGCGCATTCCCGATGAGCAAATGACGGCCCTGCGTCATTCGGGCCTGGCGCATATCCTCGCCATCTCCGGCATGCACATGGCGCTCTTCGCCGGTGCGCTGTTCTGGGCGGTGCGGGCGGTGCTGGCGGCGATCCCCGGCATTGCGCTCCGCGTCTCCGTCAAGAAGCCCGCGGCGATCGCGTCGCTTCTCGGCGGTACGGTCTACCTGCTGATCTCCGGCGCCGGCGTCGCCACCCAGCGCGCCTGGCTGATGATGGCCATCGTTGTGCTGGCTGTCCTGCTCGACCGTCCGGCCTTCACCCTTCGCAACGTCGCCATCGCCGCCCTGGCCTTGCTGCTGGCGCGGCCGGAGAGCCTGTTCGACGTCAGCTTCCAGATGTCCTTCGCCGCGGCCACCGCGCTCGTCGCTGTATATCAGGCGGCCTCCGCCGACCGGCGCGAAGGGAGCTTCACCTTCCACCGCCTTCCGGGTCTTCCCGGAAAGCTGCTCGCCTATCTTGGCGGCATCGCGCTCAGCACCTTCGTGGCCGGCCTGGCGGTCGCCCCCTTTTCCGCATACCACTTCCACAACATTGCCCAGTACAGCCTGCTGGCGAACCTGCTGAGCCTGCCCATCTTCGGACTGGCCGTCATGCCCATGGTGCTCGCGGCGATCCTGCTGATGCCCTTCGGCCTGGCCTGGGGGCCGCTATGGATCATGGGGCAGGGGATAGATGCCATCACCGCCGTCGCCACCTGGGTGGCCTCCCTCGATGGGGCGGTTCTGCGCGTCGCCGCCATTCCAGGCCCATCCCTGGCCCTCCTTGTGCTGGGGGGCCTCTGGCTCTGCCTGTGGCGCGGAGCCATCAGAGGGGCCGGCCTCGTCATCGCCGCGCTCGGCCTGATCCTCGTCGTGCCGCTGCGTGCCGCGCCCGATATCCTCATTGGCGAGGAAGGCAGGCTCGCCGCCATACGCACGCAAGGAGGCAGCTTCGCCTTCACCGGCACAAACCGCAGCTCCTACGATCTTGAGCAATGGCTGCTCACCGACGGTGACGGCCGGCCCGTGACAGAGGCGTTGAAGGCGGAAGGGTTCACCTGCGACGAGCATGCCTGCCTGGCGAACGTGAAAGGCAAGACCGTGGCCATCGTCCGCCACCCGGCGGCGCTTGCGGAGGAATGCGCCCGCAGCGACATCGTCGTTGCCAGCTTCCCGGTCCGCGCCCAATGCGCAAAGGCGCGCGTGGTCATCGATTACCGGTCTCTCAGCGAGGCCGGAGCACATGCGCTCTATCTGGAAGGGCAATCCATAAGATCGCAAAGCGTTGCCGAGGCACGCGGCCGCAGACCATGGGTAGCGCAGCCCGGGCCCGCGCGCGAGACACATCCCGGCAGGGCGGTGGCGGGCGAGGGCGGCGCTCAGTAGCGCCGCAACAGCCCGACGAGGCGCCCCTGCACCCGGACCCGGTCGGGACCGAAAATGCGGGTCTCGTAATTTGGATTGGCGGCCTCAAGCGCGATGGAGTCCCCCCGGCGGCGGAGACGCTTCAGCGTCGCTTCCTCGTCGTCGATCAGCGCCACGACGATATCACCGGTGTCGGCGGTGTCGCCCTTGCGGATGATGACCGTATCGCCGTCCAGGATGCCCGCCTCGATCATCGAGTCCCCCTTGACCTCAAGGGCATAATGCTCCCCCCGGCCTAGCATGTCGGGGGAAACATCAATGTTATGGCTTCGGGACTGGATTGCCTCGATGGGAACACCGGCCGCAATGCGGCCCATCACAGGAACGGTCACCATTGGAGCGGCCTCAGCGTCGGCTGGCTGCGGCGGGCGCACCTTGCCGAGGCTACCCTCGATGACGCTGGGCGAAAACCCGCGACCGCCTCCGAATCCGGCGGGGCTGAGAGCGACGGACTCCGGCAGCTTGACGATCTCCAGCGCCCTGGCCCGGTGTGGCAGGCGGCGCACGAAGCCACGCTCCTCGAGCGCCGTGATCAGGCGATGAATGCCGGACTTCGAGCGCAGGTCGAGCGCATCCCGCATCTCGTCGAAAGAGGGGGGAACGCCCGTCTCCTTGACGCGCTCATGAATGAACATGAGCAGCTCTTTTTGCTTGGGTGTCAGCATGTTGCTCCCCTCTCTCCACGCCCGGACTGTGGTGGTTGACCCGTTCGGATAAAGTCACCCACAACATATGGACAAATCATGAACATCTATACATGTTCTAGTTAAGTTCCGCAACCAGCTACGCGAAATTCCGTCACGCCCTAACAGGCGAGCGGAATATTCCTTGAGTCTAAGAGACTTAGCAGCCCCGGTGGACGACTTCCGATTCGGATGGAGAATAAAACCTGAACTCTTACCGGATGGTATAGACCCGTTGGCGGACCAAAACCTCCGAATCTCCGGCGTCAGAAATCCAGCCGGAGAAGCTGCACGCTCTCGCCCTTGCGGGCCGCAGGTGCATGCGGTGCCCGCACGACCAGGCAGTCCGAGCGGGCGAGGGTGGCGACCAGCGAGCTGTCCTGCGTCGGCGCGGGGTCGACGGTCAGAGGATTTTTCGAGGTGAAGACGGCCCGCATGTAGTGCTGGCGAGGCCCGTTCGGCTCGACATCGCTGGCGAGAATCCCTTCCTCGAGCGCATCCAGCGCGGGCGAGATGCCGAGCAGCGCCCGAAGCATCGGCACCAGGAAGAGGCGGCTGCAGACCAGCGCCGACACCGGGTTCCCCGGCACGCCCAGAAAGCGTTGACGCCCCTTGCGGCCGAACATCAGCGGCTTGCCCGGCCGCATGGCGATACGCCAGAAATCGAAGCTGACACCGTGCGCCTTCAGCGCCTCCTGCACCAGATCGTGGTCCCCGACCGAAGCGCCTCCGATGGTCAGGAGAATGTCGGCGTCGCCGGCGCATCCGATATGCTCGGCCAGGCTCTCGCGCGTGTCGCGCGCGATACCGATGCGCTCCGGTGCGCCGCCAGCGGCTTCGATCAGGACTTCCAGCCCGTAAGGCACCGATGACACGATCTGCCCTTCCCGCAACGGCTCGCCAGGACGCACCAGTTCGTCACCGGTGGCGAGAATGGCCACTTTCGGCCGCCGCCGCACCGGCAGACCGGCCTGGTTCATGGTCGCTGCAAGCAATATGTCCCGCGCGTTCAGCCGGCGGCCTGCTTCGACCAACCGGTCGCCGGAGCAGAAATCATATCCCTTGCGACGCACATGCATGCCCGGCTTCACCGGCTCGAGAACGGTTACGATCCCGTCCGCCTGGCGCGCCTCTTCCTGGATGAGGATCGCGTCGGCGCCCTCCGGCACCGCGCCGCCCGTGAAGATCCTGACGGCCTCACCGGGACCCACCTTGCCCTTGTAGGGATGGCCCGCCGCCGCTTCGCCCACCAGCCTGAGGATTGCGTCCTTCCCCTGCGTGTCCGCGGCGACCACCGCATAACCGTCCATCGCGGAAGAAGGAAAGGGAGGCTGGGTCATCGCGGAAATCAGGTCCTCCGCCAGAACCCGTCCATGGGCGAGTTCGAGAGGAACGGTCTCCACTTCCAGCGGAGCGAGACCGTCCAGGACCCGCTCAAGCGCCTGGTCCACCGACAACGGTCCCTGCTGCATACGGTTCATCGCCTGGCCTTGTAGTGACCCGACTTGCCGCCCGACTTTTCGACCAGCCGGATGCCCGAAAAACTGACGCCCCGGTCCACCGCCTTGATCATGTCGTAGACGGTGAGGCAGGCGACGCTGACCGCGGTCATCGCCTCCATCTCCACGCCCGTCTTGCCGCTGACCTTCACTGTCGCCTCGACGTGCAGGCCGGCAGGCTTCTTGGACGGCTTGAAATCGACGGTCACCTGCGACAGCGCGAGAGGATGACACAGCGGGATCAATTCGTGGGTGCGCTTGGCGGCCATGATCCCGGCAATTCGCGCCGTAGCCAGCACGTCGCCTTTGCCGGCCTGTCCCTGCTCGATCAGCCGCAGCGTTGCCGGCAGCATGGAGACGAAGCCTTCGGCGGTAGCGCTCCGCGCGGTGATGTCCTTGGCGGACACGTCCACCATATGGGCTTCGCCCCGGGCATTCAGATGGGTCAGCGTCTTTTTCACGACGCGGCCGCCTTCGCCGAAGACGTCTGCACGGCTCCCAGCAGGGCACGCGTGGCCGCCGCCACATCCGCCTGGCGCATCAGGCTTTCACCCACCAGGAAGCTCCGCACGCCCGCGCGGGCCAGCCGCGCCACGTCGTTATGGGTGAAGATGCCGCTTTCGCCCACCACGATCCTGTCCTGCGGAACCAGTGGCGCAAGCCGCTCGGTGGTCTCCAGCCTGGTCTCGAAAGTGCGCAGGTCGCGGTTGTTGATGCCGATGAGCTTCGCGTCCAGCTTCAGCGCGCGTTCCATCTCCGCCTCGTCATGCACCTCCACAAGGCTGTCCATGCCCCAGCGCGCGGCTTCCGCGATCAATGTCGCCGCCGTGCCGTCATCCACGCTGGCCATGATAACCAGTATGCAGTCGGCGCCCGCCGCGCGCGCCTCGGCCACCTGGTAGGCATCCAGCATGAAGTCCTTGCGCAGCACCGGCAGCCCGGAAGCGGCGCGCGCCTGCACGAGATACTCCATGGCGCCCTGAAAGGAGGGTGCGTCCGTGAGCACCGAGAGACAGGCGGCCCCGCCAGCGGCATACTCCCTGGCAAGGGCAGGGGGATCGAAATCGGCCCGGATGAGCCCCTTCGAAGGGCTCGCCTTCTTGATCTCCGCGATCAGCGCGTAGCCGCCGGCGGCCATGCGCGCCTCCATGGCATGGGCGAACCCCCGCACGGCGGGCGCCGTGGCGGCACGCGCCTCCATCTCGGCCTGCGGGACACGCGCCTTGGCGGCGGCGATCTCCTCCCGCTTGTATGCGTTGATCTTCTGAAGGATGTCGGACATGGAACTCAGCCCTGCGTGATCGCGACAAGCTTTTCCAGCGCCGCCTTCGCCTTGCCGCTGTCGATGGCCTGCCGGGCCAGCTCGACCCCGTCCTTGAGCGTATCGGCCTTGCCCGCGACGAGCAGCGCCGCGCCCGCGTTGAGTACGGCGATATCCCGCAACGGACCGGGCTCGCCATCGAGCACCTTGCGGATTGCCGTGGCATTGTCGTCAGCCGTGCCGCCGACGAGGTCCTCGGGCCTTGCCGTCGTTACACCTGCATCCGCGGGCGTGATCCGGAAGGTCGTTACCTTGCCGTCCCTGTATTCGGCGACATCGGTGGCGCCGGTCGTCGTGATCTCGTCCAGCCCGTCGCTGCCATGCACCACCCACACCCGCTCGGAACCCAGCGCACCGGCGACCTCGGCCAAAGGCTCGAGCCAGTCCTTCGAATAGACGCCGATGACCTGCCGTTTCGCTCCCGCCGGGTTGGCGAGAGGCCCGAGGATGTTGAAGATCGTCCTGACGGCCATCTCGGCGCGAACCGGCCCCACATGCTTCATCGCCGAATGATGCGCCGGCGCGAACATGAAGCCGACCCCGGCTTCGCTGATGGCCCTGGCCACCACATCAGGCGTGACATCCAGTTTCACGCCGAGCGCGGTGAGCACGTCCGCCGATCCGGATCTGGAGGAGACCGAACGATTGCCATGCTTGGCCACAGGCACGCCCGCGCCCGCGACGATGAACGCGGCACAGGTCGAGATGTTGTGCGTGCCCTTGGCGTCGCCGCCGGTGCCGCAGGTGTCGACCGCTCCGGCGGGCGCCGCCACCGGTGTCGCCTTGGCGCGCATGGCCTGAACAGCGCCTGTGATCTCCGGAACGGTTTCGCCGCGAACCTTCAACGAGGCCAGGAAGGCCGCCATCTGAACCGGCGTAGCCTCGCCCGACATCATGATGCCGAAAGCTTCCGCCGCTTCTTCGGCGGAAAGTGGCGTCCCGGCGGCAACCTTCGAAAGATAGGGCTTGAAATCGCTCATCGTCCCCCGCGAGGATCTCAGCGGCCGCCGGCGGCTGCAAGCGCGGGCCCGCGTTCCGCAACCTGTATTCCGGCAAGCTTCAGGAAATTGGCGAGCAGGGAATGCCCGTTCTGCGACGCTATGCTCTCCGGGTGGAACTGTACGCCATGCACAGGATGCGTCCTGTGCTGCAGGCCCATGATCATCCCGTCGCCGGTCTCCGCCGTGATCTCCAGGCAGTCGGGCAGGGTGGCGCGGTCCACCACCAGCGAATGGTAGCGCGTCGCCTCGAAACTCTTCGGCAAGCCAGCGAAGATGCCTTTGCCGGCCGTATGGATCGTGGACAGCTTGCCATGCATCAGTACCGGCGCCCGCACAACTTTGCCGCCATAGGCCTGGCCGATGGCCTGGTGGCCGAGGCAGACGCCGAGCAGCGGGATTTCCGGTCCGGCGCGCCTGATGAGTTCCAGGCAGATGCCCGCGGCGTCAGGATCGCACGGACCCGGCGAAAGCACGATCGCGGCCGGCCGCTCCGCCATGACCTGGTCCACCGTTACCTGGTCGTTGCGGTAGACGCGCGACTCCGCCCCCAACTCGCCCAGGTAGTGAACGAGGTTGTAGGTGAAGCTGTCGTAGTTATCGATCAGTGTCAGCATGGCTAAGCTTCTAAAGCCCGGCGCGGCATCGCCGTCAAGAGGACCCGCCGGATCAGGGAGCTCCCAGCCCCCGAGGTGTAACGAATTCCAGTAGTTTGGCCGGTTTTGCGCCGAAATCTGGCCAGTTTCCTCCGAATTGGTAAAGCGCCAGTCCGGCGGTCGGAAACTTGCCCACCAGCGTCCGGACCTCGGCGAGATCGGATCGCGAAGCCAGTTCCAGCGCCAATTGCTGCAAGCCGGGATTGTGGCCCACCACCATCGAGTGCCTGCAGGAGTCCGGAAGACGGCTCAGGCATTCGATGATCGCGGCCGGACCGGCATGATAGAGCTCGGCCAGATATTCGACGCGCGGGGCCCGTGGCAGCTCTTTCAGCACCAGATCGAACGTCTGGCGGGCGCGGACGGCAGTAGAGCACAGCACCGTATCGGGAAGCCTGCCGCTCGCGGCGATGTGGCATCCCATCAGCGGCGCGGCCTTCTCTCCGCGCGGCGCCAGCGGCCGGTCATGATCGGACTGAATGCCTTGGGTCCAGTCGGATTTCGCGTGCCGGAGCAGGGACAGCAAGACCATCTGCCGCTCCTTCCAAGCCTAACCCGGACGGTTGGACCGGGTCGAGAAGCGCACGGCTTCCTCGGCGGCCCGGAACAGCGCCTTCGCCTTGTTGACGCACTCGGCCTGCTCGGACCGCGGAACCGAGTCTGCGACAATTCCCGCGCCGGCCTGCACATGCATGGTCCCGTCCTTGACGATGGACGTGCGCAGCACGATGCAGCTATCCATCTCGCCATTGGCCGAGAAGTAGCCGACGCAGCCGGCGTAGATGCCGCGCTTGTCCTTTTCCAGCTCGTCGATGATCTCCATCGCCCGCACCTTTGGCGCTCCCGAAACCGTGCCGGCCGGGAACCCAGCCATCAGGGCGTCGATGGAATCGTGCCTGCCGTCCAGACGCCCTTCCACATTGGAAACGATGTGCATGACCTGGCTGTAGAACTCCAGGAAGAAACTGTCCGTCACGCGGACGCTTCCCACCTCGGCCACGCGCCCGACATCATTCCGGCCGAGATCGAGCAGCATCAGGTGTTCGGCCCGTTCTTTCGGATCGGCGAGCAACTCGTCCGCGAGTTCCTGGTCCCGCTCGGGAGTGGCGCCGCGCGGCCGCGTGCCCGCGATCGGCCGGATGGTCACCTTGCCTTCGCGCACGCGCACCAGGATTTCCGGGCTCGATCCCACGACCGAAAAGGCGCCGAAATTGAGGAAATAGAGAAAAGGCGAGGGGTTCGTGCGCCGCAGCGCCCGATAGAGCGCGAAGGGCGGCAGCGTGAACGGGGCCGAAAAGCGCTGGCTGAGCACCACCTGGAAGATGTCTCCCGCGGCGATATAGTCCTTCGCTTTCGCCACCATGGCCATGTAGTTGTCCGGCGTCGTATTGGACACCGGCTCCGGCGAGGCCATGCCCGTCACCGCGGGCGCCGCATGGGAAACGGGACGGTCGAGCCGTCCCATGACTTCCCAAAGGCGCGACGAGGCCGCCGCGAGCGCGGCTTCTGCCGTGATGTCCTTGGCGGGGCGCACAGGCGTGACGAGCGTCATCTCGTCCTTGACCGCATCGAAGATCAGCATGACCGTGGGCCGGATCAGGATTGCGTCCGGCACGCCGATCGGATCGGGATGGTCATGGGGCAGGCGCTCGATCAGGCGCACCATGTCGTAGCCCATATAGCCGAAGACGCCCGCGGCCATCGGCGGCAGGTCCCGCGGCAGGTCAATCCGCGACTCCGCCAGCAGGGACCGCAATGCGTCCAGCGTACCGCCTTCGCATGGCTCGAAGACGCCACCCGACGCGGGCGAACGGTTGATCTCGGCCCTGTTTCCGAACGCCTGCCATACGATATCGGGATCGAAGCCGATCACCGAGTAGCGGCCGCGCACCGCGCCACCCTCGACCGATTCCAGCAGGAAGCTGTTTGGCCGCTCCGCTGCGAGCTTGAGGAACGTTCCGACGGGCGTCTCCAGGTCCGCCACGAGCCGCGTCCATACCGCCTGCGGCTTGCCGGAGTTGTAGAGCTGCGTAAAACGGTCCAGTGCAGGCTCGATAACGCCCGAGGCTGCCGCCAGCGAAAACGCCGTCATGGGAAGCGCACCGCTGTTACCGCTCCCGCCCGGTGATCTCATCGAACAGCGCCTGGTTGATGGTCACGCCGTAACCGTCCCTGATGCCCGTCACGTATTCTATGATGGAGTCTTCCTCCATCTGGTTCGCATACTCCCGGGCGAGGGCATCCGCACCTTCCGCGCTCAATGCCGACGGGGCGCGCACTTCGGCGAGCTGGAACACCACGCGCGACTGCTTCTCGGCAACCGCCGCCGATCCCAGGCCATTCTCGTTCATGGAAAAGGCCTGCTGCACCGCTACCGGCGGCAGCCCCTCGGCCTGGCCATTGCGCTTGAACGGCTGCGACGTCCTGACCTCCAGCTCCATATCCCCGGCGATCTTCTCCAGGCTCTCACCGCCGCGCACCTTGTCGATCATCTCCTGCGCGAGCTTCGACAGGGCATCCCGGACCGCGTCCTTCTTCCAGTCGGCGGCAACCTGCTCACGCACCTCGTCCAGCGTCTTCTGCCGGCTGGGGGTCACGTCCAGGACATTGAACCAGGCATATCCCTGGTCGCTCGTCTCGACCGGATCATGCTCGACGCCCTGCGGGCTGCCAAAGGCTTCGCTTAGCAGGTCACTGCCGCCGGGCAGGCCTTCGACATCCTTTCCGTCGGGGCCCTTGCCCTGCCGGTCCACGGCATCGATATCGCGATAGGACATGTTCAGCTTCTGCCCGATCTCGGCCAGGCTGGCGCCGCCAGCGCGCTCGTCCTCGACCTTGTCGTGCAGTTCAAGCAACTGCTGCGACGCCAGGTTCTGCGCCAGCGTCGCCTCAATAGCGGTGCGCGCCTCCTCGAAGCTCGTTACCACGCCCGGAGTGATCTCCGTGACCGTGACGATAACGGTAGCGAGCTGGCCCTTGACCGGCCCGCTCACCTCGTCCTTCTGAAGCGAAAAGGCGGCGTCGGCGACGGTCTTGTCGGCGAGTTGCAGCCTGGTGACATTGCCAAGGTCGATGTCTTTCTCCGTCAGGCCCTGCTCCTTGGCCACATCGGCGAAGCTGGTCCCGCCCTTGATCTTTTCCGCCGCCGCCTGGGCCGCGGCTTCGTCGGGGAAGGGGATCTGCAGGACCTTGCGCTGCTCATCGATGCGGTATCGGGCCTGATTCGCCTCGTAATAGGCCTTCAGGTCCGCCTCATCGATCCTGATCGACTTGGCGAGTTCAGAAGGGTCGGCCACGAGAATGGCGAGCTTGCGGTATTCCGGCGCCGCGTACTCGTCCTTGTGCGCCTCGTAAAATGCCGACATCTGCTCCGCCGTCGGATCGGCGGTGATGTTCGCCTTCTCCTGCGGCAACTCCACATAGCGAAGCACGCGCTGCTCGTTATTGAAGCGGTCGACCGCCTCCACAAGGACCTTCGGCACCTTGGCGCCGCTGGCAACGGTCTGGATGATCTGGTTGCGCACAACGGACTCACGTTGGCTGGCTATGAATTGCTGCTCTGAAAGCCCGCTCGCACGAAGCACCTGCAGGAAGGCATCGCGGTTGAAGTTGCCCGATGCGTCACGAAAAACCGGCTGCTTGGTAATGGTTTCGACGATGGCCTTGTCCGAGATGCCGAGATTCATCTCCGCCGCCTTCTGGTCGAGCGCCGCCTGCGACACAAGTTGCGAGAGCACCTGGTTGTCCAGTCCCAGGAGGCGCGCTTCCTCTAGGCTGAGACTCCGGTTGAGCTGTGCGCCGAACCGGCGAAGCTGGGTCTGGAGCTGGGTGCGGAACTCCTCCTGGTCGATTTCCCGGTCACCGACCTTGGCCAGGGTCCGCCCGCCATAGTTGCCGAAAATGTCGGCCACGCCCCACACGGCGAAGCTGAGCACGAGCAGGCCGATGAAGACCTTCGCCACCCAGGTACCAGCGCCTTTTCTCAGTGCTTCCAACATAGTCGAATTCGCCTCGCGGATTGCCGCCCGCATTGATTTCACGGGCCCGGTGGGCCATGCATGCGGGCGCGCCGCATCATATGGACGCCGGTAGGTAGCCGCAAGGCACGCCACCGGCAACCCGGAAGACGGCGGATGGGGGCTTTTCCTTCAACGGGGAGACGCAGGAATGACCGATACTGTCCGCCCGCTCGTGGCCGGAAACTGGAAAATGAACGGCCTTTCGGCCGCCATGACCGAGGCCGATGCCCTGGCTACCAGGCTCGCCGCGGGGCCGGCGCCCGCCTGCGACGTCATGCTTTGCCCGCCCGCGACCCTGCTGGCCCAGTTCCGCTGGAAACTGAAGGATACGCCCGTATTGCTCGGGGCACAGGACTGTCACCCCGCCGCCTCTGGCGCCCATACGGGCGACATATCCGCCGAGATGCTTGCCGACGCCGGCGCCGGCGCCGTGATTGTCGGCCATTCGGAGCGCCGCGCCGATCACGGGGAGACGGATGCCCTGGTCAACGCCAAGGCCGGGGCGGCCTGGCGCGCGGGGCTCACGGCCATCATCTGCATCGGCGAGACGGAGGCCGAGCGCCGCGCCGGCAAGACCCTGGACGTTCTGAGCGGCCAGATCGAGGGGTCCGTACCGCAAGCGGCCTCTCCTGCGAACTGTGTCATTGCCTATGAGCCTGTCTGGGCGATCGGCACCGGACTGACACCCTCCGTGCAGGATGTCGCGGAAGCCCATGCGCATATCCGCGACCGCCTTTCTCGAATCGTCGGCAAGGAACCTGCACAGGGCATGCGGCTGCTCTACGGCGGCTCCGTCAAGCCCGCAAACGCCCGCGAGCTCATGGCAGTGCCGAATGTGAATGGCGCCCTTGTTGGCGGGGCAAGCCTGAAAGCCGTGGATTTCGACGGCATTATCGA
>JBFWSL010000011.1:0-28328 GCA_050248375.1 Hyphomicrobiales bacterium | reverse complement strand
CCCAGCCGCACCAGCAGCCGCCCCATCCCGGCATCATGGATGCCCTGCTCGCGCAGGTGCTTCACCGTGTTGACCACATAGGCGATGTTGTCGCCGGACCGCCCCCGTCCCCGCCGCACCAGCGCCGCCTGCACTTCCAGCGGCAGCCGTCCCGCATACTGCCGGTGGGTGCGGTCCACCATGTAGCACAGCGCCCGCACCTGCCGGTGGCTGCCGTCGCGCAGTTCCACCACCCGTTCCGCCTCGCGGTAGACCCGCGTCGCCTGCTCGCGCGCGCGCAGATAGCCGATCACCTTGCGCCGGTCGCCGCGGCTGACGCGGAAGGCGAGCCCCTCGCAGACGCCGCCCGCGTCGAGGCCGAGCACGAGGCCGGGAAGCCGCGGCGTGCCGCGATGCACGAAGGAATAGACGCACAGGCCGCGATGGGAGCCGGTGATCAGCGCCGGCGCGGCTTCCTCATAGGGAAAGCCCGTCCGCCACATCAGCGATCCATAGGCGAAGATCCACAGGTCCCTCATGGGCGCTACGATTTCGGCGCGCCCCTGGAGCGGCCGAAGTCCGGAGCGGCGGTGTCCTGCCCCGCCTCGATGATGCCGCGGCGGATGGCGCGAGCCCGGGTGAACAGCTCCTGCAACTGCTCGCCGTCGCCCCAGCGGATCGCCCGCTGCAGCGCCGCCAGGTCCTCCGAGAAGCGCCCCAGCGTCTCCAGCACTGCGTCCTTGTTGTTGAGGAACACGTCGCGCCACATGACGGGATCGGAGGCCGCGATGCGCGTGAAGTCGCGGAAGCCGCCGGCGGAGAACTTGATCACCTCGCTCTGCGTCACCTGCTCCAGGTCGTCCGCGGTCGCCACGATGTTGTAGGCGATCAGATGCGGCACATGGCTGGTGATGGCGAGCACCAGGTCATGGTGCTGCGGCGACATGGTTTCCACGTTGGACCCCAGCGCCTTCCAGAAGGCGGTCAGCTTCTCCACCGCTTGCGGTGTGCTCTTTTCCGACGGCGTCAGGATGCACCAGCGCCCCTCGAACAGCTCCGCGAAGCCCGCGTCGGGCCCGGAATGCTCCGTGCCCGCAATGGGGTGGCCGCCCACGAAGGCGGCGCCTTCCGGGATATGCGGCTCGAAGGCCGCGACCACCGCCGCCTTGACCGAGCCCACGTCGGTGACGACGGCGCCCTTCGCCAGATGCGGACCGATTTCCCGCGCCACCGCGCCGCTCGCGCCCACCGGCACGCTGACGATGACCAGGTCGGCGCCCTCGACCGCCTCGCCCGCCGTCGCGGCGGCCCGGTCGGCGATCTTCAGCTCCATGACCCGGTCGCGCGTGGCCTTGGAACGCGCATGGGCCACCACCTCCCCGGCCAGCCCGCCGCGCCCGACCGCGCGGGCAATGGACGAGCCGATCAGCCCGAGCCCGATCAGGGCCATGCGCTTGAAACGGACGCCGCTCAACGGGATGTCCCTCCGGCCCTGTCCTTGCCCTCGTCCTTGCCCATGAACGCGGCCAGCGCCTCCACCACGGCGCGGTTCTCGGCCTCGGTGCCGACGCTAATCCTCAGCGCGTCGGGAAAGCCGTAGCCCGCCACCCGGCGCACGAGGATGCGGCGGCGCTGCAGCGCCTCGTCGGCTTCCGCCGCCGTCCGGCCTTTCGCCTTCGGGAAATGCACCAGCACGAAGTTGGCCACGCTCGGCGTCACCTCCAGGCCGAGCCTGCCGATCTCCGCCGTCAGCCAGGCGAGCCACGTCTCGTTGTGCGCGGCGGCGGTCTCGGTATGGGCGCGGTCGCCGAGCGCCGCCACGCCCGCGGCGATGGCCGGGGCCGAGACGTTGAACGGCCCCCGGATGCGGTTGAGCACTTCAGCCACGCCCTGCGGGCAATAGGCCCAGCCGATACGCAGGCCGGCCAGTCCATAGATCTTGGAAAAGGTGCGCGTCATCACCGTGTTCGGCGTCGTCGCCACCAGCTCGATGCCGGACTCGTAGTCGTTGCGGCGCACATATTCCGCATAGGCCGCGTCGAGCACGAGGATGACATGGGCGGGCAGCGCCTCGCGCAGCCGCCGCACCTCGTCGAAGGGCAGGTAGGTGCCCGTCGGGTTGTTGGGATTGGCGATGAACACCATCTTCGTGCGCGCCGTCACGCACTTCAGGATTTCGTCCACGTTGGCGGCGCGGCCGATCTCGCGCGCGACAACGGGCGTGCCGCCGGCCGCCAGGATGGCGATGCGGTAGACCAGGAAACCGTGCTCGGTGTAGACCGCCTCGTCGCCGCGCCCGATGAAACCGGCGGCGAGCAGGCTGAGCAGTTCGTCGGAACCCGCGCCGCAGACGATGCGGTCCGCGTTCAACCCGTGGCGCTCGGCGATGGCCTGCCGCAGCGCCGTGGAGGCCGGGTCCGGATAGCGGTCGATCCCGTCCATGGCCGCCTTTGCCGCCGCGATGGCCGCGGGACTGGGGCCGAGCGGCGTCTCGTTGGACGACAGCTTGATGACCGGCCCGCTCCCGGCAAGCTTGCTCTTGCCCGGAACATAGGCCTCGATGTCGAGGACTCCCGGTCGGGGCGCGGGCTCTTGTGTGGTCATCGGTCAGGCTCCAGCCGCGCCTTGGGCCGCGGCGCGGCCCCTAGATAGGCCCCGCCCGGGCCAAAATCAAAAGAAAGTTGTTCGTTCGCGGTTTACCCAATGGCCTGCAAATCTCTTGACCCCGCCAGCGGTTGGCGCATTATCCGCGCACAGGTGGTGATTTGGCCGGCCGGCTTGCAGCCACGTTAAACAACTCGCTAAACAGGCCGTGGGCACGCGACCCGGTCTGGTGATTTCACGGCCGGGTTTTTTTGCGCGTGCTGGAGTTGAAGCCATGGCCGAGACGCTGAAGCGCGCGCGGCGGTCGCTGACCGCGGCCCGCATCGCCCAGGTCCACAATCCGGAAAGCCACGTCGCCAGATTTTCCGAGGACGCGCCGCTGCTGCTCGACAGTGGGCAGAAGCTTGCGCCCTTCACCATCGCCTACCAGACCTATGGCGAGCTGAACGCGGACAGGACCAACGCGGTGCTGGTCTGCCATGCGCTCACCGGAGACCAGCACGTGGCCAACGTGCACCCGCTCACCGGCAAGCCCGGCTGGTGGGAGACCATGATCGGACCCGGCCTGCCGGTGGACACCAACCGCTTCTTCGTCATCTGCTCCAACGTGCTCGGCGGCTGCATGGGCTCGACGGGCCCAAGCTCCATCGACCCCGCGACCGGCAAGCCCTATGGCCTGTCCTTCCCCGTCATCACCATCGCCGACATGGTGCGCGCCCAGGCGCGGCTGATCGACCATCTCGGCATCGAGGACCTGTTCTGCGTCATCGGCGGGTCCATGGGCGGCATGCAGGTGCTTGAATGGGCGGCCTCCTGGAAGGACCGCGTGTTCTCCGCCGTCCCCATCGCCACCGCCGCGCGGCATTCCTCCCAGAACATCGCCTTCCACGAGGTCGGGCGTCAGGCGGTCATGGCCGATCCGGACTGGCGCGGCGGACGCTACCACGAGAAGGGTATGGTGCCGCGCAAGGGCCTCGCCGTGGCGCGCATGGCCGCGCACATCACCTATCTGTCCGACGAGGCCCTGCACCGCAAGTTCGGCCGCCACCTGCAGGACCGCGAAAAGATCACCTTCGGCTTCGACGCCGATTTCCAGGTGGAGAGCTACCTGCGTCACCAGGGCTTCACCTTCGTGGACCGCTTCGACGCCAACAGCTACCTCTACATGACCCGCGCCATGGACTATTTCGACCTGGCCGCGGACCACGGCGGCAGCCTCGCCAGCGCTTTCAGGGGCACGCGGACGCGCTTCTGCATCGTTTCCTTCACCAGCGACTGGCTGTTCCCGACCTCGGAGAACCGCGCCATCGTGCAGGGGCTGAACGCGGTCGCGGCCAATGTCAGCTTCGTGGAGATCAGGAGCGACAAGGGCCACGACGCCTTCCTGCTCGACGAGCCCGAGCTGTTCGACACCGTTTCCGGCTTCATCGGCGCCGCCGCGCTGAAGCGCGGCCTGCCCGAGCCGCCGCCCGAAGCCTCGCTGTGACGGAGGCCGCCATGCTCGACACCAACCGGCCGCTGGACACCACCCGCGTCGACCTGCTGCTAATCGCGGAGATGGTGGAGAAGGGCTCCCGCGTCATCGACATCGGCTGCGGCGACGGCGCGCTTCTGCGCATCCTGTCGGAGAGCCGCGACGTGGACGCGCGCGGCGTGGAGCTCAGCCAGGCTGGCGTGAACCAGTGCGTGGCCAAGGGCCTGTCGGTGGTGCAGGGCGACGCCGACCGCGACCTCGTCAACTATCCCGACGGCGCCTTCGACTACGCCATCCTGAGCCAGACCATCCAGGCCACGCAGCGCCCGAAAGTGGTTCTGGAGCAGCTCCTGCGCATAGGCCGCCGCGTCATCGTGTCGTTTCCGAATTTCGGCCACTGGCGCATCCGCAACCAGGTCATGTTCGGCGGCCACATGCCCGTCACCGACAACCTGCCGGTGCCGTGGTACGAGACACCGAACATTCACTTCTGCACCATCAGGGACTTCAGCGCCCTGTGCCGCGAGGTGGACGCCCGCGTGGAGCGTTCGCTGGCCCTGAACGCGCAGGGGCGCAAGCTGGGTCTCGCCGTGCCGGCCTTCCTGCACAATCTCATCGGCGAGCAGGCGGTATTCCTGCTGTCGCGCGGGCGCGAACCCCGCCGCTGAACGGCCGCATGCCGAGGCTGCCGCGCGCCGTGGCGACCTCCGGCACCGGCATCAGCCTGCGCCGCGCCGGCGCGCGTTCGCGCTCGATGGCCCCGTAGATCTGCTTGGTCGCCTCCACCATGATGACGCCGGAGAAGGCCGGCCACAGCACCGCGCCGATGCGCTCTATGGCGATGGCCGAGCGCAGCAGCAGCGGCCACTCCACCGGCGGCATGTAGAGCGCCTGGGTCCAGTCGGTGGGCGTGAACATGGCCTCGCGCAGCAGCCCCGCGAGCTGGCCCCGGCTGAACGGGCGGCCATGGCCGAAGGGCGTGGAATCGAGCCGCGACCAGATGCTGCGCCGGTTGGGCACCACAATCATGACGCGGCCCTCCGGCGCCAGCACGCGCCACGCCTCCCTCAGCATGGCGCGCGCGGCCTCGGTCGACTCCAGCGCGTGAACGATCACCAGCCGGTCCACGCAGGCGTTGGGCAGCGGCAGGTCCGTATCGTCCACCAGCGCGGCGCAGCGCTGGCCTTCCTCCGGCCACACGATCACGCCCTGGGGCGCCGGCATCAGCGCCCCGACCCTGAGAGCGTCGCCCCGGAAGGCGCCCAGATAGGGCACGGCGTAGCCGAGCCCGAACACGCTCATGCCGGCGACGTCGCGCCAGCGCGCGCGCAGCCGGTGGCCTATCAGCCGCCGCACCATCATGCCGAGCGGCCGGGCGTAGAACTCTCTCAGCCCTATGACGTCCATATGCATGTCTGCGTCCCGGATTCGCGGAGCGGGCTTTTCCCGACCCTAGCATGGCCGGGGCCGGACTGCGGAGACTTGCAACCTCCCCTTGCGGTGCTAGGTTCCCCGGGCCGCCGGAACGGCCGGCCGCCCGAACCGTTCAACGACCGTATACAGCCGGGAAGGAAGCCTGATGCCGAAGCTCGAGATTTACCAGTTTCCCTGCCTCAGCGATAACTACGGCGTGCTGATCCACGATGCCGACGCCAACGTCACGGCTTCCATCGACGCCCCGGAAGCCGGGGCCGTGCGCAAGGCGCTGGCGCTCAAGGGCTGGACCCTCACCCATATCCTGACCACCCATCACCATGCCGACCACACCGACGGCAACCTGGCCCTGAAGCAGGCGACAGGCTGCACCATCGTCGGCCCGGCCGCGGATGCCGGCCGCATTCCCGGCATGGACGTGCAGGTGAAGGAAGGCGACGAGGTGAAGTTCGGGAACTTCACCGCCAAGGTCATCGAGACCCCCGGCCACACCACCGGCCATATCAGCTACTGGTTCCCGCAGGCCGGCGTCGCCTTCGTCGCCGACACCATCTTCTCGCTCGGCTGCGGACGTTTGCTGGAGGGCGACGCCAGGATGATGTGGACCTCCCTGTCGAAGCTGATGGCGCTGCCGCCCGAGACCACGCTTTATTGCGGCCACGAATACACCCAGTCCAACGCCCGCTTCGCGCTGACCATCGAGCCGGGCAACAAGGCGCTGCAGGAACGGGCGGAGGAAGTGGACGCCCTGCGCGCCGAAGGCAAGCCGACGCTGCCGACAACGCTGGCGGCCGAGCTGGCCGCCAACCCCTTCCTGCGGCCTTCGAGCCCCGAGATTCAGGAGCGGCTCGGCATGAAGGGCCGCGAACTGTGGGAAATCTTCGGCGAGATCCGCAAGCGCAAGGACAACGCGTGACGCGGGACAGGCTTCCCAGGCCCACCTGCCTCGGAACCGTGCCATGGACCCCGGGCCAAGCCCGGGGTTTCGGGACTGTAACCGCACCCGCGAATATTCGCCCGGATTTCGCCTTCGGCTTCAGGCCGGAGGTCCATCCGGCTGGCCGTCCGGCCTGTTTCGGCGGACGCCGGACAGGTTCGGGGTTTCCAGCCCGGCGCAACCGTCAACGCGAAACCCCGGGCTTGGCCCGGGGTCCATACCGCGGGCCCGAACCCCGGGCTCCGCGGCGACGGGGCTCCATCGACCGGGACGGGATCCACCGCCGGCCGGGAAAGGATCGTCTTCATGCTGACGGCTGAACAGATCATCGGCCTCCTGAAACTGGAGCCGCATCCGGAAGGCGGACATTTCCGCGAGACTTTCCGCGACGAGGCCGGCGCGGACGGCCGCGCCCGTTCCACCGCCATCTACTTTCTGCTGCGCTCCGGCGAGGTCTCCCGCTGGCACCGCGTCGACGCGGCCGAGGTCTGGCACTGGCATGCCGGCGCGCCGCTGGAGTTGAGAATTTCAGGGGATGCGCACGGTCACCGGGCCCGGAGTCTCGGCCCCGATCTGGCCAACGGCGAGCGGCCCCAGGCCGTGGTCCCGGCCCACGCCTGGCAAACGGCCAGGAGCCTGGGTGAATGGACGCTGGCCGGCTGCACGGTGGCGCCGGGCTTCGAGTTCGAGGGCTTCGAGATGGCTCCGCGGGGCTGGGAGCCGGAAGCGCCCTGAGCGCCCGTCAGTCCCCTTCGCCCACGGACCGCGCCGCCAGGCCCGCTCCGCCGACGATGAGGCCGCAGGCGACCCACAGTCCCGCACTCGCCTCCCCCAGCCCGAGCACGATCAGCAGGAGCGTGGAGAGCAGCGGGATCGCATAGCAGGCGACACCGAGAAAACGCACGTCGCCATGCTTGACCCCGTGGTCCCAGAAATAGAAGGCCAGACCCACCGGTCCGGCGCCCATCGCCGCCAGCACCGCCCATTGCGCGGCGCCCTGCGGCCACAGCGTCGTCTCCAGCACCAGATGCGAGGCGGCGGCGAGCGCCGCGGTGACCAGGCAGTACCCCGCCACCGCATGGCTCGGCACCGACGCGTAGCGCCGCGACAGCACCGAATACGCAGCCCAGATGATCGCGGCTCCCATGGCGCAGAGATATCCCGCGAGATGGCCGCCCGTCTCCGACGCCGTGACCCCCGTCAGGATCAGCGCCGTGCCGGCGAAGCCCATGGCCGCGCCCGCCAGGTGCCGCCAGGTCAGCCCGCCCGCTCCCGCCACCGGCAGCGCGGAAAACAGCACGATCAGCAGCGGCCACAGATAGTTGACGAGATTGACCTCGAGCGCCGGGGCCATCCGGAAGGCGAGAAAGTAGAGCAGGTGATAGCCGAACAGCCCGCCGACCCCCAGCAGCCACGCGCCCGGCGGCACGTCGAGCAGGCTGGAGAGCGGCACGCCGCTCCACAACAGGTAGACCAGGCCGATGGTCCCCGCGATGGCGAAGCTGACGGCCAGGAGCTGCAGCGGCGGCACGCCGCCGTTAAGCTGCGCCAGCGCCGCCAGCGACGACCAGATTGGAATGGCGACCGCGCCCACCGCGGTCGCCCGCAGGCGGCCGGTGCGGGCGTCGGGTCCGGATCGGGAAGGCCGGGTGTTCATGCGCCTGCCCGTTGCCACGGTCCGCGCACGCGCGCAAGTCCGCCCACGGCCTCAGGTCACAGGCTGATGAGGGCGATATAGGTTCCGTAGCCGCACAGCAGAACCGCCCCTTCCGTGCGCGTCAGCCGGGCGCCCGTCATGGCGAACACCGCCATCAGCAGGGTCACCGCGATCATCACCGGAAGGTCGAAGGCGAGCACGTGGTCCGGGACATTGATCGGGACGGTCAGCGCGGTGACGCCGCCGATGCCGAGCACGTTGAACACGTTGGAGCCGACGATGTTGCCGTAGGCGATATCGGGCTGGCGGCGGTAGGCCGCGACGACGGACGTGGCCAGCTCGGGCAGCGAGGTGCCCACCGCCACGATGGTGAGGCCGATGAGGGTGTCGGAGACCTCCAGCGACCTGGCGAGATCGATGGCGCCGAAGACCAGCAGCCGTCCGCCGAGCACCGTCAGCACGATGCCGCCGGCGAGCAGGACCAGTTCCACGCTCGTGTGCAGCCGGCCGGGCCAGGGCAGCTCCATATTCTGTTCGGCGGCAGTCCGGGAGGCCTCCGTGGCGTTGGCGCCCGCGGTTTCCTCGCGCCACAGATACCAGAGATACCCCGCAAGCCCGAAGGTGAGCAGCGCCCCGTCCACACGGTCCAGCACGCCGCCCACGGACAGCGCCAGCAGCGCCAGCGACGCGGCCAGCATCAGCCCGCCGTCGCGCAGCACGATGCGCTGGTTGCAGGGAATCGGGCAGATCAGGGCCGCGATGCCCACGATCAGCAGCACGTTGGCGATATTCGAGCCGACGATGTTGCCGACCGCGATGCCGGGCGCGCTTTCCATGACCGCCTGCAGGCTGGTGACCAGTTCGGGAGTGGAGGTGCCGAAGCCGACGATGGTGAGGCCGATCATCAGGCAGGAGACGCCCAGCCTGTGGGCCAGCAGAACCGCTCCACGGACCAGCAGCTCTCCGCCGAAAAACAGCAGGACAAGCCCGCCGGCGATCATCCAGCCGGTCATATTCCGTGCGCTCCCCGCGCCATACCGGGCGCGGCCCCTCGCCGCCCCCGGTCCTTGTTTCCATATGGGTGCGGCCCCGCCGGTCGTCCAGCAGGACCGCTCCATCACTTTTTATTACGCATTCGAGGGCTGAATTTCTGGTTAACAGCCTGTTAAACCATGATTTGGCCGCCGTTGGCGCTGAGCGTGGAGCCGGTGATGAAGCCGGCCTCGTCCGCGGCCAGGAACACCACGCAGCGGGCGATTTCCTCCGGCTCCCCCAGCCGTCCAACGGGGATAAGGGGCAGGATCTTCTCCTTCAGGACCTGTTCGGGCACCGCCCGGACCATCTCCGTGCCGATATACCCCGGGCAGATCGCGTTCACGGTGATGCCCTTGAAGGCATTCTCCTGCGCCAGCGCCCGCACGAATCCCAGTTCGCCCGCCTTGGCCGCGGAATAGTTGGTCTGGCCCATCTGGCCCTTCTGGCCGTTGATCGAGGAGATGCAGACGATGCGGCCGAAGCCGCGTTCGCGCATGCCCTCGATGACCGGACGGCACATGTTGAAGAGCGAATTCAGATTGGTGTCGATGACCGCGCGCCACTGTTCCAGCGTCATCCGGTGAAACATGGTGTCTTTGGTAATGCCGGCGTTATTGACCAGCACTTCCACCGGCCCCAGGTCCTGCTCCACCTGCTTGAGGCCCGCCGCGCAGGCCTCCGCGTTGCTGACGTCCCACTTGTAGACCGGGATGCCCGTCGCGTCCTTGAACGTCCTGGCCGCTTCGTCGTTGCCCGCGTAGTTCGCGGCGACCGTGTAGCCCGCGGCTTTCAGTGCCTTCGAAATCGCTTCGCCGATGCCCCGGCTGCCGCCGGTAACGACCGCAACACGCCCCATGGTCTTCCCTCCCTTGTCAGACCGTTCCTCCGAACCGCGCGAAACCCCGGCCGGCCGGCAAGCCCATGCCGGCCAGAGACATTTCAGCAGCAGCGTCACTCAATCCCTCAGTCCCGGGCGACACACATGGCGATGCCCATGCCGCCGCCGATGCAAAGCGTGGCGAGGCCCTTCTTGGCGTCGCGGCGCTCCATCTCGTGCAGCAGCGTGACCAGCACCCGCGCGCCCGACGCGCCGATGGGATGGCCGATGGCGATGGCGCCACCGTTCACGTTGACCTTGGAAGTGTCCCAGCCCAGATCCTTGTTCACCGCGCAGGCCTGCGCGGCGAAGGCCTCGTTGGCCTCGACCAGGTCAAGATCGCCGGTTTTCCATCCGGCCATTTCCAGCGCCTTGCGCGACGCCGGGATCGGGCCGGTGCCCATGATCGAGGGATCGACGCCCGCATGGGCCCAGGAAACGATGCGCGCCAGCGGCTTGATGCCCCGCTTCTCCGCCTCGCCCGCGGTCATCAGCACCACGGCCGCCGCGCCGTCGTTGATGCCGCTGGCATTGCCCGCGGTCACCGTACCGTCCTTGGCGAAGACCGCGCGCAGCTTCTGCATGTCCTCCAGCTTGGCGCCCTCGCGGATATACTCGTCCTCCGACACCACCACGTCGCCCTTGCGCGTCTTGATGGTGACCGGCGCGATCTCGTCCTTGAAGCGGCCGGCCTTCTTGGCCGCCTCGGCCTTGTTCTGCGACGCGACCGCGAACGCGTCCTGCTCGTCGCGGGTGATCTGCCACTGTTTGGCCACGTTCTCCGCCGTCACGCCCATGTGATAGCCGTTGAAGGCGTCCCAGAGGCCGTCGCGGATCATGGTGTCGATGAGGCTGAGATCGCCCATCTTCTGTCCGTTGCGCAGGTTGGCGCAGTGCGGCGCCTGGCTCATGCTTTCCTGGCCGCCCGCCACCACGATGCGGCTGGAGCCGGATTGAACCTGCTGGGCGCCGAGCGCCACCGCCCGCAGGCCCGAGCCGCAGAGCTGGTTCATGCCCCAGGCCGGCGCCTCCACGGGGATGCCCGCGCCGATGGAGGCCTGCCGCGCCGGGTTCTGGCCCTGGCCGGCGGTGAGGATTTGTCCGAGGATGACTTCCGACACGTCGCCCGGCTGCACGTTGGCCCGCGACAGCGCCGCCTCGATGGCCACCTGCCCCAGATAATGGGCGGTTACGCTGCTCAACGATCCGTTGAACGAGCCTACCGGCGTACGCGCTGCGCCGGCGATGACGATGGCGTCCTTATCGCCCATGACTTGCCTCCTTGGCTTGAATATCCGGGGTTCTATACTGTGCTCCGCGTTTACGCATATGCGACATAGGCCCACAAGACCAAAGGTCTAAGACGTCTTTGTGTCGATGAAATCCTGTCACAGTTTCGGGCCCTTAGCGGAGCCTTGCCTTCTTTACGATGCGGGCGGAAATGTCTGGTGCCCCGCACAAAATTCATGTTACCTACTTTGCACTGCGGCAAAGTACTGCCGCCCAACCGCTGGGGAATCATAAGTCCGTGGCCAAGGAAGTCGAGTCGAACGTCGAACCGGTTGTCATCAAGAAATACGCCAACCGCCGGCTCTACAACACCGAAACCAGCGCCTACGTAACCCTCGACGATCTCGCCGAGATGGTCCGCATCGAGCGCGACTTCGTCGTCTATGACGCCAAGACCGGCGAAGACCTGACCCGGTCCGTCCTCACCCAGATCATCGTCGAGCAGGAGAGCCGCGGCACCAACCTGCTGCCCATCAATTTCCTGCGGCAGCTCATCCGCTTCTATGGCGCGGGCTTCGAGGCCCTGGTGCCGAAATATCTCGAGGTGAGCCTCGACTCCCTCACCCGCCAGCAGGAACGCTACCGCAAGCAGTTCGCCGACACCTTTGGCGCCACCGCTCTTGGAGCCAGCGCCATGGGGGCCATCGAGGAGCACGCGCGCCAGAACATGGCCATGTTCGAGCGCGCGCTCGGCATGTTCGGCGGCCCCTTCGCCGGCCCTTCCGCCCGCGGCGACCAGAAGAAGCCGTCCGCTGCCGCGCCCCAGCCGGAGAACGCTGCGCCGAACGGCGCAGGAAGCGAGCTCGAGACCCTGAAGGCGGAGCTTTCAGCCATGCAGGAAAAGCTCGAAAAGCTGTCCAGCAAGTCCTGAGCGGACGCGGGCCCGCTCCGTTTCCCTGCCCTTTGTGATATTCGTGTGATGCGGCCTGTGCCGCGCGCTAAAGCATGCTTCGGAAAAGTGGATACCACCTTTCCGATAAGATCATGCTCAAGCTATTGATCTGGCGCATCGTCTTACCGGCCAGGCGATTCCACCTGGCGGGCTGATGCGCTAGCAGTCCGTGCCCGCCGCAGCCACCGCTGCGCCTCCGGCCTCCTCGGCGCGCGGCCTTGCCTGCGCCGCGCCGCCCACCAGCCGCGGCGCGCCGAAATGGAAACCCTGGAAATAGTCCACCCCGAGGTCGCTGAGGATCGCGGCGGTGGCCTCGTCCGCCACCCATTCCGCCACCGTCTCCAGCCCGAAGTTGCGCGCCAGCCCGGTCAGCGTCTCCACGAAGATGCGGTCCTCCGGGCTCTGCGCCAGGTTGTGCACGAAGGAGCCGTCGATCTTGACCAGGTCGACGTTGAGCAGGCGCAGGTTGCGGAAGGACGAATAGCCGGCGCCGAAGTCGTCGATGGCCACCCTGCAGCCCAGCTCCTTCAGGCAGCGCACGAAGGAGATCGACTCCTCGATGTCGGCGATCGCCACCGTCTCGGTGATCTCGATGGTCAGCCGGCCGGCCACGTCGCGGTCGCCCCCGGTGGCGGCGGCCAGCGCCTCCAGCCACTCCTTGTTGCCGGTGGTCTCGCCCGACACATTCATGGACAGCCGCAGCTCCGGCAGTCCCTGCAGCATCTTCACCGCCAGTTCCAGCACCCGATGGTCGATGAGACCGGCCAGGCCGAGCTGCTCGGCCACCGGAATGAACTCGCCCGCGGAAATGACGCTGCCGTCGGTGGCGCGCATGCGCAGCAGGCATTCGTAGAAGGCCGGGCGCCGGCTGTCTCTGGCCACGATCGGCTGCAGCGCCAGCATCATGCGCCGTTCGTTCAGCGCCTGCAGCACCTGGTCGGCGAGCACCACATTGCGCTTGCGGCGGTTGTCGCGCTGCTCCGACGGCTCGAACACCCGGTAGCCGAGCGGGTTCTTCGTGCGCGCCCACTCCAGCGCCTCCAGTGAGCGGCAGACCACGCTGTTGACCGTGCGCGCCTGCTTTGGAATCAGCACCGCGCCGAGCCGCACCGTGGTCGCCAGCGCGCCGGCCGAGGTCTCCACCACGGAATCGCTGACCGAACTCACCAGCCGCTCGGCGATGGATTCGAACTGGTCCGGCCCGCAGTCCCTGAGCAGCAGGCCGAACTTGTTGGAGCCGTAGCGCCCGATCACGTCGCTGCCGCGCAGGCAGCTCTTCAGCCGCTGGCCGACGATGCGCAGCACCTCGTCGCCCACCTCGAAGCCATAGGTGTCGTTCACATGGCCGAGGTTGTTCACCGCCGCCATCAGGAAGGCGCCAAAGGTCCGTCCCTCCGAGGAGGTCTCCAGATAGCTCGACAGCGCTTCGGTGAGCGAGTTGCGGTTCATGTGGCCGGTCAACTCGTCATGGGCGCTCAGGAACAGCAGCTTCTGCTCGCGCTCGTAGCGCTCGTTGATGACGCGCACCACGCCCCAAGCGCGGTCCGGCCGCCCCCCCGGCCCCGCGAAGCAGCGCCCGGTATCCTCGATCCACAGGCTGTCCTTGCTGCGCCGGCCCTTCGGCTTGAAACGGTATTGCACCCAGTAGGGCGCGCCCTCGCCGGTGTCCTTGCCGGCGGCCTCCAGCAGCGTCAGGTAGCGCTTCTCGGCGAATTCGGGATCGAGCAGGAGCTGGTAGGAGCGGCCGCGCTTGAGGTCTTCGGGACTCGGCGACCTGAGGATGTCGAGGGCATTGCCGGTCCAGACCATGTCGTCGCTGGTGATCGACCAGATGTAGCAGCTCTCGCCGGCCGCGCTCAGCACCCTCAGCACGTCGAAGGGGGCGGCTCCGGGCACGGTCGCGGCGGCGATCCCGCGCATGCGGGGCGGCGCCTCGTCCACGCAAGCCGGCGGACGGGGAACGGCGGATACCTCCTCCGAGGGGTCACACGCGCCCGCCGCGTAGGCCCCTTCTGCACCCTCCGACATGATCCCTTCCCCGTAAGCGCTTAACCCTTCTGGGTCGATCGACCCTAATGCGCTAACTATTAATATTGGCCAAATGCCCGGCCACGGGGCTTCGGGAGAGTGGCCCGGCGTCTGGAGATTCCGCGCTGGCCCGGGTCTTGCGACACAAGGGCCAGATGTCCCCGAACGGGACGAGGCGTTAACAGGACTGGTAAACATGAGAGTGACGGCGATACTTCCCGGAGGAGCTGCCCAGGCGGAGCATCGTCCCCGCCCCGCCCTGCCGGCTCTCCTGCCCGCCCCGGACCCCGAAAACCCCGGTTTGACCCCCGCCGCCACAGCGGACCAGGTCCGGACCGCCCGTCCCATGCCCACGCATAGGCGGTCCGCCCCCTTTCTCGCCCAGCTCGTGCTGCAATACGCGCCCGCGGAGGATTGCAACGCCGAGCGCGCCGACCGGCGCCGCTGCGCGGACGCCGCCTACGCCCGGCGTGCCAGAACGGGACCGTCCCGGCCCGGGGCGAATGCCAATCTGAAAGCCTGAGATCCTGTCGCGCGGCTAGAGCATGATCTTATCGGCCAGGCGATTCCATTTGGCCGGATGATGCGCTAATGCGCGCCGGGGCCGACCGAGAAGTCGCGCCGCGCCGCCCGGATGGTTACCGAGAAGCCCGCGATCACGTCGATCAGGCAGACGATGGTGATCAGGAAGAACAGCGACGTCGCCGCCTCCGGTACCACAAGGAATTCGATCAGGCAGATGATGAAAACGATGGTGGACAGCGCATGGTCCACCAGCGAATTGCCGCCGGTACGCGTCGCCTTCAGGATCTCGATGAACAGCAGCAGCAGCGTGCCCGTCAGCATCAGGTCGCCGAGGGTGAACCGCCACACCGCCCCCGAGAGCATGTTGACCTGAAGCATCCCGGTATCGAAGGACGCGCCGGTCCCGAAGACGATCGCGTTATAGGCGATCAGCGGCAGGATCAGGTAAGGCAGGCTCAGCAGCATCCCCGTTCTCCAGCAGGCCCCCGGTACCGGTTATCGGCGATCGCCTAGAACTCGTCCCTCGGCTCGAGCACCTGCCGGCCGCGATACTTGCCGGATTTCAGGTCGATGTGATGCGGGCGGCGCAACTCGCCGCTCTCCTTGTCCTCCACGAAGGTCGGACGCTTCAGCGCATGGTTCGAGCGCCGCTGCCCACGCTTCATGCGGGAGGTTTTCCTTTTCGGAACAGCCATTTCAGGTCTCCAAACTGCGTCGCGGCCCGGCCGCTGGACGCATGTCCGGCGGCTCCGTCAGCCGCGGTTCGGCGCTCTTATAATCAGTTTCCCCGCCATTGGCCAGTGTCCAGGGAGCCCTCATTCGCCGGGGTAGATGCACCCCAGCGGCACCCCCTCGCGGGCCGCGCGCACCTGCAGACGGCTGGCCAGCCCCCGCGTCCGCGGCCCCGGCCGGCCGGCCCGGCGCACATGCGGGTTCGGCAGCGAGGCGGCCAGCAGCGCCGCTTCCCCCGGTGTCAGGTCGGCGGCGTCCTTGCGGAAATGATAGCGCGCCGCCGCCTGGGCCCCGAACACCCCGGGTCCCCATTCGGCGATATTGAGATAAATCTCGATCATCCGCCGTTTCGGCCACACCGCGGACATGACATAGGTGAGCGGTATCTCCACCGCCTTGCGCACATAGCTGCGGTCGCTCCACAGGAACAGGTTCTTGGCCGTCTGCATTGGGATCGTGCTGGCCCCGCGAATGGCGCCGCCGTCTTCCTCCGCCTCCTCGATGGCGTCGCTGACGGCCCGCCAGTCCACTCCCCAGTGATCGCAGAAGCGTGCATCCTCGGAGGTCACCACCGCCCGCACGAGATTCTTCGATATCTTCTCCAGCGGCACCCATTTGTGCCGGATGGTCTTTCCCGAAAGCTTCTCGCTCACCATCAGCGTGGAGGCGGGCGGATCGACGAGGAGATAAAGCAGGATCAGCGCCAGAGGCAGAAGCGCGAGCACGGCGAGAACGGCGGCCGCGAGACGCAGCGCGCGCGGCCACCGGCTCCACCACCGGACCTTTACGGCTTGTTTCCCCTTCGCCATTCCGCTGCATGCTAGCCACTGGCTGCGTGGCTTTCCAACGTGGTATCACCGAAAGTATTCGGACTTGTCCAGCGCCGTGAGAGGCCGTCGCGCGGGGGAACATGTCTTTCGACGTCAAGATTTCGATCATCGCCGCCATCGTCGAGCAGCGCCTGCGCGACCATCTCTCGGGCACGCGCGGCCCGTCCTCGCCGCCTGGGCGCCTGGCCGAGGCCATGCGCTACGCCACGCTGGGCGGCGGCAAGCGGCTGCGGCCGCTGCTGCTGATCGAGAGCGCCGGCCTGTTCGGCGTGAAGACGGAGAACGCCCTCGACGCCGCCGCCGCTCTCGAATGCGTGCATTGCTATTCGCTCGTCCACGACGACCTGCCCGCCATGGACGACGACGACCTGCGCCGCGGACGCCCGACCGTGCACAAGGCCTTCGACGAGGCGACCGCGATCCTTGCCGGCGACGGCCTGCTGACGCTCGCCTTCGAGATCCTCGCGCGGCGCGAGACCAATGCCGATCCCGCCGTGCGCACCGAGCTGATCCTCGGGCTCGCCCGCGCCGCCGGCTGGACCGGCATGGCGGGCGGCCAGGCGCTCGACCTGGAGGCGGAGGGCAGAACCCTCGAAGTGGACCAGATCCGGCAGTTGCAGGCGCTCAAGACCGGCGCCCTGATCCGCTATGCCTGCGAGGCCGGAGCCATCCTCGGCAAGGCCGAGCCGAAGCCCCGCGCGGCGCTCGCCGCCTTCGGCAGGGCCATCGGCCAGGCGTTCCAGCTCGCCGACGACCTGCTCGACGTCGAGGGAGACACATCCCTGCTGGGCAAGGCCATCGGCAAGGACCGCGGCGCCGGCAAGGCCACCCTCGTCGCCGCCTTCGGCGTGCAGAAGGCGCGCACCCTGCTCGCCGACCTGGAGGAGGAAGCCGTCTCCCGCCTGAAGCCCTTCGGCGAACGCGCCGCCACGCTCATCGAGGCCGCGCGCTTCGTCACCCGCCGCCGGCATTGACCCTGGACCGCGCGGCCTTGCCGCCGAAGCGGCGTTCCACATAGTCCGTCACGATGGCCTTGAACTCCGCCGCGATGTTGGGCCCGCGCAGGGTCACCGTCTTCTCCCCGTCGACGAAGACGGGGGCGGCGGGCTGCTCGCCCGTGCCGGGCAGCGAGATGCCGATATCGGCGTGCTTGCTCTCGCCGGGGCCGTTCACGATGCAGCCCATCACCGCCACGTTGAGCGTCTCCACGCCCGGATAGACCGGCTTCCACGCCGCCATGCTGTCGCGCAGGAAACCCTGGATGTCTTCCGCCAGCTCCTGGAACACCGTGCTGGTGGTGCGCCCGCAGCCCGGACAGGCCGCCACGATGGGCGCGAAGCTGCGCAGGCCCATGCTCTGCAGCAGCTCCTGCGCCACGCGCACTTCTTCCGTGCGGTCGCCTCCCGGACGCGGCGTCAGCGACACCCGCACGGTGTCGCCGATGCCCTCCTGCAGCAGCACGCCCATGGCCGCGGAGGAAGCCACGATGCCCTTGCTGCCCATGCCGGCCTCGGTGAGCCCCAGATGCAGCGCATGGCGCGAGCGCGCCGCGAGCAGGCGGTAGACGCTGATAAGATCCTGCACGGCGCTGACCTTGGCCGACAGGACGATGCGGTCGGGGCCGAGCCCGATCTGCTGCGCCCGCTCCGCCGACAGCAGCGCCGACCGCACCATCGCCTCATGGGTCACCGCACGCGCCTCCATCGGCGTATCCGAGCGCGCGTTCTCGTCCATCAGCCGGGTCAGCAGCTCCTGGTCGAGGCTGCCCCAGTTGACGCCGATGCGCACCGGCTTGGCGTATTTCAGCGCCAGCTCGATGATGGCGGAGAACTGCCGGTCGCGCTTGTCCCTGAAGCCGACATTGCCCGGATTGATGCGATATTTGTCGAGCGCCTCCGCGCAAGCGGGATGTTCGGCGAGCAGCTTGTGGCCGATGTAATGGAAGTCGCCGACGAGGGGCACGGCGATGCCCTTCGCGCGCAGCCGGTCGCGGATATGCGGCACGGCGGCGGCGGCCTCGTCGCGGTCCACGGTGATGCGCACCAGCTCCGAGCCCGTCCGCGCCAGCGCCTCCACCTGCGCCGCCGTGGAGGCGGCGTCGGCGGTGTCGGTGTTGGTCATCGACTGCACCACGATGGGCGCACCGCCGCCGACGGCGACATCGCCGATCATGACGCGGGTGGTCATGTGCCTGGTTGCGGGCGCGCTCACTGTGCCTGCCCCTGTCCTGCGCCGGCCCTCAGGCTACCCGCCAGCGACAACGCGAAGAAGACGGCGAGCACCAGCACGATGGCCGGCCCCGCGGGCTGGTCAAGCCAGAATGCGGCGCCCAGCCCCGCCGCGACCGCCGCGATGGCGACGACCGTCGCGATCACCGCCATCATCTCAGGCGTGGACGAGAAGGGCCGCGCGGCGGCGGCCGGAATCACCAGCAGCGAGGCGATCAGCAGGATGCCGACCACCTTCATGGCCAGCGCCACCGTGATCGCCAGCAGCACCATGAAGACGGCGTTGGCGCGCGCCACGTTGACGCCCTCGGCCTGCGCCAGCTCCTCGTGCACCGACATCGCCAGCAGCGGACGCCAGATCCACACGGTCACGCCGAGCACCAGCGCGCCGCCGCCGTAGATCCAGGCGAGGTCCCGGTCCGACACGGCAAGCACGTCGCCGAACAGATAGCCCATCAGGTCTATACGGCTGCCGCCCAGCAGCCCGGCGACGATGAAGCCCGCCGCCAGGGACGCATGCGCCAGGATGCCGAGCAGCGCGTCGGAAGGCAGCGCCCGGCGGCGCTGCAGCAGGGTCAGCATGACCGACAGCAGGATCGCCGTGACGATGACGCCGACGGTCGGGTCGATGGAGAGCAGCAGGCCCGCCGCCGCGCCGAGCAGGCCGCTATGGGCGATGGTGGAGCCGAAATAGGACAGCCTGCGCCACACCACGAAGCACCCCAGCGGCGCCGCGGCGAGCGAGATGCCGGCTCCCGCCAGCAATGCCTGAAGGAAAAGGCTGTCCATGGTCGGTCCTTGCGGCAACGATAGCGACCTTTCGCCACCGGAAGCCGGGTGTTTGGCCTGCGAAAATGTGTTATTCGTCCCCGCTAGGAAGTCAATGCGGGAGAGCCGGGAGTGCCATCGTGCCCCCGCCGGAGCGCCGATGAAAACTCCTTCCAGCACAAAGCGTTACTGCATCATCGGCGCCGGGGCCTGCGGCATCGCCGTGGTCAAGAATTTCAAGCAGCGGGGCATCCCCTTCGACTGCTTCGAGCGCGAGGCGGACATCGGCGGAATCTGGAATCCCGCAAGCCCGCACGTGGTCTACGAGACCACCCACCTGAACACCTCCAAGCGGCTCACCCGCTATCTCGATTTCCCGATGCCGGCGGAGTATCCGCAGTTCCTCAGCCGCCGCCAGGCCAACGATTACATCCAGTCCTACGCGCGCCACTTCGGCCTGCACGACTGCATCACCTTCAACACCGAGGTGGTGAAGGTGGAGCGCGACGGCGGCCGCTGGCTCGTGACCATCAAGGGCGAACCCGGCCCTCGCGTCTATGACGGCCTCGTGGTCGCCAACGGCCACCACTGGGATCCGAAGTTCCCCGAATATCCCGGCAGCTTCACGGGAGAATCCCTGCACACCCACGAGATGAAGACCCGCGAACAGCTCGCCGGCAAGCGCGTGCTCGTGGTCGGCGCCGGGAACTCCGGCTGCGACATCGCCGCCGACGCGGCCAACCTGTCGCGCACGGTGCTGCATTCCATGCGCCGCACCTATCACTTCCTGCCCAAGTTCATCTTCGGCCGGCCGCTCGACGTCATCATCGACCTGACCCAGCGCTGGCCGCTGCCGCGCAAGCTGCTGCGCTCCATGTATGAGGGCGCGCTCTACATCCTCGTCGGCCCGCACGAGAAATACGGGTTGCCCAAGCCGGACCACCGCCTGCTCGAGGCGCATCCTTCCTCCGCGTCGGCCTATCTCGACCACCTCGCCCACGGCCGCATCACCGTGAAGCCCGACGTGGAACGCCTCGACGGCCGCATGGTCGCCTTCAGGGACGGCTCCCGCGAGGAGGTGGACATGATCGTCTGGGCCACCGGCTTCAATCTCACCTTCCCCTTCATGCCGCGCGAGTATTTCGTGCGGGAGGACGGCTCCAGCCCGCTGTTCCTCAACGTCGTCCACCGCGAGATCGACAATCTCTTCTGCGTCGGCCTGGTGCAGCCCGCCGAAGGCAGCTTCTGGCAGCTCGCCGACTACCAGGCGCGCATGATCGCCAGCTTCGTCGTCGGCCAGGAGATCGCGCCGGACAAGGTCGGATGGTTCCGTTCCCTCAAGGCCTCGGCCTCCCCGAGCCTCGACCACGGCGTTACCTATGTGGACAGCGAGCGCCACAAGCTGGAGGTGCAGCACTACCGCTACCGCACCTACATCAGGAAGCTGCTCAAGCGCTTCGGCGGCCTCGCCAGCGCGCCCTGGCCGTCCGCTGCGCCCCGTGCGGAAATGCCCGCGGCCGCCCGCGAAAAGCTCGAACTGGCTTCCTGAATCTACCGCAGGAGCAAGAGCCTCGAATCACTCGCACACTCTCGTCATTTCCGGACTTGATCCGGCAATCCATGCAGCCTTGCCATTCGCATTGAGGTTCGCTGAACACGTGGCATGGACCACCGGGTCGAGCCCGATGGTGACGAAGTGAGGGTTGCATGGTGAGTGAAGCTGAACTTGTCCGTCTCAGGTCTCTCGACCATGCCCGTGCCTCTCGCCATGCTCATGGGAATGCGCCACGCCGCCTGAAAGGTCGTGCGCGTGGTCGTGGCGATGCTCGTAGACCGCGTAGACCCGTTCCGCGCCGCCGCCGAACAGCCGCGAATATTCCGGATGCCGCGCCACCGACTCCGGCACGCCCGAACAGCACACATGCCGGTTGATGCACACCACCCGGTCGCTCGCGCCCAGCACGATATGCAGGTCGTGCGACACCAGCAGGATGCCGCAGCCATGCCGGTCCCGGATTTCGCCGATAAGCGCGTAGAGCGCCTGTTCGCCCGCGTAGTCGACATTCTGCACGGGTTCGTCCAGCACCAGCAGTTGCGGATCGCCAGCCAGCGCCCGCGCCAGCGCCACCCGCTGCAGTTCGCCGCCCGAAAGCTCCGAGAGCTGCGCGCCGGCCAGATGCTTCGCCCCCACCTCCTCCAGCGCGGCGAGGCCCCGGCCCGGCGCCACCCGGCCCGACAGCGCGACGAAGCGCGCCGTGGTCATGGGGATGGTCGGGTCGCCCGCCAGCCGTTGCGGCAGGTAGCCGATGTGGAGGCCCTTCACGCGCTCCACCCGGCCCTCGTCCGGCTTCATGAGCCCCAGCAGCACGCGGATCAGCGTGGTCTTGCCCGCGCCGTTCGGTCCGATGATGGTGACGATCTCGCCCGCGCTCACGGAGATGTCGATGCCGTCCAGGATGGCACGCCCACGCCGGGTCACGCCAAGAGCGTGGCCGGCGATCAGCGTGGCCGTCTCCGAGGGCTTCTGCATGTCCGGGTCAGTTGGAGCAGTGGCTGCAGACGCCGGACAGCTCCAGCACCATCTGCCTGGGACGGAATCCCGCCGAGCGCGCGAGCTTCTTCAGCGTATCGCCAAGGCTGTCGTCATGGGTTTCCGCCACCCGTCCGCAGCGCTCGCACACCAGGAACAGCATGGGCCGTTCCTCGCAGCCCGCGTCGTGACAGGCGACGAAGGCGTTGCGGCTTTCGATGCGGTGAACGAGGCCCGCCTGGCACAGCACGTCCAGCACCCGGTACATGGAGATGGGCGCGATGCGCCGGCCCCGCGCGCGCATCTTCTCGATGATGTCGTAGGCGCCCAGCGCCTCGTGGCTTTCCGCCAGCGTCTTGAACACCGCCTCCCGCAGGCTGGTCAGCCGCTCCCCCCTCTCCTCGAACCGGCCGCGCGCACGGGCCAGGCTCTGCTCGACGCAGGCCGTATGGTCGTGGTCGGGAGCAGGAAACAGGGCTTTGGACATGGCGCCTCCGGGCCGCGGTCGGTGATGAAATGTTATTATATATATAAAGCGCTTCCGCCGTCACGGCCAGTAGGCCATGTTGCGCTGGCGGCGATGCCTCCGAGCCGTTAGTTTCGCCCGCATCCGATTCCCGCGCCGCGGAGGGAAATTCCGCGCCGCGCCGGCATTTCCCGTAAATCGCGTCCGGAGACGTTCGTCCGCAGCAACCGCCCCAGGTCCCATGTCATCTGCCCCGGTCATTCTCTGGCTCCGCTGCGACCTGCGGCTGCACGACCACCCCGCCCTGACGGCGGCGGCGGCGATGAACGGCCCGGTGATCCCGCTCTACATCCTGGACGACGGCCTGGCCGGACGCTGGGCCATGGGCGGGGCGAGCCGCTGGTGGCTGCACAACAGCCTGCGCGAGCTGGACCTCGCCCTCCAGGCGAAGGGCAGCCGGCTGGTGCTGCGCCGGGGCGCCACCATGGAGACCCTGGAGACGGTGGCCCGCGCCACCGGCGCCCGCGCCCTCTACTGGAGCCGGGGCTACGAACCCTGGTCCTCGAAGCTGGAAGCCGCCATCCATCGCAGACTGGAAGGGGCCGGCGTGCGCTGCCGGCGCTTCTCCGGCCAGCTCCTGTTCGAGCCCGAGGACATCCGGACCGGCAACGGCGATCCCTACAAGGTCTATACGCCCTTTTCCCGCGCCTGCTTCGACGCGCCCGATCCCGGCACGCCGCTGCCCGCGCCCTCGGCCCTGCGCCCCGTGCCCGACGACGTCATCAGCGATGACCTCGCCGACTGGGGCCTGCTGCCGGAGAATCCCGACTGGGCCAGCGGCATCGCGGAGGCATGGATCCCCGGCGAGGCGGCCGCGCGCATGCGCTTCAACGAATTCGTGGAGAAAGGGCTTTCGAAATACAAGGAGCGGCGCGACCGGCCCGACCTGCCCGGCACTTCGCGCATGTCGCCCTCCCTGCATTTCGGCGAGGTGAGCCCGCGCCATTGCTGGCACATGGCGCGCGCGCGCGCCGGCGGGCGCAGCAAGTCGGCCGAAGGCGCCATGACCTTCCTGCGCGAACTGCTGTGGCGCGAGTTCTCCTGGCATCTGCTGTTCCACTGGCCACATCTGCCCGAAACGCCTTTCCGCCCGGAGTTCTCGGCCTTTCCGTGGAACGAAAACGCCACCGACCTTGAGGCCTGGCGGAAGGGCCGCACCGGCTATCCGATCGTGGACGCCGGCATGCGCGAGCTGTGGACCACCGGATGGATGCACAACCGCGTGCGCATGATCGTCGCCTCCTTCCTGGTCAAGCACCTGCTCATCCCCTGGCAGCAGGGCGAGGCCTGGTTCTGGGACACCCTCGTCGACGCCGACCTCGCCAACAACGCCGCGAGCTGGCAGTGGGTCGCGGGCTCCGGCGCCGACGCCGCGCCCTACTTCCGCATTTTCAACCCGATCCTGCAGGGCAAGAAGTTCGACCCCAAGGGCGACTACATCCGCAAATGGGTGCCGGAACTGGCGAAGCTGCCCTCCGGGGCGCTGCACGCGCCCTTCGAGGCCGCTCCCGCCACCCTGCGCAAGGCGAAAGTGGCGCTGGGCGAAACCTACCCCGGACCCATCGTCGGCCACGACCTCGCGAGGCGGCGCGCTCTCGAGGCGTATGAGGTGGTGAAGAAGCGCGGTTAGCGGACCAGTGCGCGAGACGGGGCGGCGCAAGGAGCACACTGACGGTCAAAGGTCGTCGGGGCGAAGGCCGGTGAGCCGCGCGATCCGGCTCAGCATGCGTGGCCCGATTTCCTCGCCATCATGAAACGCGAACACGACATTCTGCCAGCCCGGGCGTTCGAGAACACGGTGGGAGCCGGTTTGTCTCTTGATGGTCCATCCGATCCGCAACAGGGCCGCAACAACGCGCCGGGCCTTTGTCGCGGACCATTCGCTCATGCGGGCTCAAAGACACCACTGAGTTCGCCGGGTAGCGGTTCGCCGTTCTCCACGCGGTCGGCGATCACGCGCAGGGCCAGAACCTTCGCCCTGGCGCGCGCCTCGGCTTCGCTGGCGCCATAGGCCAGCACACCGGGTAGCGCGGGGATTTCCGCGATCCATCGCCCGTCGGCTTCCTGTTCGCAATCGATCCTGAGCATGGCTTTCCAAACTAGGCCCGTTGAAAAGGTGGGGCAAGGAAAAGGAAGTAACGCCAGGTCCCCGGCCGCATTCGGCGCGACAGGGAAATTCTCCTGCCCGACATTGATGCTTGCGGCGGGAGGCCCCGCGCCGCAAGCTGCGCGAAAGCAAACCATTCCGCCCTCGGGAGGGGCCGTCCGTCATGCCTTCGCTGAAGACATACCAGACCGTCATCGGCGGCAAGTGGACCGATGCGGCCGGCGGCGGGACCTTCGAGAGCTTCGATCCCTATACCGGCGAGCCCTGGGCGCTGATCCCGCGATGCGGCGCGGAGGACGTGGACCGCGCGGTGAACGCCGCCTACGAGGCCTGGGACACGGGCCCCTGGAGCAGGACGACCGCGACCGCGCGCGGCCGCCTCATGCGCAGGCTCGGCGATCTCATCGCACGCGACGCGGAAAAGCTGGCCGAGGTGGAGGTCCGCGACAACGGCAAGCTGATCTCCGAGATGCTCGCCCAGTGCAAGTATCTGCCCGAATGGTACTATTACTACGGCGGCCTCGCCGACAAGATACAGGGCGCGGTCATCCCTTCCGACAAGCCCGACACCTTCAACTACACCCTGCGCGAGCCCATTGGCGTCTGCGCCATGATCACGCCGTGGAACTCGCCGCTGATGCTGACCGCGTGGAAGCTGGCGCCCGCGCTCGCCGCCGGCTGCACCGCGGTGCTGAAGCCGTCGGAGTTCACGTCCGCCTCGCTGCTGGAGTTCATGAAGCTGGTCGAGGAAGCGGGCTTTCCCGAAGGCGTCGTCAATGTCGTCACCGGCTTCGGCAAGGAAGCGGGCGAGCCGCTGGTCACGCATCCCAAGGTCGCCAAGGTCGCCTTCACCGGCGGCGGCATGAGCGGGCGGCGGGTCTACGAGCTCGCGGCGCAGGGCCTGAAGAAGGTCTCCCTGGAACTCGGCGGCAAGTCGCCCAACATCGTCTTCGACGACGCGGAGATGGACGACGCGGTCAACGGCGTCGTCTCCGGCATCTTCGCCGCCACGGGCCAGACCTGCATCGCCGGCTCGCGGCTGCTGGTGCAGCAGTCGATCCACAACGAGTTCGTGGACAGGCTGGTCAAGGTGGCCTCCAGCGCCCGCATGGGCGATCCCAAGAGCTTCGACACCCAGGTCGGCCCCGTCACCACGCCGCCGCAATACGAGAAGGTGCTCGGCTACATCGACATCGCCAGGAAGGAAGGCGCCAACTGCATCCTGGGCGGCGGCCCGGCGTCCGCGAGCGAGGGCGGCGGCAAGTATTTCGTCAAGCCGACCATCTTCACCGGCGTGAACAACTCCATGCGCATCGCCCAGGAGGAGGTGTTCGGGCCGGTGCTCTCGGTCATTCCCTTCACGGACGAGGAAGACGCGGTGCGCATCGGCAACGACGTCATCTACGGCCTCGCCGCCGGCGTGTGGACCACTTCGGTAAAACGCGCCACCGTCATGGCGCGCCGCCTGCGCGCGGGCACCGTATGGGTGAACACCTACCGCGCCGTCTCCGTCACCTCGCCCTTCGGCGGCTACAAGCAGTCGGGGCTGGGGCGCGAGAACGGCATGGAGGCCATCGAGGGGTTTCTCCAGACCAAGAGCGTCTGGGTCAACACCGGCCCCGGCGCCGGCAATCCCTTCGTCATGAAGGTCGCGGGCTCGTCGTAGGGGGAAAGCCAGATACTCTGTTCCCCTCTCCCCTGAGGGAGAGGGGTGCCGTTCGACATCAACCTTACCCCCCTCCCTGGCCCTCCCCCACAAGGGGGAGGGAACCGAGACTGTGAGGGAAAGAGGAACGTCACATGCGCTTCACGGAACGGCGCGAGAAATTCCGCGCCATCATGTCGGGCAAACGCTGCGTCCACCCGGGATCGGTTTTCGATGCCATGTCGGCGCGCATCGCCGAGGATCTCGGCTTCGAGATGGGCATGTTCGCCGGTTCCGTCGCCTCGCAGGTGGTGCTGGGCGCGCCCGACCACATCCTCGTCACCCTGACCGAGTTCGCCGAGCAGTGCCGCCGCATCTGCCGCGCAGGCGAGTTGCCGCTCATGGTGGACGCCGACCATTGTTACGGCAACGCGCTCAACGTCATGCGCACGGTGGAGGAACTCGAGACCGCCGGCATCTGCGGCATGTCGATCGAGGACACGCTGCTGCCGATGGCCTACGGTTCGCCCCGCAAGGCCGGCTTCATCTCCATCGAGGAAGGCGTCGGCAAGATGAAGGCGGCCCTCGCCGCCCGCCGCGACAAGGGACTCGTCATCGTCGGCCGCACCAGCATGGTGCCCATCGACCTGAAGGACGGCATCGCCCGCGTGAAGGCCTACGAAAGGTGCGGCGTCGACGCCTTGTTCCTCGTCGGCGTGAAGACGCGCTCCGACGTGGAAGCCGTCGCGGCGGAAGTGAAGCTGCCGCTCGTCATCGGCGGCAGCCCGGCGGACCTGCAGGACCTCGACTGGTTGTCGGGGCTGAACGTGCGCGTGTGCCTGCAGGGCCACCAGCCGCTGATGGCGGCGGTGCAGGCGGTGCATGACACGCTCAAGGCCCTGCGCGAGGGCGTCGGGCCCGCCGACCTCAAGGGTGTGGCTTCTAGCGAAACCATGAACCGCGTCATGCGTAACGCCAGTTACGACACGTGGATCGACGGCTTCCTGGGCGGCGCCCCGGGCAAATGACAGGAGGACTTCGAATGCGACGTATCTTCGCGGGCGCGCTGCTCGCCGCCACGACCGGTATTCCCGCGCTCGCCGCGTCTTCGGTGCCGGTGACCGTCCGCAGCCAGGGAGACCTCGACACCTGCATTGTCGGCCAGGTGGCCGGGCTCAACCCCGCGGGCGACAACTTCCTTGCCGTGCGCGCGGGGCCCGGTAGCGACTACGCCATGCTCGACAAGCTGCGCGGCGGCCAGGAAGTCTGGATCTTCGAGGAGCGTGGCGGCTGGTACGGCGTCGCCTATGGCGCAGCGCAGATCAACTGCAGCCCGGTAGCGCGCGACCGGGCTTATGACGGGCCCGGCCGCTCCGGCTGGGTCTCCAAGCGATACGTCCGGGAAGTCGCCGGCTGACGGCGCGCAGGAGAGACAATGACCGAGAAGATCAACATCCAGTTCACGCTGTTCTCCGCCTTCTACTCGCCGCTCATCTCCATGATGTCCGGCGGTTTCCTGAAGGAGCAGGGCCTCGATCCCGACTGGTCCGTGTCGCCGCCCGGCGTCTCGGCCATAGCCGCCTTGCAGAATGGCTCCGCCCATGTGGTGCAGTCCGCGCTCTCCCAGAGCTTCTCGCCGCTGGAGAAGGGCGAGAAGCCGCCGGTGGCGCACTTCGCCCAGATCAACGAGATGGACGGCTTCTTCGTCACCGCCCGCGAGCCCGACCCGGACTTCACATGGAAGAAGCTGGAAGGCGCCGAGGTGGTCCTGTTCGGCGGCGGCCAGCCCAACGCCATGTTTCGCTACGCCTGCCACAAGGCCGGCATCGACTACGCGAAGATCAGGACCATCGCCCCTGGAGGCGCCGCCGACATCGACAAGGCCTTCCGCGAGGGCAAGGGGCAGTATGTGCAGCAGCAGGGCCCCTTCCCCCAGCAACTGGAGAAGGACGGGGTGGGCCACGTGGTGGCGCAGGTCGGCCCGCAGATCGGCCCCTGCGCCTTCTCCAGCCTCGCCGCCACCCGTGAATGGCTCGAGACCGACATGGCCCGGGCCTTCATGCGCGCCTACCGCAAATGCCGCGTCTATATGAACGAGACGCCTGCGGCCGAGATCGCCAGGGCCGAGAAGCCCTATTTCCCGAAGATCGACGAGGACGTGCTCACCGCCACCATCGACACCTTTCAGAAGCTCGGCACATGGGCGCCCCATGTGGAGATCACCAAGCCC
>JBFWSL010000010.1:0-30241 GCA_050248375.1 Hyphomicrobiales bacterium | reverse complement strand
GCGCGCTGGCATCCGCCGGCCAAGCTCGGCGCGGTGCGCAACACGCTGCGCGAGGTCGCCATGGAGCAGGGGGCGATGTTCTGGGACTGGTCGCGCGCCATGGGCGGGCCCTGCGGCATCCGGGAGTGGGTGCAGGCGCGTCCGGCGCTGGCCGCGGGCGACCACGTTCATATCACCGCCGAGGGCGCGCGCCGCTCGGCCCGCATGTTGTTCACGGCCATCATGGCCGGGTTCTCGCCACATGACCGCGTAGCGGCAAGATGAGGGACGGGCCGGGGGGCCCGGAGGGAAAATGCTGTTTCCGACGCTGGACTTCGCCATCTTCTTCCTGATTGTGTTCGGGATCGGCTGGGAGCTGCGAAACCGGGAAGAGCTGCGCAAGGTCTTCCTGCTGGGCGCGAGCTACTTCTTCTACGGCTACTGGGACTGGCGCTTCACCGCCCTGCTGGCGGCGAGTTCGCTGATCAATTACGCGGCCGGGCGCTTCATCTCCATGACCGCGGACGACCGCCAGCGCCGGCTGCTGGTCGGCGGCGCCGTCGCGCTCAACCTCGTCATCCTGGGCTTCTTCAAATATTACGGCTTCTTCCTCGACAGCCTCGCGGAGATGCTGGCGCGGGCGGGTCTGGAGCGCGACCTGCCGTTCATGGAGATCATCCTGCCGGTAGGCATTTCCTTCTTCACCTTCCAGGGCATTTCCTACGTGGTCGACGTCTACCGCAAGGACGTGGAAGCCGCGCGCAGCCCGCTCGACATCTTCCTCTACATCTCCTTCTTTCCGCAGCTCGTGGCCGGACCCATCGTGCGGGCGGCGGACTTCCTGCCGCAGTTGAAGCAGAAGCCGAGGCTCGATACGCCGATGATCTCGCTCGGCATCGTCCTGATCCTGCTCGGGCTGTTCAAGAAGATGGTGGTGGCCAACTACCTGGCGACCAACCTGGTCGATACGGCATTTTTCGATCCGTCCGCCTTCGCGGGGCCGGACCTGGCGCTCGCCGTCTACGGCTATGCGATACAGATCTACTGCGACTTCTCCGGCTACAGCGACATAGCGATAGGCGTCGCGGCGCTGCTCGGCTACCGCTTCAAGTGGAACTTCGACCAGCCCTACCGCGCCGCCTCGCTGAAGGAGTTCTGGCGGCGCTGGCATATCTCGCTCTCGGAATGGCTGCGCGACTATCTGTACAAGCCGATAGGCGGCAGCCGTGGCGGCGGCCTGCTCACCTACCGCAACCTGGCGCTCACCATGCTGCTCGGCGGCATCTGGCACGGCGCGGCCTGGACCTTCGTCGCCTGGGGCGCGATCCACGGCGGCGCGCTCGCCATCGAGCGCATGATCATGAGCCTGCGCACGGCGCCGGCCATGGCGGTCGCGGCGGCCGGATACGGCGGCGGCGGAACGGTGAGCCTTGCGGGCGCCGGCGAGGGCGGCGGACAGATGCTCGGCCGGGTGCTCGGCGTCCTCGTCACCTTCCATATCGTATGCCTCGCCTGGATCTTCTTCCGGGCGGAGAATTTCGACCTCGCCATGGCCTATCTGCGGGGACTCGGCGACTGGACCGGCGAAGCGCAACTCGTCACGCCATTCCTGCTGACGCTGGTGCTGCTGTCGCTGGCGGCGCATTTCACGCCGCGCGGCTGGGTCACGCAGGCCGCGGCGCGGCTGGAGACGGCGGGACCCGTCGCGCTCGGCCTGCTGCTGGGTTTCGGAATCCTGCTCATCGAGGCGGTCGCTCCGGAGGGAGTGGCGCCGTTCATCTACTTCCAGTTCTGAGTTCCGAGGGGAGGGGCAGAAGCCCATGTCGTTCGCGTTGGAGTACCGCAGGAAGCGGATCGCAAGGGAAGCGGAGGGGGCCCGCAAGGTCCGCCGCAAGGACGAAGAGGGCTACGCGGCCCCGGCGCCGCGCAGGAAGGCCGACACGCGCAAGAACCGTCTGCATGTGCTCGCCATTCTGGCCATCGCCGCCTGCGTCATGGCGGTGTTCAATTCCGGGTCTCTGGTGGGCAGGACGCAGTCGCTCTACGAGACCAGCCTCGGGCGCGAGGTGATCGTCGCCAGCGAGAAGTGGCACGGGTTGATGGAAGCGGGCCGCCTGACGGTGGTGGTGGAAGGCATCCGCGGCGCCGTCTCCGGTTTCCGCGACGCGACCTGGCAGGATGTGGCGGAATACTTCACGCCCGATGCCGGGGAGGAGCAAAGCCTTTCGCGGCCCCCGGTCCAGTCCCAGGCGCAGGTCCCCGCCATGGAAGCGGCCACCGCGCCTTCGCCGGAAGAAGCCGCCAGGATGCTGCGCGGAAGCGTGGCGCCGGATGACGGCGAAAAGCCGGGCGCCGTGCGCGAGGGACCGTTGAAGTCGGTGCGGGCGGAGAGGGCCGGCTACTGAGGCGCTAGATCAATAGCTTGAGCATGATCTTATCGGAAAGGTGGTATCCACTTTTCCGGATCAGTCCCTAGCGCGGCAGCAGCGTCGATCCCATCAGGAATTTATCGACGGCGTGGGCGGCCTGACGGCCCTCGCGGATGGCCCAGACCACCAGCGACTGGCCGCGGCGCATGTCGCCCGCCACGAACACCTTGTCGCGTGAGGTGCGGTAGCTCATGTCGTCCGCTTCCACGTTGCCGCGCCTGTCCAGTGTGACGCCGAGCTCGGCGAGCATGCCCTCGTGCACGGGATGGACGAAGCCCATGGCCAGCAGCACCAGCTCGGCCTTGAGTTCGAACTCGGTCCCTTCCACCGGCTGCATGCGCTCGTCCACCTGCACGCAGACGAGGCCCGAGACATGGCCGTCCTTGCCCAGGAACCTGCGGGTCATCACGCTCCAGTCGCGCTCGGCGCCCTCGGCCTGGCTGGAGGACGTGCGCATCTTGAGCGGCCAGTGCGGCCAGGTCAGCGCCTTGTTCTCCTTCTCCGGCGGGCGGGGCATGATCTCGAGCTGGGTGACGGAGAGGGCGCCCTGGCGGAAGGACGTGCCGATGCAGTCCGAGCCGGTGTCGCCGCCGCCGATGACCACCACATGCTTGCCCTTGGCGGAAAGGGGCTTCACGTTGCCCAGCGGCTCGCCGGAGACGCGGCGGTTCTGCTGGGGCAGGAATTCCATGGCGTAGTGGACGCCTTCAAGGTCGCGGCCCTCCACCGGGAGATCGCGAGGCTTCTCCGAGCCGCCGGCGAGCAGCAGCGCGTCGTATTCGTTCTCGAGTTCCGCCGTCTTCACGTCATGGCCGACATGGGCGTTGCAGTGGAAAGTGACGCCTTCGGCCTCCATCTGCTTCACGCGCCGTTCGACGATATGCTTTTCCATCTTGAAGTCGGGGATGCCGTAGCGCAGCAGTCCGCCGGGATGGGCGTGCTTCTCGTACACATGCACGTCATGGCCGGCACGGGCGAGCTGCTGCGCGGCGGCCAGGCCGGCGGGACCGGAGCCGACGACGGCGATGCGCTTGCCGGTCTTCTCCTCCTTCACCTGCGGCTGGATCCAGCCTTCCTCGTAGGCCCGGTCGACGATGGCGCATTCGATGGTCTTGATGGTGACCGGCGCGTCGTCGAGGTTGAGCGTGCAGGCGGCCTCGCAGGGCGCGGGGCAGATGCGGCCCGTCACCTCGGGGAAGTTGTTGGTGGAGTGGAGGTTGCGGGCGGCTTCCTGCCAGTCCGAATGATAGACGAGGTCGTTCCAGTCGGGGATCTGGTTGTTCACCGGGCAGCCGGTGTGACAGTAGGGGATGCCGCAGTCCATGCAGCGCGCGGCCTGGCGCACGACGCTCTGCTCGTCCATCGGGATGACGAACTCGCGGAAATTGCGAATGCGGTCGGGGGCGGGCGCGTCCCGCCGGTCCTGTCGATCGATCTCCAGGAAACCGGTAATCTTGCCCATGTCTACTTGCCCCCGCGCAGCCCGATTTCCAGCACGTCGAGGCCGGTGGTGTCGGCCTCCTGGTGCTTGGCCATCTCCTGCAGCGCCCGGCGGTACTCGACGGGCATGATCTTGACGAATTTCGGCCGGTAGGCGGCCCAGTCGTCGAGGATCTGCCTGGCGCGGCGCGAGCCGGTGTAGTGCAGGTGGTTCTCGATGAGCTGGCGCAGGCGCTCCTCGTCATGGCGGGTCATGTCATGCATGACGTCCACCAAGCCGTGGCTCTCCATGTCGGCGCCCTGGCGCGCGACGCGCTCCATGACGGCGGCCTCGGCCGACACCGGCTCGAGATCGACCATGGCCATGTTGCAGCGGCGCTCGAAATCGCCGGCTTCGTCCAGCACATAGGCGATGCCGCCCGACATGCCGGCGGCGAAGTTGCGGCCGGTCGGTCCGATGACGACGACGACACCGCCGGTCATGTATTCGCAGCCGTGGTCGCCGGTGCCCTCGACCACGGCCACCGCGCCCGAGTTGCGCACGGCGAAGCGCTCGCCCGCTATGCCGCGGAAGTAGCATTCGCCGCAGATGGCGCCGTACATGACGGTGTTGCCGACGATGATGCTGTCTTCGGGGACGATGCCGCTCTCTGGCGCGGGGCGCACGACGATGCGGCCGCCCGAGAGGCCCTTGCCCACATAGTCGTTGGCCTCGCCCTCCAGGTCGAGGGTGACGCCCGCGGTGAGCCACGCGCCGAAGCTCTGGCCGGCGGTGCCCTTCAGCGACACGACGATAGTGTCCTCGGGCAGGCCCGCATGGCCATACCGCCGGGCCACCTCGCCCGACAGCATGGCGCCCGTGGTCCGGTCGGTGTTGCGGATCGGCATCTCGATCTTCACCGGCTTGCGCTCATCGAGCGCGGGCATGGCCTTCTCGATCAGCTTGCGGTCGAGGATGTCGTGAATCTTGTGCTGCTGGAGCTCGCAGTTGTGCTGCGCGACCCCGTCCGGCACCTCGGGCTTGTGGAAGATGCGGGTAAAGTCGATGCCCTTGGCCTTCCAGTGTTCGATCGCCGCCTTCTTGTCCAGCCACTCGGTCTTGCCGATCATCTGGTCGAAACTGGTGAAGCCCATGAAGGCCATCAGTTCGCGCACTTCCTCGGCGACGAAGAAGAAGTAGTTGATGACGTGCTCGGGCGCGCCCTTGAAGCGCTTGCGCAGCACGGGGTCCTGGGTGGCGACGCCTACGGGACAGGTGTTGAGGTGGCACTTGCGCATCATGATGCAGCCGGCCGCGATCAGCGGCGCGGTGGCGAAGCCGAACTCGTCGGCGCCGAGCAGGGCGCCCACGATCACGTCGCGTCCGGTGCGGATGCCGCCGTCCACCTGCACGGCGATGCGGCCGCGCAGGCGGTTGAGCACCAGGGTCTGCTGGGTCTCGGCGAGGCCGATCTCCCAGGGGCTGCCCGCATGCTTGATGGAGGTGAGGGGAGAGGCGCCCGTGCCGCCCTCGAAGCCGGATATGGTCACGTGGTCGGCGCGCGCCTTGGACACGCCCGCGGCGACGGTGCCGACGCCGACCTCGGAGACGAGCTTGACCGAGACGTCGCCTTGCGGGTTGACGTTCTTCAGGTCGTAGATGAGCTGCGCCAGGTCCTCGATGGAGTAGATGTCATGGTGCGGCGGCGGCGAGATCAGGCCGACGCCGGGCGTGGAGTGGCGCACCTTGGCGATGACCGCGTCGACCTTGTGGCCGGGAAGCTGGCCACCCTCGCCGGGCTTGGCCCCCTGCGCCATCTTGATCTGCATCATGTCGGAGTTGACCAGGTATTCCGTGGTCACGCCAAAGCGGCCCGAGGCCACCTGCTTGATGGCCGAGCGCATGGAGTCGCCGTTGGGCATCGGCTTGAAGCGGTCGGCTTCCTCGCCGCCCTCGCCGGTATTGGACTTGCCGCCGATGCGGTTCATGGCGATGGCCAGCGTGGTGTGCGCCTCGCGGCTGATGGAGCCGAAGGACATGGCGCCGGTGGCGAACCGCTTGACGATTTCGGCAGCCGGCTCGACCTTGTCCAGCGGCACGGCCTTGCGGCCCATTTCCTCGGCGCTGTGAATGCGGAAGAGGCCGCGCAGGGTCATCAGCCGCGCGTCCTGGTCGTTGATGCGCGTGGCGAACTGGCGGTACTTCTCGGGCAGCCTGCCGCGCACGGCATGCTGCAGGTCGGCAACCACGTCGGCGGTCCATACATGGGCCTCGCCGCGCACGCGGAAGGCGTATTCGCCGCCCACGTCGAGGGCATTGCGATAGACCGGAGCGTCGGAGAAGGCGAGGCGGTGACGCTCCACGGTCTCGCGCGCGATCTCGGCAAGACCGACGCCTTCCACCTGGGTGTGAGTGCCGGTGAAATACTTGGCGACGAAGTCGGAACGCAGCCCGACGGCGTCGAAAATCTGGGCGCCGCAATAGGACTGGTAGGTGGAGATGCCCATCTTGGACATCACTTTCAGGATGCCCTTGTCCACCGCCTTGATATAGCGCTTGATGGCGGCCTTGGGAGTGAGGTCCTCGTCCAGATCGGGCAGCATCTCGATCAGCGTGTCGAAGGCGAGATAGGGATTGATCGCCTCGGCCCCATAGCCGGCCAGGGTGCAGAACTGGTGTATCTCGTGGGCCTCGCCGGTCTCCACCACGATGCCGACCGAAGTGCGCAGGCCGCGCCGGATCAGGTGGTGATGCACCGCCGACGTGGCCAGCAGCGAGGGGATCGGAATGCGGTCCGGCCCCACCTGACGGTCGGACAGGATGATGATGTTGTGGCCGTCGTGTACGGCCTTCTCGGCGGCTCGCGAAAGCTCATCGAGCGCAGGCCCCATGCCCTCCGCGCCGGTGTCGGCGGCCCAGGTGATGTCCAGCGTGACGGTGCGGAACTCGTTACCCGCGACCTCGCCGATCTGGCGGATCTTCTCCAGCTTCTGGTTGTCGAGGATGGGCTGGGCCGCCTCGAGGCGCTTCAGGCGCGAGGTGCCTTCCAGATCGAGCAGGTTCGGGCGCGGGCCGATGAAGGTGACCAGCGACATGACCAGCTCCTCGCGGATCGGGTCGATGGGCGGGTTGGTGACCTGGGCGAAGTTCTGCTTGAAATAGGTGTGCAGCAGCTTGGACTTGTCGGACAGCGCGGAAATGGGCGTGTCGGTGCCCATGGAGCCTACGGCCTCCTGCCCCACATGGGCCATGGGCGCCATGAGGAACTTGAGGCTCTCCTGGGTGTAGCCGAAGGCCTGCTGGCGGTCGAGCAGGCTGACATTGGACCTCGGCAGCCTGGATTCGACCTTGGGCAGCGAGCCGATGTCGATCTGGCCGCGGTCGAGCCAGGCCTGGTAGGGATGGGCGGCGGACAGCTCCGCCTTGATCTCCTCGTCGGAGACGATACGGCCCTTCTCCAGGTCGATGAGCAGCATCTTGCCCGGCTGGAGCCGCCATTTGTGGCTGATGTTCTCCTCCGGCACGGTCAGCACGCCGGACTCCGAGGCCATGATGACCAGGCCGTCCTTCGTCACCAGGTAGCGCGCGGGACGCAGGCCGTTACGGTCCAGGGTGGCGCCGATCTGAAGGCCGTCGGTGAAGGCGACCGCCGCGGGGCCGTCCCACGGCTCCATCAGCGCGGCGTGATACTCGTAGAAGGCGCGGCGCTTCTCGTCCATCAGCGGATTGCCGGCCCAGGCTTCCGGGATCAGCATCATCACCGCGTGGGGCATGGAATAGCCGCCCTGCACGAGGAACTCGAGCGCGTTGTCGAAGCAGGCGGTGTCGGACTGGCCCTCGTAGGAGATCGGCCAGAGCTTGGAGATGTCGTCGCCGAACAGCGGCGAGGCGACGCTGGCCTGGCGCGCGGCCATCCAGTTGACGTTGCCGCGCAGGGTGTTGATCTCGCCGTTATGGGCGACCATGCGGTAGGGGTGCGACAGCTTCCAGGACGGGAAGGTGTTGGTCGAGAAGCGCTGATGCACCAGCGCGAGCGCGGACACGAAGCGCTCGTCGGTCAGGTCCTTGTAGTAGGGCGCGAGCTGGTCGGCCAGGAACATGCCCTTGTAGACCACGGTCCGGCAGGACATGGAGACGATGTAGAAACCGTTGTCGCGGCCTTCGGTCTCGCGGAAGATGATGTTGGAGATCACCTTGCGCAACACGTAGAGGCGGCGCTCGAAGGCGGTGTCGTCGGCGATGTCGCCGCTGCGGCCCACGAAGACCTGCCTGTGGAACGGCTCGGCGTCGATCGTGATCTGGGACAGGCAGGAATTGTCCACCGGCACGTCGCGCCAGCCCAGGAAGCCGAGTCCCTCCTCGACGATGGTGCGCTCCACCACTTCCTCGCAGTGGCGGCGGATGGCCTCGTCCCGGGGCATGAAGATGATGCCGACGCCATACTGGCCGGGCTCCGGCAGCGTGAAACCGGCGCTGGCGCATTCCTGGGCGAAGAGCTCGTGGGGGATCTGGGCCAGCATGCCGGCGCCGTCGCCCGCCAGCGGGTCCGCGCCAACGGCCCCGCGGTGTTCGAGGTTCTCCAGGATCTCGATGCCCTTGACGATGATGTCGTGGGATTTCTCGTTGTTCATGCGCACGATGAAGCCGACGCCACAGGCGTCGTGCTCGTTGGCCGGGTCGTAGAGACCCTGGGGGGCAGGCAGCCCGCTCATCGTCATAGTCTGCGCCATGATACGCCTGGACGTCCGTTTCCGTGTTTCCCTCAATGCCCGCCGGTGCAAGGCCCCTGTCAGCGGCGGAGGATGCGCGGCTTGTCTCCAGACGCACGAAGTCCGCCGCGCAGCCTCCCTCGCCGCCGCTTCGATGCAAACGGACGGGGGCTGGGGCAAACCGGTGCGCGAGTGGTCTCCGGGCTGTGCAGGGCCATGTTTTCATGGCGTTCAGCCCATATCCGACCGGGACACTCCGCGGCAAAGGACAGCATCACTGTCCTATCCCGGGCTCAAAATGACAGATTTCCAATGGTGAGACAAGGTGCATGGGCCAGTCAGGCTGCCCAAGCTGCAGGCAACTGCCGCGGGACGGGACGCGTTGTCCCGAAACGACATCGCCAGCCGTGAAAGCCGGATATTTCCGGCGCTCGCGCGGCCATGAGCGCTCACAAGTTTGCTATAACCGCACCGGGAGCGCGTAAAGCTGCATCCGCGAGGGAAGGGGGATCGTAGCTGTCGCGTGCAAGGCTCAAACTCATTGGAGGATCAAGGCATATGACGCAGATGAAGAAAGGGACGGCTCTCGCCTTTGCGGGCGCATTCGCCACGGCTTTGACCATGGCCGCCGCGCCCCAGGCGCAAGCCGCGGACGAGATGGAGAAGTGCTGGGGCATTTCCAAGGCCAAGGAAAACGACTGCGCCGCCGGACCCGGGACGAGCTGCGCGGGAACCTCGACAATCGACTATCAGGGCAATGCCTGGAAGCTGGTCAAGAAGGGGACCTGCACCCAGATTTCGACTCCGCAGGGCAACGGCAGTCTTACCTGCGTCGCCGAGCGTCCGGCCGGCCAGAAGTGCTAGCGGCCGGATCTCCGCGTCCATGACCGCGCCAGCCAGATTTGGCTCCTCCCCGATCCCGGCCTCGGCCGGGGTCGGGCTCAAGGCCGAACACTACCGGGACATCCTGGAAGCGCGGCCCGCCATCGGCTGGTTCGAGGTGCATGCGGAAAACTACATGGGCGCGGGCGGTCCGCCCCATCACTACCTGACGCGCATCCGCGAGCTCTATCCCGTGTCGGTGCATGGCGTGGGGCTCTCCATTGGCGGCGCGGGGCCGCTGGACAGCGATCATCTGGCGCGTCTGAAGCAGGTGTGCGGACGCTACGAGCCGGCACTGGTCTCCGAGCACCTGGCCTGGTCCACCCATGACGGTGCCTACCTGAACGACCTGCTGCCGGTTCCCTACACGCAGGAGACGCTGGCGCGGGTCTGCGAGCACATCGATCTCATGCAGGAGACGCTCGGACGGCGGATGCTGCTGGAAAATCCCTCCACCTATCTCGCCTTCGAGGCGAGCGAGATGGACGAGCTGGCCTTCCTGTCGGAGATCGCGGAGCGGACCGGCTGCGGACTGCTGCTCGACGTGAACAACGTACAGGTGTCGGCGGTGAACAACGGCTTCGACCCGCGCGACTATCTCGACCGCTTTCCGCTCCATCTGGCCGGCGAGATTCATCTTGGCGGCCATGACGAGGACGAGGGAGAGGCGGGCGAGCCGCTGCTGATCGATTCCCACGGCGCGCCGGTCGCCGACCCGGTGTGGGCGCTCTATGCGCGGGTCGTCGCGCGGGCGGGCGCGGTGCCGACGCTGATCGAGTGGGACAACGACGTGCCCGGCTGGGAGAAGCTCTTCGCCGAGGCGCGCCGGGCCGACGGCATCCTGCGGTCCCGGGGGCGGATGCATGCCGCCGCTGAATGAGTTGCAGCGGGAGTTCGCGCGCGCGGTTCTCGCTCCGGACCGGGCAATTCCGGCCGGGCTCCGGGGCTTGCGGGCCGGAGTGCCGGGACGCCGCTTCGCCGTTTACCGGAACAACGTCCACGCCAGCCTCATGGACGTTCTGCAGGGCCGGTTTCCCGTGGTGGCGCGTCTGGTGGGGGAAGAGTTCTTCCGGGCGATGGCCCGGGAGTTCGTGCCGGCACAGCCGCCCGCCAATCCCGTGCTGATGGCCTGGGGAGGGGAATTCCCCGGTTTCCTCGCGGGCTATGGCCCGGTGCAGGACCTGCCTTACCTGCCGGACGTGGCCCGGCTCGAATGGGCCTGGAACGAGGCCTATCACGCGGCGGACGCCGAGCCGGCGGGACCGTCGGCTCTTGCGGCCGTCGCGCCGGAAGAAGCGGGCCGGCTGGTGTTCGAGATGCATCCAAGCCTGCGGCTGATCCGTTCTTCCTTTCCGATACTGACGATCTGGGATGCCAACCAGGCGGGGGGCGAGGTTCCTCCGGTCGACCTGGGGCAGGGCGGCGAGGACGTGCTCGTGCTGCGCCCGGCGCTGACGGTGGAGATGCGCAGGCTGCCGCCGGGCGCGGCCGGCTTCATCGAGGCGCTGGCGCGGGGCGACAGGCTTGCCGCCGCCGCGCAAGGCGCGGCGCAGGCATCGGCGGAGTTCAGTTTCGAGACGGCCTTCTCGGCGCTGCTGTGCTGGGGGGCGATGGCGAAACATCGGCTGGCACGGCCCTGAAGGCTCCAAGGGAGGATCTGCAATGGCGAAGAACGGCGGCGGACTGCCGGGACTGATTTCACGGATCGTCAGGCTCTACGACCGTATCCCCCATGACGTCATCGCCATTCTTGCGCGGGTGGTGATCGGTCTCGTGTTCTGGCTGTCGGGCCGCACCAAGGTGGACGGTTTCGCGCTGAAGAGTTCGACGATCTTCCTGTTCCAGAACGAGTACAAGGTGCCGCTGCTGCCGCCGGAAGTGGCCGCCTACATGGCGACCTTCGCGGAGCATATGTGCCCGCTGCTGCTGTGGCTGGGCCTGGCCACCCGTTTCAGCGCCACGGCGCTGCTGCTCATGACCCTGGTGATACAGACGTTCGTCTATCCGGACGCCTATGTGACCCACGGGCTCTGGGCCACAGGGCTGCTCTACCTGATGGCGAGGGGGCCGGGGGCCATATCCCTCGACCACCTGATCGCGCGGCGCTTTGGCCACTGACAATATGATTGCATGAATCCCCGGTAATACAACTTTAAGTTGTGTGTGGCATCTTCAATCCACGCCGGGGTGAACATTGCGCCATGCCACAACCCGGCGAGGGGTGCAGGCAGGGAATCGCGCCCAACGGTTCTGACGTGCAGCACCACCGGGCAATCCACGGTCCGGAAACCAAGGAGCGGGCGCCCTTGCAGGCGCCCGCTCGCATTTCACACCAGTGATTCCAACCGGCAAAGCTAGGCAGCCCTGGCCTTGCCCTCGATCACCCTGGCGCCTTCGCCATCCGCGTTGATGGCGACCTTGCGGGGTTTCATGGCCTCGGGAACCTCCCGCTTCAGATCGACGTGAAGCAGGCCATTGACCAGTTCGGCGCCCTTGATCTCGACATGGTCGGCAAGCTGGAACCGGCGCTCGAAGGCGCGGGTGGCGATGCCGCGGTGGAGATACTCGGACTTCTCCTCGGTCTGCTTGCGCTCGCCGCGGATGGTCAGGGTGTTCTCCTTGACCTCGATATCGAGATCCTTCTCGCCGAAGCCGGCGACCGCCATGGAAATGCGGTACTCGGATTCGCCAAGACGTTCGATGTTGTAGGGCGGATAGGCCGGAACGTCGCCGTCGAGTGCATTGAGCTGGTCGAACAGCGAAGCGAACCGGTCGAAACCGATGGTGGACTTGTAGAGCGGTGTAAGGTCGAAGTGCCTCATCACATATCCTCCTTGTGAAGCGACATGCGTTTCGTGCCCGCCCGCCAGGGGGCCGGGCAACCTGGATAACGCGCATCCGTCATTGGCATGCGCATTACTCGATATAGTTCACTCCCGGGGCGTTTCAAGACCTGCTAATACACTGAAAACGCGGCGCAAAGCCGGAGGCGCCAGCGTTGGAGGGGCATGGATGACAGTCGCGAAGGCAATGGTATAAGGAGCCAAGTGCGGCCGCCGGCAAAGAGGCACAGCAGAAATGAAACTGGTCAGCACCGCCCGCAATCCCATTCCTACGGGAGCGGTGACAGGCGAGGTGACGGCGCGCGACGGCATCCGGCTCCGCTTCGCCCGCTGGGCAGCCTCGGCGGGCGGACGCGCCGGAACGGTCTGTCTGCTCCAGGGCCGCACGGAATTCATCGAGAAGTATTTCGAAACGGTGATGGACCTGCGCCGCCGGGGCTTCGCCGTGGCGGCGCTGGACTGGCGCGGGCAGGGCGGGTCGCAGCGGCTGTTGCGGAACCCCCGCAAGGGACATGTGGACGATTTCGCCGACTATGAGAAGGACCTGTCGGCCTTCATGACCGACATTGTGTTGCCGGACTGCCCGCCGCCCTATTTCGCGCTCGCCCATTCCATGGGCGGCACGGTGATGCTGCGGGCGGCGCGGGCGCGGGACTGCTGGTTCGACCGGGTGGTGCTGTGCGCGCCAATGGTGGGACTGACCGGCATCGCGGTGCCCCCTGGGACGCTGGCGGCGATCACGACGGCGGCTTCTTATCTGGGCCTGGGTGAAATGAGCGTACCGGGCGCCAAGGCCCACGCCATGAGCCAGATACCGTTCGAGGGCAACGTGCTGACCGGCGATGCGGCACGCTTCACGCGCAACCAGGATATCCTGAAGGCGGCGCCCGAACTGGTCATCGAGGGGCCGACCATGGGCTGGCTCCGCGCCGCGCTCGCTTCCATGAAGCTGATCGCTTCGCCCGACTACCCGCAAAGCGTGCAGGTGCCCGCGCTGATGTTCGCGGCCGGCGGCGACAGGGTGGTGTCGAGCCGCGCCATCGAGCGTCTTGCCGTTCAGCTCAAGACCGGGAACCAGATCGTGCTGCGGGGCTCCGAGCACGAGATCCTGCAGGAGCGCGACGACATCCGCTCGCAGTTCTGGGCGGCCTTCGACGCCTTCGTGCCCGGCAGCCGGTAGTCGGGCGTTCAGCCGTTCAGGACCTTCAGCGCCGCCTCGTAGGCGCGGCGGTCGCCGGCGGCGATGACCTGGCCGCCCTTGCGGGCGGTCCCGCCGTCCCAGCCGCTGACGATGCCCCCGGCGCCCTCGATGATCGGGATCAGCGGAGCGATGTCGTAGGGCTTGAGGCCGGATTCGACCACGAGGTCGATCTGTCCGGATGCCAGCATGCAGTAGAGATAGCAGTCGCCGCCGAAGCGGCGCATGCGAACGGTCTTGCTCAGCGCCTCGAAGGCCGCGAGATCGGCCCCGGTGGCGAACATGTCGGGGCTGGTGGTCGCCAGCGTCGCCTTCGCCAGCTCCGGGCAGGCACGGACCGCAAGGGCGTGCTCCCCGTCCGGACCGCGGTAGGCGGCCTTGCCGGCGGCGCCCCAGAAGCGCTCCCGCGTGAAGGGCTGGTCCATCATGCCGAGCAGCACATCTTCACCGCGCTCGAGGCCGATGAGCGTGCCCCAGATGGGGATGCCGGTGATGAAGGAGCGGGTGCCGTCGATGGGATCGACGATCCAGCGGTAGTCGGCGTCGGCGCCCTGGTCGCCGAACTCCTCTCCGACGAAGCCGTGGTCCGGACAGACCTTCGAGACTTCCGAACGAATCGCCTGTTCGGCCGCCCGGTCGGCTATGGTGACGGGATCGAACTGGCCCTTCCCGGCCTTGTCGTCCACGGCTGCCGTCCTGCGAAAGTGCGGCAAAATGGCCGCAGCGGACAGTCCGGCGAGCCCGTGGGCGAATCGCAGGAACTCGTCGATGCCCGGTTCGGATGCGGAAGACACGCCAGTTTTCCTCAAATATCTGTTTTTAATCAGTTACTTATATTCAAGGTGCGCCCCGCGTGCAGGGTTCGGGTCCATGGCGGAGGGCGTCCCGGACGCCCTTCTGTTGCATGAAAACGACACCCGCGCACAACTTTCAAAAATTGACGCTCGAGGATATTGCGTTTTGTGCGCCGCAATGACATATTGTTGCAATGCGGTATGGACGGTTTAGGCCGTTTTACCGCTGCCCTCCTTGGGCGTTTCCTCCCTAGACTTGGGCCGTTCGCAACCCGAACGGCCCTTCTTTTTTCGCGCTGCCGGCTGTGCTGGAGCCGTGGCGGCGGGAGATTCTGCCTATTCCGCAGCCGCTCTCGGGACCTTGAACATTTGAGGGGCAATTCCGAACAGGGCCTCCACGAAGCATTCGAGGTCCGCCTGCAAGGTGGCGAAACCCCCGGTCTTGGTGAAGTTGGTCTCGTTCATGTAGAGCGAGCGGTTCACCTCGAGCTGAAGGGCGTGCAGGCCCTGGGAGGGGCGGCCGTAGTGCTCGGTGATGAAGCCGCCCGCATAGGGCTTGTTGAGCGCCACCGCGTAACCCAGGTCCCGCAGCTTGTGGGCCGCGAAGCTGGTCAGCTCGGGATCGCAGGAGGTGGAGAAGCGGTCGCCCAGCACGATGTCGGGGCGGTTTGCCCCCGGCTCGGCCACCGAGTTGGACGGCATGGAGTGGCAGTCCACCAGCATGGCCACGCCGAATCGCATGTGGCAGTCGCCGATCAGCGCGCCCAACGCGTCGTGGTAGGGCTTGTAGAGACTGTTGATGCGCGCCAGCGCGGCGCCGACGGGAATGGGCTCGCGGTAGATCTCGTCGGTCTCGGTGACGATGCGGGCGATGGTGCCGAGGCCGCCGACCACGCGCACGGAGCGGGTGTTGGCGTAGCCCGGCAGGGCGCCGGAAATCAGCGCCGGGTCGAGTTCGTAGGGCTCCCGGTTGACGTCGAGGTAGGCGCGGGGAAAGCGCGCATGCATCAGCGGCGCGCCGCGTCCGACCACGATGGAAAACAGCTCCTCCACGAAGCAGTCCTCGGATTTGCGCAGGGTCATTGCGTCCAGGCGCGAGGAGGACAGGAAAGACCGGGGGTAAACCCGGCCGCTGTGGGGAGAATTGAAGATAAAGGGAACGGAGGGCGTCTCCGGCCGCTCGATGAGATAGGCGGGGGACAGCTCGTCCTCCGGGCGCGTGTGGTCGTCTGCGTTCATCTGCCGCCTGAATCCAGCCCTAGAGAAGAGTTCCCTGATCACGTGGCCCCCCGCCCGCAAGGGCCAAACTCTGCCAAGCCGGGGAGGGGCTGTCCAGCATTCTCGACAGGGGAATCCGACCGTTTCCGGGCGGTAACTGTGATGTGAATCGAGACTTGCGGCGTTTACGATTTTCCCACGATATTGCCCTCTAATCGGGGTTGAGTAGGGGGACAATAATGATCGTCAACGAGGGACAAGACAGTCAGGTGAATAGGATTCTGCTCGCCGAAGACGACGCGGACATGCGCAAGTTTCTGGTCAAGGCGCTCGAAAACGCAGGGTACGACGTTGTGTCCTTCGGCAATGGCATCGAGGCCTACGAGCGCCTGAAGGAAGAGCCCTTCACGCTGCTGCTGACGGATATCGTCATGCCGGAAATGGACGGCATCGAGCTGGCGCGCCGCGCCGCCGAGCTGGATCCCGACCTGAAGATCATGTTCATCACCGGCTTCGCCGCCGTGGCGCTGAACCCGGACAACCGGGCGCCCAAGGAGGCCAAGGTGCTGTCCAAGCCCTTCCATCTGCGCGAACTGGTCAACGAAGTCGAGCGCCTGCTGGCGGCCTGACGCCAGTCCTGGCCCCGCGGGCCCGGGCGCTTGCCACTCCTGCCTGTTTCCGATAAGGGAAAGTCCCGCCGGACCTTGGCCCGGCCTTCACGACAGGGCGGTTAGCTCAGCGGTAGAGCACTACGTTGACATCGTAGGGGTCACTGGTTCGATCCCAGTACCGCCCACCATTTTGATTTCCAGATGCAGCGATCATGCGGGACTCTTTATCCGCCGGCTCCAGCCTCTGATGCCGTTTGAGGCTGGTCTCCTTGTTGTCCCGCAGGCGCCGGTGCCGCCCTTCAGCGTGTCCCGGCCCCACGGGGCCGTCTTTCCACACCTTGCAAAGCCGTTCATTGCACGTTCATTTGGCTTGAGACAGTTTTACCGCAACGTTAGGTTTTGGTGACGCTTTCTCCACCCCGCGCCGGACTCGGGAGGTTTTGATGCTTGCGAATGCCTGTCGGTTTCTGTTCTCAGCCGTGCTGCTTGCGATGCTGTCGCTGCCCGCGCTCGCCGAGAAGCGCGTGGCGCTGGTGATCGGCAATTCGGCCTACAAGAACGCTTCCGAGCTGAAGAATCCCAAGCATGACGCGGAAGCGCTCACGGCACTGCTCAAGACCGTCGGTTTCGACGTGGTTAAGGGCACCGACCTCAGCTACGAGGGCATGCGCTCCGCGCTGCGGGAATTCGTCTACAAGCTGGAAAACGCCGACGTGGCCATGCTGTTCTATGCCGGCCACGGCCTGCAGGTGAACGGCCGCAATTACCTGGTGCCCGTCAACGCGGACCTCAAGCGCGAACTCGACCTGGAGTTCGAGGCGATGCGGCTGGACACGATCCTGCAGCATATGGAGACAGGCGCGAAGACCAACCTCGTTTTCCTCGATGCCTGCCGCGACAACCCGCTGGCGCGCAACCTGGCCCGCGACATGGGCGCGCGCTCCAACGCCATCGGCAAGGGTCTGGCCCGCGTCGAATCCGGCATCGGCACGCTGGTCGCCTTCGCGACCCAGCCGGGGAACGTCGCCTATGACGGAGAGGGCGACAACAGCCCCTTCACGACCGGGCTGCTGAAACACATTCCCACTCCCGGCCTCGATGTCGCGCTGGTGATGCGGCTCGTGCGTCAGGACGTTATCGACCAGACCGGCGGCACCCAGGTGCCGTGGGATAACTCCTCGCTGACGAAGCCGTTCGTTTGCAAGACGTCGGTGGCGGAGAAGCCCGCAGCGGCAAAGGTGCCGGACCCGCAGCCCAACATACTGGTTCCCAAGGCGGATCCGACCGCAATCGAGCTGGCCTTCTGGCAGTCCGCCAGCAAGCAGGGCACCGTCGAGGCCTTCAAGGTCTACCTGCAGAGGTTCCCGGAAGGGGCATTCGCGCCTCTGGCGGAGTTGCAGATCAAGTCGCTCGAGAAGGACAAGGGCGGCGACGCCGTCAAGACGAGCGACGACGCCGACAAGAAGGTCGCCAATCTGGGCAACACGCGGGTGGTCTCGGTGGAGCCGGCGGCGACACCGCCGGCTTCCGAGCCGGTGGCGGCCGATCCGCGCGCGCTGGCGACCGCGCTGCAGGAAGAGCTGAAGCGCGTCGGCTGCGATCCGGGGGCGATTGACGGCGTGTGGGGGCCGCAGGCCACGGGCGCTCTGAAAGAGTTCGGCGAGCACGCCAAGATCCAGCTTTCCGCGCTGGAGCCGACCCAGGTCATCATCGACATGGTGAAGGGCAAGACCGACCGGGTGTGCCCGCTCACCTGTTCAGCGTTGCAGGTTCTCGAAGGCGACAAGTGCGTGCCGAAGACCTGCGGCGCGGGACTGACGCTCACTGGCACCGGCGCCTGCATCAAGGTGCAGCCGCGTCCGGCGCCGCGGGTGCAGGCCCCCCGTCCGCCCGCCGCCCCCAGGGCGGCTCCCAGCCGTCCTTCCGGCGGCAGCTCCTGCATTATCCGCGGCACCGGCGGCTCAGCGGGCGACGGGTTCAGTTGCGGCACTCAATAGGCGCTGGCAGGCGGGGTCACGGGCCCCGCCGGCGCCAAGCCGCCGCTGCCTCCGTGCAAGCATTTCCGGAGTCCTCGGGCCTCGTTCGAGGCTCCGTTGAAGACGATCTTGCCGCGCATGGCCCGACAAGAAGCCGGTTCATCGCCGGTTCATTTTCTTTGAGGCAGAAATGACATTGGACTAAGATTTTGCTTGGGCCTGATACCGCCGGGCATTTGCTGGGGAGAGCGACATGCTGGGACCTGTGCGCGGTTTGATTGCAGCTTTGCTTGCGTTCATTTTCTGGGGAGCGGTTCCCGCCTCTGCCGAAAAGCGCGTGGCGCTGGTGATCGGCAATGCCGCCTACAGCCACGCGGCTCCCCTGAAGAATCCGAAGAACGACGCCGAGGCGCTGGCCGGGGTGCTGGAGGGCCTGGGCTTCGAGGTGGTGAGGGGCACGGACCTGACCTATGCGGCCATGCGGCGCTCGGTGCGGGACTACGCGCACAAGCTGCAGGGGGCGGAGGTGGCGCTGCTGTTCTACGCGGGCCACGGGCTGCAGGTGAACGGGAAGAACTACCTGGCGCCGGTGGACGCCCAGCTCAGAAGCGAAGTCGATCTCGAATACGAGGCGATCCGGGTCGAGTCGATCCTGACGCATATGGAAGGCGCGGCCAAGACCAACATCGTGCTGCTGGACGCCTGCCGGGACAACCCGCTGGCGCGCAACCTGGCGCGGTCCATGGGCACGCGCTCGGCCTCCATCGGCCGGGGCCTTGCCCGGGTGGAGACAGGGGTTGGCACGCTGATCGCCTTCGCCACGCAGCCGGGCAACGTCGCCTATGACGGGGACGGGGCCAACAGCCCGTTCACCACGGGCCTGCTGAAGCATATCGAGACGCCGGGCATGGACGTGCAGCTCGTCATGCGGCGGGTGCGGCAGGAAGTGATCGAAGCCACCAAGGGAACCCAGGTCCCGTGGGACAACTCCTCGCTGACCAGCAACTTCTACTTCAAGGCGAAGGCGGCCGAGGAGACGCCTGCCGCGCGCGCCGCGCCGCTGGTGGACGACCGGGCCATCGAACTGGCCTTCTGGCAGTCGGCCAAGGAGCAGGGCACCAAGGAAGCCTATGAGGTCTATCTGGAGCGCTTCCCGCAGGGCGCCTTCGCGCCGCTGGCGGAGCTCCAGATTGGCAAGTTCTCGCGGGAGGACGCGGCACGCTCGCAGAAAGCGAGCGCCATGGACGCGGAGCGCAAGAAGCAGGAGGCGCTGCGCGCGGCCGAGATCGAGGCGGCGAAGAAGAAATCGGAAGAAGAGCGCCTAAGGCAGATCGCGGAGGCCGAGCGGCTGGCGAAGGAGAAGGAAGCGCTGGAGAAGCGGCTGGCGGCCTACGAGATGCGGTTGAGGGCTGAGGCGGAAGCCCGTGCCAAGGCGCTGGCCGAGGAGACGACGAAGGCCGGAGGAGAGGACGCGCGTACGCAGGTCGCGGCGATCGATCCGCAGGCTTCCGCGGGCGTACGGCCGGACCTCGCCGATCCGCGCGAGCTGGCCGTGGCGTTGCAGACGCAGCTCAAGCGGGTCGGTTGCGATCCCGGCGACGTGGACGGGAAATGGGGTCCCAAGGGCCGCAAGGCGCTTGAGAATTTCGCCGAGCACGCCAAGGTCAAGCTGTCCGTGCTGGAGCCGTCGCAAGAGCTGATCGATGCGCTCAAGGCGCGCACGCAGGGCCGTATCTGTCCACTGGCCTGTGGTCCGCTGGAGGTCCTTCAGGGCGACCGGTGCGTGCCCAGGACCTGCGGCGCAGGGCAGGCGCTCGACAGAAGCGGCAGGTGCGTGGCCGTGGCGGCACGGACGCCGGCTCCGGCCGTACCCAGGAAACCCGATGAGAGCCCGGCGGGCCGGACGAAGGAAGATGCCTGCGCCTCGCTCGATGCCAGGGGCGCGAGTTTCTCGATCTTCTGCTCGCAGGTCCGCGACAGGGAAACGTCAGCCCGGACACCGGCTCCGGCAGCGCCTCCGGCGTCGCGGGAGAAGAAGCTGCCCGAATGCTCCGAGGCGACTCTTAGCGGCAATCCAGCCGGAAATTTTGCGGTGCTCGGCGGCTGCCGGAGGTAGCTCCAAGCAAAGAGAGCTACGCCTTGCGCGGCGAGCCGTCGGGTTCGTCGCGCATGGCGCTCCAGCGCTTGAGCGCCGTGCCGGTCAGCGCCACGAGGGAGGGCAGGAACAGCATGGCGGTGATCAGGCCGGTGAACAGGACCAGGGCGACGATCTTGCCGTAAAGCTGCACGATGGGCAGCTCGGAGATGATCGTCGCCGACACGCCGGCGACGAGAACCAGCGTCGAGACGATGAGCGCGGGGCCGACATTGTGGATGGCCTTTTCCAGCACGGCGCTGGAGGACTTCGTCCTGGCGCGTTCGACGCGGATGGCGTTGAGCACGTGGATGGTGGAATCGACGGCGATGCCGAAGCCTATGGTGAACCCGACGACGCTGGTGAACTGCAGGCCGCGTCCGGACAGATAGAGCCACGAACCGGCCACGGCTATGGGCAGGATGTTGGGCAGAATGCTCACTAGGCCCGCGCGCCATGAGCGCATGGCCAGCGCGATCAGCACGATGATCGAGGCAATGGCGGTCAGCAGGCTCAGGTTGAGCTGGTAGATCATCTCGTAGCTGGCCTGGGCGGAGAGCGGCACGATGCCGGTCACGTGCATGTCGACGCCGGGGTTGGCCTCGCGCAGGACCTCCAGCTTCCGCTCGAGCTGGTCGATCAGCGGCACCAGCTCGGAGGCGTCTAGGTCGACGAAGTTGCCGGTCACCAGGGCGGAATTGTACTCGTCGGAGTAGAAGCGGGTGGCGAGCTGCGACTTCGCCTTGTGCAGGAACTCGAACATCTGCTCCTGGGAGTAGCCGCCCTGAGCCAGCCAGCCCTGCACGCTGCGCAGCGAGGAGATGGCGCGCAGCCAGGGCTCCAGTTCCAGCGTGTCATGCACCTGTCCGACCAGGGCGAGCGACCTGGCATCCTCCACCTGCTGGCCCTTGGGGAAGCGGATCAGCACCTCCAGGGTGTTCGCGCCGGCCAGCTTCTTGTCGATATGCTTGATGGAGGTGAAGGCGGCGTTGTCCTCGGGCAAATTCTCCAGATAGCGGTAGTGAGGCTCGTTGGAGGCATAGAGGAATATGGCCACGCAGCTCACGATCACGCCGATGGCGGCGATCGCGGGAGCCTGTCTGGACACCAGGTCGGCGGCGCCGTCGGATATGTTGCCGAGCAGCTTGCTGGGTCCGTGGTTCTCGCGCGTGCCGATCTGCTCGCGCGTCAGGCCCTTCAGGAATATGGCGCACAGCGCGGGGATCAGGGTCATGGTCGCCACATAGGCGAGCGCGGTGCCGAAGGCGGCGGTGAGGCCGAAATCGACAATGAAGGAATGGCGCACCAAGGTCAGCGACAGCAGGGCCAGCGTCGTGGTCACCGAGGTCAGCACGCATGCCGGGCCGATCTCGTGCACGGCCTGCTCGATGGCCTTCTCCAGCTTCATGCGGGCGAGCAGGTTGCGCCTGATCCCGAACAGCATGTGCAGGGCGTCGGCATAGACCAGCACCATCACCAGCATGGGGATGACGTTGGTGAGCACGGTCACGTCCTGGCCGGCGAGGCCCATGCCGCCCAGAAGCCACAGGGCGCCGATGGCCGCCGGGGCTCCGGCGATGAGAACGAAGCGGAAGCGGCGGAAGAATATCCAGCAGATGGCGAGGCCGATCAGCAGGCCGGCGAGGGAGAACCGGCTCTGGTCGCGGATCAGGGAGCCGATGATCTCGACCCGCAGCGCGGAGACGCCGGTGAAGGTGTAGGTGAGGCCGGTCCCTTCCAGAATGGTGTCCATGGTGTGGCGGATGTCGGCCAGATTCTGGCGCAGCGCCGTTATGTCCTCCCGCTCGTTCTTGAAGGCGATCACGTAGAGGGCGAGCTTGCCGTCCTCGGAGAGCAGCTTGCCGTCCACGAGGGGGTGTCTGCGCAGTTCCTTGCCGAGGGCCTCCAGGTCGGCGGAGGCGATGTCCTCGGGGATCACGGGCACGCTGCCGCCGGCCGCGGTGGGGGCCTCGCGGGCGGAGAACATGGACAGCACGTATTTCACCTGCTCGCCGAAGCTGAGCTCGAGGTGCAGGTCGCGCATCTTGGAGAGAGCGTCGGGCGTGAACAGCTTGTCGCCTTCCACGACCACCAGCAGGTCGCGCTCGATCTCGGGATATTCCTTGTTGGCCTCCTCCAGCAGCGCGAAGCCGGATGAGCTGGACCGGAAGATCTCGCGGATGTCGCTGGAGAAATGAATCTTGGAGATGCCGTAGACGAACAGCGGTATCGACAGGAGAATGACCAGAAGGGTCGCGCGCGGAGCCCGGAGAGCTATCAGCCCAAGCTTCTCCATGCCGAATCCTGCAGTCATTGGTGTCGCTCTCGATTTTGGGGATGGCCGCGGCGGTGCTGCCTGTCCCAGTATTGTCATCAGGAGGCCGCCGCCGCCCGTGCAGGTTTAGTCCAGTGAGACCGATGGCGCCAGTCCCCCGCCCGGCGAATCACCCTTACCGACAGTCATGTCACGCTAAAATGAGGCATTTCAAGGATTTTGCTGCGTTTTCGGAAGGTCAGCCGATTGACTCCGGTACAGCCCTTGTCGAATGTAACAAATGGCTGCTTACAAGCTTTCGGGTGCGATCTTTGCGGGACCATCGCGGCAGTATTGCGGTGGAGCGGGGGCTGCAGGGGGGAGACTTATCAATTTTCCTGGAGCGGGCGGAAGCGCCAATCACCGGTTTTTGGACTCTATGCGTCAGGAGGACGGGTCATGACATTTCGTACCGCCGCAGCGGTCGCTGCGTTGATTTCTCTGGGTTTTTCGGGTTCCGCGGAAGCTGCCAAACTGGACCAGATCAAGTCCAAGGGGTTTATCCAGTGCGGTGTCAACGGCGTCCTGCCGGGTTTCTCCACGCCTGACGACCAGGGCAAGTTCTCCGGCATCGACGTGGATTATTGCCGCGCGCTGGCCGCGGCCGTCTTCGGCGATGCCACCAAGGTGAAATTCACCCCCCTGACGGCAAAGGAGCGGTTCACCGCCCTGCAGTCGGGTGAAATCGACGTGCTGTCCCGCAACACCACCTGGACCTTCGGCCGGGACACGGCGCTCGGCCTGAACTTCGTCGGCGTCATGTATTACGACGGCCAGGGCATCATGGTGGACAAGAAGCGGGTGGACGTGAAGTCGGCCAAGGAACTCGGCGGCGCCACCATCTGCGTCAACCAGGGCACCACCACGGAGCTGAACCTCGCGGACTTCTTCAAGAAGAACAACATGCAGTTCACGCCGGTCACCTACGAGAAGATGGACGAGGTGGTGGCCGCCTACGCCGCCGGCCGCTGCGACGCCTACACGACCGACCGTTCCGGTCTCGCCGCCCAGCGCATCAAGCTGAAGACCCCGGCCGACCACGTCATCCTGCCGGAAGTGATGTCTAAGGAGCCGCTCGGCCCGGTGGTGCAGCATGGCGACGACCAGTGGTTCGACATTGCCAAGTGGACCTATTACGCGCTGCTCAACGCTGAGGAATACGGCGTGACCTCCGCCAACGTGGACGACCTCAAGGCCAACTCCAAGGACGGCGAGGTGCGCCGCCTGCTCGGCGTCGAGGGCGAGCTGGGCGAGAAGCTCGGCCTGCCCAACGACTGGGCCTACCAGATCGTCAAGCAGGTGGGGAACTATGGCGAGATCTACGAAAAGAACATCGGCCCCAACACGCCGATCGGTCTCGACCGTGGTGTGAACGCGCTGTACAGCAATCAGGGCCTGCAATACGCGCCGCCCATGCGCTAGGCGCGACGCGGCAGACTCATTGGCCGCCGTCCGGCCCGGGGCCGGGCGGCGGATACCCCAGACGGCACTGAGCGGGGGGCGCGATGGCCGTTTCTTCCGGATCGGAGGCGCCGACGACGGCGCCCTGGCGCGACCCGCGGGTTCGTGCGGCGTTCTTCCAGACTCTCGTGCTGGTTCTGGCGGCCGCCTTCATCATCTGGATCGTCAACAACACCCTGAACAACCTGGCGCGGCTGAACATCGCCTCGGGCTATGATTTCCTGGGCCGCCGTGCGGGGTTCGGCGTGCCCATGAACCTGGTGGACTACTCGCCGGACTCCAGCTACCGCCGCGCCTTCGGCGTCGGCATCCTGAATACCCTGCTGGTGTCGGTGATGGGGATTATCGCCTCCACCATGATCGGCTTCGTCATGGGCGTGGCGCGCCTGTCCACCAACTGGCTGATCCGTACCGTCGCGGCGGTCTATGTGGAAGGGCTGCGCAACGTGCCCATGCTGCTGCAGATCTTCTTCTGGTATTTCGCGGTGCTGGGAGCGCTGCCGCAGCCGCGTCAGGCGATGAACATCGCCGGGAGCGCATTCCTGTCCAACCGCGGACTGTACCTGCCCGCACCAGTGCCGGAAGCGGGCTTCTGGCTCACGCCCATTGTATTCCTGCTCAGTATCGCCGCCGTGATCATGCTCGTCTTCTGGGCCAGGCGCCGCCGCGAGCGCACGGGACAGATTTTCCCGACCGGGAAGGTGTCCATCGCCGTCCTGATCCTGCCGGCCGTTCTCACCTGGATCGCGACCGGCGCGCCGCTCGGCTGGGACTTCCCGTCGCTGCAGGGCTTCCGCTTCGTCGGCGGCATGACGGTAGTCCCCGAACTGGCGGCTGTCTGGTTCGCGCTGTCCATGTACACCGGTGCGTTCATCGCCGAAGCCGTGCGTGGCGGCATCCTCGCCGTCTCGAAGGGGCAGACCCAGGCGGCGCGGTCGCTGGGCCTGTCGCCCGGCCAGACGCTGCGGCTGGTGATCATCCCGCAGGCGATGCGCATCATCGTGCCGCCGGTCACCAACCAGTATCTGAGCCTGACCAAGAACTCATCGCTCGGCGCGGCGGTCGGCTATCCGGAACTGATGAGCGTGTCGGGCACCATGCTGAACCAGACGGGCCAGGCGGTGGAGGTGCTCGGCATCACAATGCTGGTCTACGGCTTCATCTGTCTGGTCATCGCGCTGATCATGAACGTCTACAACCGGCTCGTGCGGATACCGGAGCGCTGACATGGCTTCCCGGCGCTCCAGGACACATCCCGAGCTAGCCGGCGCCGGTCCGGAGGGGCAGCACGCGCCGGCGATGGCCTATCCGCTGGGCCAGCATCCGCAGCTTCCGCCGCCCGCGGCGCAGAGCGGTCCCATCGCCTGGGTGCGCGACAACCTGTTCGGGTCCCCGCTCGACATCTTCATGACAGCCTGCGTCGCCTGGCTGCTCTACACGCTGCTGCCGCCGCTGATCGACTGGGCCTTCGTCAAGGGAACGTGGTTCGGAAAGGGCCGGGAGGACTGCAACCCGGATGGCGCGTGCTGGGTATTCATCAACGTGCGCTTCAACCAGTTCGTCTACGGTTTCTACCCGCAGGAGGACCACTGGAGGGTGAACCTGACCGGGGCCATCCTCGCGGTCCTCGGCATTCTCTTCTTCGTGCCGCGCATTCCCTACAAGGGGGCGATCGCGCTGATATCGCTAACGGTGTTCCCGGTCATCGCCTATGTGCTGCTGGTGGGCGGCGTGTTCGGGCTGGAGCATGTGGAGACGCCCAAATGGGGCGGCGTTTTCCTGACGGTGCTGGTGTCCGTTGTCGGCATCGTCATGGCGCTGGGCCTCGGCATCGTGCTGGCGCTGGGCCGGCAGTCGTCGCTGCCGGTCATCTCGTCCCTGTGCACGGGCTATATCGAGTTCGTGCGGGCCGTGCCCTTCATCACCATCCTGTTCATGGCCTCGGTGATGCTGCCGCTGTTCCTGCCCGAGGGGGTCAGTTTGGAGAAGCTGCTGCGGGCGATGATCGGCACCGGGTTGTTCTGGGCCGCATACATGGCGGAGTCGGTCAGGGGCGGCCTGCAGGCGCTTCCCCGGGGCCAGTACGAGGCCGCCAGTGCCATCGGACTGAATTACTGGAAGTCCATGGGCCTGATCATCCTGCCCCAGGCCCTGAAGCACTCCATTCCCGGCATCATGAACACCATCATCTCGCTGGTGAAGGACACCACGCTGCTGTTGCTCATCGGCATCTTCGAGCTGCTGGGTATCGTGCAGGCCGCCGCGGCCGATCCGAAATGGCTGGGCAACTACGTGGAAGGCTACGTGTTCGTGGCGCTGGTGTTCTTCGCTTTCTGCTTCGGCATGTCGCTGTACAGCCAGAGGCTGGAGAAGCGGCTGGATACGGGACATTAACGGGCGGGAGAGGTTCGTGCGGCATTCTGCGGGGCGGTTGACAGGGCGGGCCAGTCTCCATATGTTCCGCCCGTCTGCGGGGACCGGTTCCCCGTATTTTTGTTCAGGAATTGCTTCGGGACGACGGCTATGAAGGTCAGAAATTCTCTCCGGTCGCTGCGCAACCGGCACCGCAACAACCGCCTCGTCCGGCGCCGCGGCCGCGTTTACATCATCAACAAGACGAATCGCCGCTACAAGGCCCGTCAGGGCTGATTTCCGCGATTTTCCGCTATTGCGACCCTGCGCGGAGGCCGGCGCGGGCGTTTTCCGCTTACCGAAAACCCCTTTGACCGCCCCGGCTCGCTGGCCGTATTGTGGGCGTCATGAGGGGTCATCGGATTAGCGGGTTCCTGATAGCCGCCTGGGCGGTCCTCCTGTTGCATGGGCCGCTTGCCCATGCCCAAAGCGTCGTGGCTCCGCCAGCCATGAAGAGCGAGCCGCAGGATTCCAGTACACCCCCCGAAAGCCCCGAAGAGAGTCCCATCGACCGGGACCGGCTGCTCGGCGAGCTGTTCCAGGAGTTGAAGACATCAGACAGCGCCGAGACCGCCGAGATGGTGGCCGAGGCCATCGAAAAGCTGTGGATGCAGTCGGGCAGCGACACGGTGGACCTGCTGATGAGCCGGTGCATCGACCTGGTCAACTCCGAGGAATACGACACGGCGATGAAGATCCTGGACTCGGTGGTCTCCATCGCTCCGAACTACGCGGAAGGGTGGAGCCAGCGGGCGACCGTCCACTTCCTGCAGCGTGACTACGGAAGCTCGCTGGAAGACCTCCGCCATGTGCTGGCGATCGAGCCTCGCCACTTCAAGGCCATCAACGGGCTCGGGCTGATCATGCAGGAGCTGGGAGAGAAGGAGCGAGCGCTGAAGGCGTTCCGCAAGGCGCTCGAGGTGCATCCCTGGCTCGATGACGCCAAACAATCGGTGCTCGAACTGGTCCGTGAGGTCGAAGGCCAGGGCATCTGACGCCGCCGCCGCGCAAGCCCGCATTCATGAACCCCGGATCAAGCCTGTCTTCGGGCTTGCCGAGGGCAAGACCCATGGGCCCGGGGTTTCGCTGCGTATGGACGCCGACAAGACCTCGAAACCCCGGCCTCGGGCCGGGGTCCAGATTCTCTGCGATATGTGGCCTATGGACCCCGGGTCTCGCCCGGGGTTTCGCTTGCTCCGGGTTCGGAACCGCACGGGGTTCCGAGACTGTGTCAGGGCCCGGTCAGTCGCCGCGGTTGTCGCCGTCGCCCACATAGGCGACGCGCATCATGTTGGTGGCGCCGGGCGTGCCCAGCGGCACGCCGGCGGTGATGATGATGCGCTGGCCGGGCTTGGCGAAGCCCTCCTGGTAGGCAATGCGGCAGGCCTTGTCGACCATCTCGTCCAGGTTCTCCGCGTCGCTGGTGAGCACGCAATGCAGGCCCCAGGCCATTGCGAGCTTGCGCGCGGTGGCGGCGATGGGGGTGAGCGCGATCACCGACTGGCGCGGACGCTCGCGCGCCGCCCGCAGGCCGGTGGAGCCGGAGCCAGTGTAGCAGACGATCGCGGCCGCCTTCAGGGTATCGGCGACGTTGCGGGCGGCTGCGGAGATGGCGTCGGCGCCGGTGGCTTCGGGGTCGATGCGCTGGGCGTGGATGATGGCGTCGTAGTTGGGATCCTGCTCCACCTCGATGGCGATCCGGTTCATGGTGGTCACGGCCTCGACCGGATAGGCGCCGGCGGCGGATTCCGCCGACAGCATGACAGCGTCCGCGCCCTCGAAGACCGCGGTGGCCACGTCCGACACCTCGGCGCGGGTGGGCACCGGGGCGGTGATCATGGTCTCCAGCATCTGGGTGGCGATGATCACCGGCTTGCCGGCGCGGCGGCAGGCGCGGGTCATCTGCTTCTGCAGGCCGGGAACCTTTTCCAGCGGCATCTCCACGCCAAGATCGCCGCGGGCGACCATCAGGCCGTCCGAGAACTCCAGCACCTGGTCGAGATTGGCGACGGCGGAGGGCTTCTCCACCTTGGTCATCACGGCGGCGCGGCCGCGGGCCATCTTGCGGGCCTCGGCCACGTCCTCTCCGCGCTGGACGAAGGACAGGCCGATCCAGTCCACGCCGAGGTTGAGGGCGTATTCGAGATCGGTGCGGTCCTTGTCGGTCATGGCGCCGAAGGGAAGCGTGGTGTCGGGGAGGCTGATGCCCTTGCGGCTCTTCAGGGGGCCGGCGACCAGCACCTCGGCGGCGACGCGTTCGCGCGAGGCCTCGATCACGCGCAGGCGCAGCTTGCCGTCGTCGAGCAGCAGCGTGTGGCCGGGCTCCACCGACTGGAAAATCTCCGGATGAGGCAGGAAGACACGCCCGGCGTCTCCTGTCCGCTCATCCCGGTCGAAGACAAGCACCGCGCCCGGGGTCAGCATGGCGGAATCTCCCGCCACCGCGCCGATGCGCAGCTTCGGGCCCTGCAGGTCGGCCAGGATGCCGATGGGGCGGCCGGTATCCGCCTCGATCTTGCGGATATAGCCATGCAGCTCGCGCAGCAGCGCGGTGGAGGCATGGCTCATGTTGATGCGGAAGACGTCGGCTCCCGCGTGGAACAGCTTGCCGATGGTTTCAACGGAAGAAGAGGAGGGACCCAGCGTGGCGACAATCTTCACGCGTCTGTCGCGTCTCATTGCTGTTCGGTACTCCGTTCGGACTTGTCGCGCAGTTGCACGACCCAGGATGTCTCCTCGCCCGTGTCGATCTCGAAGAAGCGGGTCCGGTTCAAGCTCCTCTTCTCGCAATCCTCCACCCCGCGAATCTCGAAAGCCTTGTCCTTCGTGCACATGAAGAATTCGTAGTTGCTGGCCGGCGGCGTCTCGTTGCGGTCCCACACACCCGGCCGGTCCACGTCGGCGGCATGGATGTAATAGTAGCGCGAGGTGAGCTTGCCCTCGATCAATGACCAGCATGCGTCAGGGGGAACGTGCCACCAGCCTTCGGTGGCCCAGCCCTTGGCGTCCTTGTAGCCGATGGCGACGACGACGCGGCTCGAGGTCTTGTTGCAAACCTTGAGGTCGGCCCGGGCCTCGGCGCTGGCGGCGACGGTGCCCAGCAACAGCGAAAGCATGCCTGCGGCCAGCGCCGGCGCAATGCGCCCCGCATATGCCGTCAGACGGTACGGACGTGCCCTTTTCTCTGCCACGGACATGTGTGCATCCCGCACGCGATTGCAGTCTGGCATCCCCTGGTCCCGACTCATCCTAGGGATCGATGAGAATCGCCCGGAAGTCGTTAACATTCGTATGAGTCGGGCCGCAGATTATAAGATCGCCGAGTTTCTCGAAAAACCCGGTCGAATCGTTGTTTTCCAGAAACTTGGCAGGGTCAAGGCGAAGCTCCTTCGCCCTGGCGAAGGTGCTGGGGTCGAGGAGCGCGCCGGCGGGATCGTCGGCGGCCCCGGAGCCGCCGTCGCTGCCATCGGTGTCGCAGGCCACGGCGCAGATGCCGGGCGTGCCGGCCAGCGCCAGGGCGAGCGCGAGGGCATATTCCTGGTTGGGTCCGCCGCGGCCCTCGCCGCGGAGGGTCACGGTCACCTCGCCGCCGGAGAGAATTGCGGTTTTCTCCTTTTTCTACAATGTCTTGATGGCGAGTTCCGCATGTTCGCGGGCGACATCGCGCGCTTCGCCCTCGATGGAATCCCCGAGCACCTGGGGCCGGTAGCCGAGGCGCTCCGCCTCCCTGGCGGCGGCCTCCAGCGCCTGGGCTGGGCGGGCGACCAGTTCGAAGCGGGTATGCGCGAAATGGGGGCTGGAGGGGTCCGGCGTCTCGTTCGCGTCGCTGGAGAGGGCGGCGGTCACGGAAGAGGGCACCGC
>JBFWSL010000009.1:0-30255 GCA_050248375.1 Hyphomicrobiales bacterium | reverse complement strand
ACTTCGCCTTCTACACCGAGACGGACTCCCTGGACAGCGTCGCCGCCAACCTGGTCGGCGTGTCGCTGGCGCTGGAGCCGGGCAGGGCCTGCTACGTGCCGCTGCAGCACCGCGCCGGCGACGGCCTCGATCTGGAAGGCGCCAGCGAACTCGTGCAGGTTCCGCTCAAGGACGCCCTGGCGCTGCTCAAGCCGCTGCTCGAGGACCCGGGCGTGCTCAAGATCGGCCAGAACCTGAAATACGACATGGAGGTGATGGCGAGCCACGGCATCGCGCTCGGCCCCATCGACGACACCATGCTGATGTCCTATGTGCTCGACTCCGGCCGCGCCAGGCACGGCATGGACGATCTCGCCCAGCGCCATCTCAACCACACCTGCATCTCCTTCTCCGAGGTGGCGGGCACGGGAAAGTCGCGCGTCACCTTCGATCTCGTGCCGGTGGAAAAGGCCGCCGAATACGCCGCCGAGGACGCCGACGTGACCCTGCGCCTGTGGATGGTGCTGAAGCCCCGCCTCGCCGCGGAGCGCATGACGTCCGTGTACGAGACGCTGGAGCGTCCGCTCTCTCCCGTGCTGGCGCAGATGGAGCGCGAGGGCGTGCTGGTGGACCGCCAGGTGCTCGCGCGTCTGTCCGGCGATTTCGCCCAGAAGATGGGCGCGCTGGAGGCGGATATCCAGAAGACCGCCGGCATGGAGTTCAACATGGCCTCGCCCCGCCAGCTCGGCGAGATCCTGTTCGACCGCATGAAGCTGCCCGGCGGCAAGCGCACCAAGTCCGGCCAGTGGGAGACCCGCGCCGGCCTGCTCGACGACCTCATGGCCCAGGAGGATCTGGGCCAGGAGGCGCGGGCCTTCATCGGCTGTATGCTGGAATGGCGCCAGTTGTCCAAGCTCAGGAGCACCTACACCGACGCGCTGCCGGGCTACATCAACCCCAGGACCGGCCGCATCCACACGTCATACGCCATGGCCGCGACCTCCACCGGCCGCCTCGCCTCCACCGATCCGAATTTGCAGAATATCCCCGTGCGCACGCCGGAAGGCCGCTCCATCCGCACCGCCTTCATCGCCGACAGGGGCAACAGGCTCATCTCCGCCGACTATTCCCAGATCGAGCTGCGCGTGCTGGCGCACATGGCGGATATCGCCGCGTTGAAGCAGGCGTTCGCGGACGGGCTGGATATTCACGCCATGACGGCATCCGAGATGTTCGGCGTGCCGGTGAAGGGCATGCCGCCCGAGGTGCGCCGCCGCGCCAAGGCCATCAACTTCGGCATCATCTACGGCATCTCGGCATTCGGGCTGGCCAACCAGCTCGGCATCTCGCGCCAGGAGGCGGGCGACTACATCAAGACCTATTTCGAGCGCTTCCCCGGCATCCGCGACTACATGGAGGCGACCAGGGAATTCGCGCGCGCCAACGGCTATGTGAAGACGCTGTTCGGCCGCAAGGCGCATTATCCCGACATCAACACCAAGCACCCGTCCACCCGCGCCTTCTTGGAGCGCGCCGCCATCAACGCGCCGCTTCAAGGCTCCGCCGCCGACATCATCCGCCGCGCCATGGTGCGCATGCCGGAGGCGCTGAAACAGGCGAAGCTGAAGGCGCGCATGCTGCTGCAGGTGCATGACGAACTGATCTTCGAGGCGCCGGAAGGCGAGGTGGACAGGACCATCGGGCTGGTGACGCGGGTGATGGAGACGTCGCCCGAGCCGGCCGTGTCGCTCAAGGTGCCCCTGAAGGTGGACGCCGCCGCCGCCGGCAACTGGGAAGCGGCGCATTGATCAATCGTCCCCCGCCGCCATCGACAGCAGCGGGAAACCGGCGGGAATGGCCGGTGTTCTGCCGCAATCGGCCGATAAGCCTGGATTGCATCGGGAGACGCGAAGGTTCGGACGCGGGACGCGCGCGCGAACCCGCTTCAAGGAGTAAGGGAATGCTTCTGCGACTGGTCCTGCCGCTTCTCGTCCTGCTTGCCCCCGCGCCCGCGCTCGCCGGCGGCAGCCATGGCGACCTCAGGATCTACAGCAAGAAGGGCGCCGCCTTCGCGGATGTTGCCGCCGACATCGAGGACGCCATCGTCAATCGGGGCTATGTCATCGACCACAAGGGGTTCATCGGCGACATGCTGGCGCGCACCGGCCCGGACACCGGCGCGGGCGGCTCGCCCTATGTGGACGCGCGGTATTTCAGCTTCTGCTCCGCCGCGCTTTCCGGGCGCATGATGAACGCCGACCCGCGCAACATCGGCTACTGCCCCTATGTGGTGTTCGTCTACGAGCTGAAGTCCGCGCCCGGAACGGTGCATGCGGGCTACCGCGAGCTGCACGAGGCCGGCCCGGATGCCTCCGGAAAGGCCATCGAGGCCATCAACGCCATGCTCGACGGCCTGGTCCGCGAGGCGGCGGAATAGCTTATTTTCCGGCGCCGATTTCCTCGCGCACCTGCGCGTAGCTCAGCACCGCGAACAGCACCGTGCCGCCGACCACGTTGCCGGCCAGCGTCGGCAGCAGGAACTGCAGGAACACCTTGCCCGCGCCGATGGAGCCCGTCACCCACAGATAGAAGGCCTCCACCGATCCCGCGATGACGTGCGTGAATTCGCCGAGCGCGATGAGATAGGTCAGCAGGCCGATGAGGAAGAACTCCGTGTTCTGCGCCGAGGGCAGCGTCCACACCAGCGCGGCGATGATCCACCCGGCCGCGATGCCCTTCACGAACATCTCCGTCGCCGTGTTCTTCATCAGGTGCTCGCCGATCAGGCGGACATTCTGCTCCATTTCCGGCGGCAGCATGGAGGTGTAGGCGATGGCCGCCGCGAAGATCAGGCAGCCGGCGAGATTGGCCGACAGCACGATGGCCCACAGCCGCAGCAGCACGGCGAGCCATTTCAGCTTCATCCGCGCGATGACCGGCAGCACCGGCGTCAGCGTGTTCTCCGTGAACAGTTGCTGGCGCGCCATGATCACCACGATGAAGCCGGCCGAATAGCCGAACTTCTCGATCATCGGCTTCCATTCGGCCTCGGGCAGGTGCGTGGCGAGCATGGCCTGGGCAACGACGGAGAGCCCGATGGACAGTCCCGCCGCCAGCCCGGACCAGGCCAGCGCGGGAGCGCTGCGCGCCAGTTCGCCTTCGCCCTCCACGCGGATGATCTCGTAGAGCACCGCGGCGCGCAGCCGGCTGTGCTCCTCGATTTCTTCCGCTTCGTCCCGGGATATGCCCTTCTCGGGCGTGGGAAGCTCGTCCTTCTGCTTCGGCGGCTTGTGGGAGCGGGATTTCCGTTTCCTGGCTGGCTGGCGTGCCATCTGGCTTCCCCGGTCGCATTGCCGCGCCTTCGGTGCGCGGGTCCGGTGTAGCAACGCTCCCGGACCGGGGCCGTTCCCCTTTTCCCTCGGGGAACAGAGGCTCTGCCGCGCCGTTATTCATCAGAGGGCGGCGCATGAGCTGCCTTGAAGGAGGCGACAGATGACAGACTGGGACGCGAAGCGTGAGCCGCGGGACGAATTTGATCCGATTCCCGCCCATATATGGCCAGTCACGGCCATCGCCACCGCCATATTGGCCGCGGTGATCGTTTTCACGTCCGGGTAATGGACGGAAAGATCGAGCGGCGCCCGGGCTAGCGCTGCGAGATCCTGAGTTCCGACGGTTCGCCGGGCAACGGCTTCTCGGTGATCCAGATCACCGTGTTGTCCTTGCCCCACTTCTGCACCAGGCTGAAGAAGGCCGCCGCGTTTTTCGGATGCAGCCGCACGCAGCCGTGCGAGGCGGGACGGCCGAGGCGGTTTACCGCCGTGGTGCCGTGCACGGCCCAGTGGCTGTCATAGAATACCGCGAAGGGCATGGGCGCACCGCCGAACAGCCGCGAACGGTGATTGCGGCTGAGGAAATAGGGGCGGAAGGTGCCCGTGCGGGTCCAGCCCTTGTGCAGGCCGCCCGAGATTTTCCATACGTCCTTTTTCTCGCCGTCCACATACAGGTGCAGGCGCTGCTCTGAGAGCACGATATGCGCCAGCACGTCCGCCTTCGACGGCGTGGGCGCGACGGTGGCGGCGAACAGGAGAAAAAGCGCGAAAAATCGCTGCATGCGTCCGGTCCCCCTTTGGACGTTAACGGCATGTCATGTCTTGCGGATGCGCGCGCCCCGGAATCGCATCCGGCGCGACTATAGCCCGCGACACCGTTCAGGAGAACATTGAGTGGTTAAGATTTCCGCGCGGTTGCGGAAACGGCGCTTCCGGCGGGACGTGGCGGGTCCTTCTTCGGCTCGTCCAGTTCCGCCGCGTCCTTGGTGAACATCTCCTCCAGCTCCTCGGTGTAGCGGTGCGCCTCCTGCCGCAGCTTCGTCTCGTCGGTGTAGTGCTCGAAATCCTCCCTCAGGCGGCGGTCGTCCAGCTCCCGGAAGCGCTCCACGGTGCTGGTCACCTCCGCCTCGGGATAGCCGAGCCCGCGCAGCACTTCCCGCGACAGGTCCACCGCGGCGAGGAACGTCTCTCGGCGGATGATCTCCACCCCCAGGGCGGTCAGCCGGTGCACATGGTTGCGGTTGCGCGCCCGGGCATAGACGGCGACGTCGGGGAAATTCCGCCGCACCACCTCCGCCGTCCTGAGAGAGCTTTCCACGTCGTCGATGGCCAGCACGAAGGCCCGTGCCTTTCCCGTCTGCGCCGCCCGCAGGATGCGCAGCTTGCTGGCGTCGCCGTAATAGGCCTTGGCGCCGAAGCGCGCCACGAAATCCACCTGTTCGGCGGAATCGTCGAGCGCGGTGAAGGGAATGCCGCGGGCGCGCAGGATACGCGCCACGATCTGGCCGAAGCGGCCGAAGCCGGCGATGACCACGTGGCCCGGGTCCTCCGGCATGCTGTCATAGGGCCTCGCGCCGCCCCTGGCCTTCGGCGACAGCAGGTCGTCCACGAGCAGGAGCACCGGCGTCGCCAGCATGGAGAGCGTCACCACGACGCTGAGCAGCTCCGACAGCTCGCGACCGATCACGTTGGCGCCCACGGCGGCGGAGAACAGCACGAAGGCGAACTCGCCGCCCTGGGCCAGCGCCAGCGCCAGCCGGCGCGCGGCGCGCGCGTCGAGGCCGTGCCTGCGCCCGAGCGGGTAGAGCGCCAGCGCCTTCACCGCCACGAGCCCGGCTACGGCCAGCAGGATGGTGCCCGTCTGCTCGGTCAGCAGGTGCAGGTTGAGCGCCATGCCCACTGCGGTGAAGAAAAGCCCCAGCAGCAGGCCCTCGAAGGGCTCGATGTCCGCCTCGATCTGGTGGCGGTAGGGGGAGTCGGCGAGCAGCGCGCCCGCCAGGAATGCGCCCAGCGCGGCGGAGAGCCCCGCGGCTTCCATCAGCAGCGCCACCCCCACCACGGTGAGCAGGGCGCTCGCGGTCATCGCCTCGCGCACGCCGGTGGAAGCCACCAGCCTGTAGAGGGTGGAGAGCACGTAGCGTCCGGCGATCACCACCAGCGCGATGGCGCCGAGCGCCTTCGCGAAAGCGAGCAGGGAAGGCCCTTCGCCGCCGCTGCCCGTGCCGAGCAGGGGCACCATCGCGATCAGCGGGATGGCGGCCAGGTCCTGGAACAGCAGCACCGAGAAGGCGGAACGTCCGTGCCTGGCCGTGAGTTCGCCCTTCTCCTCCAGCACCTGCAGCACGAAGGCGGTGGAGGACAGCGACAGCGCCAGAGCGACGAACAGCGCGGTGGGCCATTCGGCCCCGAGCAGCAGCGCCACGCAGGGCAGCAGCAGCGCCGCCGTCAGCCCGACCTGGGACGCGCCCAGGCCGAAGATCGAGCCGCGCATGATCCACAGGCGCTGCGGCTTCAGCTCCAGTCCGATCAGGAACAGCAGCAGCGCCACGCCATACTCGGCGAAGTGCAGGATGCTTTCCACCTGCCAGACCGTATAGACGAAGCCGAGGCCATACGGCCCGATCAGCATGCCCGCGGCCAGGTAGCCGATCACCGAACTGATGTTCAGCTTCTTGGCGATGGGCGCGGCGATGACCGCAGCCGCCAGGAATACGGCCGCCTGTATGAGAAAGCTCCCCGTCATGCCCGCTCCGTCCTTTGCTTATGCCCTCGATATGTGGGGCTTCTCCCCCGTGAGGGCAAACAGGCGGGAAGCCTCAGCCGGGAAGCCGGAAAGAGGCCTTCAGGCCGCCGAGCCGGGAACGGCCGAGGGACAGCGTCTCGCCATACTGCTCCAGCACCTCGCTGACGATGGCGAGGCCGAGGCCCGCGCCCGCCGGCGAACTGTCCATCCGCCGCCCGCGTGCCGTCATCGCCTCGCGCAGCCTGTCCGGAATTCCGGGTCCGTCGTCCTCCACCTCGAAGGCGATCCTTTCCCCTTCGGCGCGCGCGCGCAGCCGTACCCGGGCGCCGGCATGGCGCACGGCATTGTCCAGCAGGTTGCCGAGGATGTCGTTCAGGTCGTCGGGCGCGGCGCGGACCTTGACGTCCTCGCCCACCTCCGCGGCGATGGCGATTTCCTCCCCGCGCGGCGTGCGGGCGAGGGTGGCGGCCAGCCCCGCCACGATGGGCGCCACCCTGGCGGGCGGAGCCCCGCGCAGGTTGCGGACGCGCGATCTTGCCAGCTCGCGGTCGATATGGCCGTGCATCTGCCGCACCGTCGCCTCGATCTGCCCGGCGGTCTTCGCGTCGCCGCCCTCGCGCACGCGCCGGGCGTCGCCGATCAGCGCCGTCAGCGGCGTCTTGAAGCCATGCGCCAGGTCGGCGGCCCTGTCCCGCGCCCGCCGGATGGTCTTTTCCTGCGCCTCCAGCAGCGCGTTCACTTCCTCCGCCAGCGGCGCGATCTCGGCCGGAACGTCCGTGCCCAGGCGCGACGCCTCGCCCGCGCGCACCGCGGCGACCCCGCGCCTCACCGCGGCGAGAGGCTTGAGGCCGATGTTGACCTGCATCCAGGCCGCCAGCACCAGCACCGCGCCAAGCAGGACGAGCGCGATGGCCACGTCGCCCGCGAAGTCGGAGGTCAGCTTGGCGATGTCGGCGCGGTCGATCGCCGCGGCCAGCCGCAGCACCTTCTCGCCGCTTGCGGCGGGAAAGGCGAGGCGGCGTTCGTGCGTATGCAGCGTGGTCCCGCTCGGGCCGGGAATATCGTGCACGTCGACGCTGCCCAGTGGCGGTGTGTCCGCCGGCAGATCGAGCCGCGTGTCCCACAGCGAGCGGGATCGCAGCACGTTGGACGTGCCGTCTTCCTCCGCCTGCCAGTAGAGCCCGCTATAGGGCTGCTCGAAGCGCGGGTCGGCCAGCCCGCCCGGCAGCGACAGCGTGCCGTCCGGCGCGATGACGATGCCGGCCGCCATCTGCCTCAGATAGGTGTCGAGCTCCTCGCCGATGCGCCGTTCCACATGGCGCTCGAACAGGATGACGAGACCGGTGCCCGCCACCGCCAGCGCCAGCGTCACGGCGGCGGTCGCCGCCAGCAGCAGCCGCACGCGCAAGGAGCGGATCATTCGGCCGCGTCCGCGGCGACGATGTAGCCGAAGCCGCGCCGGGTCTCGATCAGGTCGCGGCCGAGCTTGCGCCGCACCCGGCCGACCAGCACCTCGACCGCGTTGGAGTCGCGGTCCTCGCGCGCACCATGCAGATGCTCGGCGAGTTCCTGCTGCGTCACCACGCGGCCCGCATGGGTCATCAGGTAGGCGAGCAGCCGGTATTCCTGCGGCGACAGCGATTTCGGCACCCCGCCCACCGTCACGCGCATCTGCCGGGGGTCGAGCGCCACGTCGGCTATGGTTATGGATGGCGCCGCGTGTCCCGCGGACCGGCGGATCACCGCGCGCAGCCGCGCCAGCAACTCGTCCATCTGGAAGGGTTTGGGCAGGTAGTCGTCGGCGCCCGCGTCGATGCCTTCCACCCGCTCGCTCCACGAGCCCCGCGCCGACAGCACCAGGATGGGAAAGACGCGGCCCGCGGCGCGCCACTTCTTCAGGATCGACAGCCCGTCCATGCCCGGCAGGCCGAGATCGAGGATCACCGCGGCATAGTCCTCGGTATCGCCCTTGAACCAGGCTTCCTCGCCGTCGCTCTCGTGTTCGGTCACGAAACCGGCGCTGGCGAGCGTGTCGATCACGTCCCGGGCGATGCGAGGATCGTCTTCCACCAGCAGCAGGCGCATCAGTCGTCCAGCTCGTCCTTGATCACGGCGCCCGTCCGGGCGTCGATCTCAAGCTCCCGCACGCGTCCGCTCTTGTCCACATATTTGAATTCGTAGACCGGCACGCCGTCCTCGTAGTCGAACTCCGTCTCGAGCACCTCGCCTGAAGTGCGCCTGCGCACGATGGCCAGCACTTCGGGCAGCCCGAGGATCTTGCCTCCCTGCAGCGCCCGGTAGGCGTCGTCGTGATCGCGGCCCTTGCGGCCCTTGCCGTCGTCGGCGAGCACCCGGCCGGCCGCCAGGCCCATGCCGATAGCGAAGGCGACGATCAGGCAGAGCAGGACGCTTCTGGTGAGCGTTTTCATGAACCCAGAATGACGTGTCCCGGATGACAATTCGCTGACAGCGGCTGACAGGCGGCCGTCACCGGCTCTCCCCTATGGTGCAGTCGTCGCCGCACCGGTGACGTCAAGGAAAGGTCACCGAGCGGGTGACGTTATACAAAGGAGACTTCCCCCATGAACAAATTCATCGCCGTGTCCGCCGTCGCCCTGTTCGCCGCCACCGCCGTTCCGGCCCACGCCACGGACGACGTGCGCTGCCGCGCGGAGCCGGGGGCGCCGAAGCTTTCGGTTCAGGCCGTGTCGGCCAAGGTCGAGGCCATGGGCTACACGGTGCGCGAGGTCGAGATGGACGACGGCTGCTATGAGGTCGAGGGCAGGGACCGCAATGGCGCCAAGGTCGAGTTCAAGCTTCATCCGGTCACCGGCGAGATCGTCAAGCGCGACTGATCCCGAAGCAGGGCCCTGGCTGGCTCAGGCCGACCCCACCCTGGTGGCGAGCTTGAGTCTGGTCAGTTCTTCCGGAGTGAAAACGTACAGGCGTTCCTTCGGAGTCGTCATGGCGTGGATCCAGACTTTCGGATCCACGTCCATGTCGATCAGGAACTGCTGGCACTTCGCCGAGATATCCTGCGCCGCCGCCATGCCCTCCTGCAGCGTTCCGACGGTGGACTCCAGCGTGAATACACGGTGGACGCCGATCCACGCCTTGTCGCCTGCGATCCGCTTCTCGCCGCCCGCGAACACCAGCGGACAGGAAGACGCGCAATAGCCGTTGCCGGGAACGGCGGTGGTCATTTTCGCCTTGCGGATGATCCGCGCCATGTCCATCGCGTCGGGCACCGAGCCGCCCGGCGAATGCAGCACGATCTCCTTCACCTTGTCCCGGTTCTGCTCCAGGAAGCGCTCGAAGGCCTTGGCCGTGCCCGGCTTGATCATTCCCACGGCGCTCGCCTTGCCGTCCGCGTCGAGCCGGAACGTCATCTCTTCCCGCAGCAGCCTGGGCGGGGGCGGGGATTTGTATCCCGGCATGGCGGGCCGCCCGCCGCCTCCCGGCGCGACCGGCATGGTGAGCGGCAGGTAGGGACGCAGATTGTCGTCCTTCTTCGGCCGCTCCATCTCCATGGGCTCGGTGCGCTGCTCCAGCACGCTCAATCCGTCGTCGCGCTGCATCAGCTCGCTGAAATCCAGCCCGACGAGGATGACCGTCATGGTCAGCAGGCCGGCGAACAGCCCGCGCAACACCGCGCCCTCGGGCACGGCCTCGACCATGCCTTCCAGCTTGCCGGGCTTGTCCTCGTTGGCGAACATGGCGCGCTACCGCCGCGTGCGGGCCGACGGCAGGGCCTCGATGCGCTGCGGGCCCGCAACGTCCCCGCGCTCCTCGCGGCCATCGCGCTCGCGCGGCGCGGCCTCCTCCTTGTCGTCGCCGAGCCGCTGGTAGATCCGCATGGCGCGGCGCATCTCCGCCGCCGTCACCTCATGCTCGTCATGGTCGTCGCCTTCCTCGCGCCGGATCACCGCCTGCACGATGCACAGCACGAGAATGAACACCGCCGGCAGCAGGTCGATGGAAATGGCGCCCGCCCAGCTCGGCAGGAAGTCGGTGGCGTAGAGCAGCACCGCTTCCGGCGTGGACAGCGGCGTGAAGCGCGCCGGCACCGCCTCGGGCCGATTGAGGATGTCGTCCGCCGCCGCCGACAGCGCCTTCGACTGCTCCCGGATCGCCTTCTCCACGTTGCCGACCACCTCCGTCTGCCGCGCGGCGAGCGAGGCCGTGCTGCCGTCGGCGACCGGCGCGATGAAGGAGCGGCTCAGATCTTCCGCCGCGCGCTTCACCGCCGGCGCGATGGAAGTCTGCTTCAGGCCCGCGATCACGCCGGTGAGCGCGACCGCTTCCTCCGCGAAGGCGTTGCGCCTGGGCTCGATGGGGCCGGTGGAGGAAACGATCTGCCGCATCCTGGAGAGATGCTGGCCGCCCTGCTCGAACAGCGAGCGCACCTGCGTGCGTGACTGGCGCACCTCCTCCGCGAGTCCCGAAAGCTGCCCCGACATCTGGGTCAGCAGTTGCACCACGGTGCCGCTTCCCGAGGTGCCGGTGAGCGAGCCCGACTCCTTCTCCTGCGCCGCCAGGCGCGCGAAGCGCTGCGAGGCGAGCTGGATGTCGGGCAGCAGCCCCTGCGCGGCGAGGGCGGTGTTATGCGCCTCGTCCAGGGCCTGCTGCGATTTCTCCGTGTAGACCGCCATGTGCTGGGCCAGCGCCGCCGATCCCGCCAGCGCCGCCGCGTTCAGCCAGGACGACATGGCGATGATCATGCCCGACCCGAGCACCATGGCCCCGTAGAGCATCCGCCGCGCGTCCGCGTGGCGGATATGGGGCAGGAAGCGGATCATGTACGACCAGAAGGCGTAGATGCCCACCGAGACCGCGGCCGAATAGATGATGGCGCCGAAGAAGACGAGGCTCGACGAGCCCGACAGCAGCCCTCGCACGCCCAGATAGGTATAGACGCCGCTGGCCAGCGCCAGCACGGCGAGGGTGATCTTGGTGGTGGTCTCCAGGCGGGAGAGACCGCCGCGCAACGCATGAGACATTGGCTTCCTTTCTGGCCGCCCCCGGGGCAGCATGATACGGCTCGCGGACCTGAAGTCCGTTACCCCTGCGCCCCCGCTTTTCCTGATAGCATGCGCCCGCTCCCGCGCGCGGCCCGCATAATGCCGGATCGCGCCCGGGCGCACAACTTGCCTTGGGTAAGCCGCTGACCGGGAATTCCTGCCTTGGACTATGTGAGCATCATCCTGAGCATGTGCATAGGCAACGCGGTGGCCTGGTTCGCCGCCGTCTACCGGCCGTCGGCCACGCGCAACCTGCTGTGGAACGTGATCCTGGGCTCCATCGCCGCCGCCCTGTGCGGCCTGGCGCTTGGACGCATTACGCCGGAATATGCCTCCGTCGGCCTGCTGATCGCGGGTCCCCTCTGCGCCTGGGCGGCGATCCTCGCGGCCGAAAGGCTTCGCTGTCACTTGTAGGGACACTTGCACCCGGCGTCCCGCAACCTACTTATGCCCCATGTCCGAGATCGAAATCGCCTACTACGCCTGGGCCGCGTTCCTGCTCTTCGGAGCTTTCGTCGCCTGGATGCTCAATTTCTTCGCCATGCCCGGCAACTGGATCATCGTCGGGCTGGCGGCCATGTTCGCCGCCTGGGTGACGCCCCAGAGCCCCTCCATGGCGGACGGGGCCGGCCTCACCTGGAACACGGTGGGGCTGTTGTTCCTGCTCGCCGCCGGCGGCGAGATACTGGAGACCGTCGCGGGAGCCTTCGGCGCCGCCAAACAGGGCGCCAGCAAGCGCGCCATGTTCCTCGCCATCGCCGGCACCATCGCGGGCAGCATCATGGGCGCCGTCGGCGGCCTGCCGATTCCGGTGGCGGGCCCCATCCTCGGCGCGCTCATCGGCGGCGCGCTCGGCGCCTTCGCGGGAGCCTGGCTCGGGGAAATGTGGAAGCACGGCCGTCCCGACCTCAGCGTCAATGTCGGCTGGGGCGCGCTCATCGGCCGCCTGCTCGGCACCGCCGGCAAGCTGCTGGTGGGCGGTGTCATGCTGGTCTCCCTGGCCGTCCACACGCTCTGACCCTGCCCCGGACACGCGAATGACACGCCCGGACAGCCGATAGCGGGCTTGCCCGGGCGTGCTTCATCTGCCCATGTCGCTCGATCTGCCTACGTCACTCGTTGACGATCAGGGTGGGCGGGTTCACCCGTGCATCGACGCAAGCCGCGCCGTTCCAGTAGTGGTAGAGGCCGCAATCGGCGGGACGCACCACCACATAGTTCTGCTGCGGCACCACATACTGCCTCGTGACCACCGTGGCCGGACGCTGCTCCGTGACGATGGTTTGCGGCTGGGCCACAACCTGCGGCGCTGGTGTCGTTACGATGGTCGCCGGTTCATTCGCCACCTGGGTGATCGGCCTCGTCACCACGGTCTCCGCCGGCGCGGGCGTCACCACGACACGGGGCGCGGCCGTAACGACCGCCTGCGGCGCGGTATACACCACCTGGGGCGCGGTCGTGGTCGTGTAGGTCTGGTAGGTCACCACGTCGGCGGCGGCCGCGCCCGCGCCAAGGGCGCTTGCGGCGGCAAGGGCCGCCGCGAGTTTCAGGATTCGCGACATTCTCGCCTCCTTTCGTTTGCTCTTCCCAAACTGTCCCCGCGTTGCGCGGGTTCCCCGTCCCGCCCCGTACACGCGCTCGTGAACGGCCGGGTCATTGCCCTTGCGCGCTTTTGTTATTGAATAGGGGCAGTCCGGAGTTCCAATCCGAGGAGAGGCCGGTGAGACGCCGAATATTTCTGAAACTGCTGGGTCCGATGACGCTCGTTGCCGCCGCATTGGCGGGTGCGATGGCCGTCTCCGGCTCCCGCCTCGCGCTCGCGCATCATGGCTGGGCCTGGGCCGACGACCAGGTGTTCGAGATCTCCGGCGTCATCAGGACAGCCAGGCTCGGCAATCCCCATGGGGAGCTCACCGTCGAGTCCGAAGGCGAACTCTGGACCGTGGAAGTCGGCCAGCCCTGGCGCCACAAGAGCGCGGGCCTCGACGACGCGCTGCTGGCGGTGGGCACCGAGGTGACCATTTCCGGCCGCCGCGCCAAGGATCCCGCTCAGAAGCTCGTGAAGGCCGAGCTGGTGACCATCGCGGGCAAGACCTACAACCTCTATCCCGACCGCCGTTCCTGACGGCTGGCGCAAGAGGGGAGGACGGTGATTGCTCCAGGCCATGCTCACAGCCCTCGAGCAGTGGCCGGCGGTGGTCGCCCTGCGCGGCTCCACCTGGACCTATCCCCTGGTCAATGCGGCCCACATTCTCGGCCTCGCGCTGCTGTTCGGCTCGATCGTGCCGCTCGATCTGAGGCTGGCGGGATTCTGGCCGGCTCTGGCGCTGGCTCCTCTCAGGCGCGTACTCGTCCCCGTCGCCATCGCCGGCCTGTTGCTGGCGGCCGCCAGCGGCTTTCTCCTCTTCGCCGCCAAGGCGACGCAATACGCCGCTTCCGGCTGGTTCCTCGCCAAGATCGCGCTGGTGCTGCTGGCGCTCGCCAATGCCGTCCTGCTGCGCCTCGCCCCCGGGTGGAAGGCGGGCGGCGAGGGCCCGTGGCCGCGCATGGCGGGCCTCGCCTCCATCGCCCTGTGGTCCGGGGCCATCGTTCTCGGCCGCATGGTCGGGTATTTCTGACCTTGGCCGCTGGCCGCAAGGAGCCACGGTCCATGACAAGGAGACCATCGTGACCGCCGTCCGCCTCCTGCTCCCGCTCGTTCTCGCCGCCGCCATCCTGCTGCCGGGGGCCGCCGGCGCCGCGCCCGCCGTCAGCCGCTGCCTCGCGGTCGCGGAAAATCTCGGCCCCGTTATGCGTGTCGCCTACCGCGGCCCGGATACTGTTTCGGGCTTCCGGCCCCGGGCGCGCACCGCCTCCCTGCAGAACGACGAGGTGCGCATCACTTTCGTGGGCCACGCCACCTTCCTGATCGAGTCTCCCGGCGGCGTGCGCATCGCCACCGACTATGCCGGCTGGCATGGCCAGGGACCGGTGCCCGAAGTGGTCACCATGAACCACGCGCATGAGACCCACTATACGGACTATCCCGACCCCAAGATCGAGCACGTCCTGCGCGGCTGGAACCCCGAGGGAGGGCCCGCCGTTCACAACCTGACCGTCAGCGACGTCTTCATCCGCAACGTGTCGACCAACATCCGCCGCTGGTCGGGCGGCACCGAGGAATTCGGCAATTCCATCTTCATCTTCGAGACGGCCGGCCTGTGCATCGGCCATCTCGGCCACCTGCATCACGAACTCACCGATCAGCAGCTCGCCCATATCGGCCAGCTCGACATCGTCATGGCGCCGGTGGACGGCTCCTACACCCTCGACACCGACGGCATGATGAAGGTGCTGAAGGATCTGCAGGCCCGGCTCGTGCTGCCCATGCACTATTTCGGGCCGTCCACGCTGGAGCGGTTCCTGACCGCGCTGGGCGCCAGCTACGCGGTCAGGCGCAACGACACCGCCTCGATCGTGATTTCCCAGAAGACCATGCCCGACAGGCCGCAGGTGCTTGTGCTCCCGGGCTATTGATCTGGTGCATTATCTTGCCGGCCAGGCGATTCCACCTGGCCGGATGATGCGCTAGCGCACCACCCGCAGCCTGGCGCGTCCCCGCGCCGTCATGGCGTCGAGCCAGTTGACCAGGCACTCCGGCCCCGCGCGCTCCAGCCCGGGTCCGTGCTTCATGGTGCTGGCGCGCAGCTTGGAGTGATCGACCCCTGCCGCGGCGATCTCGACCGCGTGTCCGATCATCCAGCGCTCCAGCTCGTCGGCGCGGAACTCCATGTGGAACTGCAGCCCGAGCACCTTCGGGCCGAGCGCGAAGGCCTGGTTCGGCGTCGCCGGCGTCGAGCACAGGCGCACCGCGCCCTCCGGCAGGTCGAAGGTGTCGCCGTGCCAGTGCAGCACCTGCCAGCCGCAGCGCGCCAGCGGCGCGAGCGGGGAGGAGAGGCCCTCCGGCGTTGGCGTCAGCGCTCCCCAGCCGATTTCCTTCCGCGTGTTCGGATACACCCGCGCGCCCAGCGCCCGCGCGATAAGCTGCGCGCCCAGGCAGATGCCGAGCACCGGCTTGCCCGCCTTGAGCTGCCGCTCGATCAGCCGCAATTCGTCGCCGAGAAACGGATACAGCGCCTCCTCATAGGCGCCGATGGGGCCGCCGAGCACGATCAGCAGGTCCGGCGCTTCCCGGTCGCCCGTGAGCGGGTCGACGCCGGCGTCCCTGTAGCGCACCTCGTAGCCGCGCGCAGCGAGAACGGGCGTGAAGCTGCCCAGATGCTCGAAGCCTACATGCCTGACCGCCAGCGCCTTCATCCGTGCCTCGGCGTCGGTGTCAAGAGCATCGCCGCCACGCACGGCATGATCGCGTTGGAGACAATGCGTGACATCTTCCCGGTGAACGGAGCATGGAACAGACAGAGTGCAACGTCGGCGCCCACCATGCCGAAGGCGGCTGGCATCTGCGCCAAGGTGGCGAAACCGGTGCTCTGCAAGAGGAACATGTGGAGGCGACCGCCCCGGGCCAGTCCTTGCTTCGTGCCCGCGCCCTGGCCTTGGGCGGGGTACGTGGCGGAGCATACTCCAGCCCGCGCCGGGCCGCTAAGGAGAAATCTTTCAGCCTCGAGTTGTAGCTAGACCCTCCTCAGCCGACCTTTCCTCCAAGCAGGTCACCGATCTGCGCCCCCACCACCATGTCCTCCACCTGGCCGAAGTGATGCCATGCAAGGCGTCCCTCGCAATCGAACAGCAACAGGCTCGGAGTGCCGTGCAAGCCGTAGATGGTCATGGTCTTCGGAATGCATTGCCCGGGAGCGGGCGCATCCACCGCGATGGGAAAGTCCAAGCTGAACTCGGAGATGAAGACCGCCAGGGCCTCGGGCGTCATCACCTCGTGATTCTCAAACACCGTGTGCAGCCCGATCACCGCCACGTCCTGTCCGGAGAAGGTCTTGTGGATGCGCCTAGCCTGGGGTGTACCGTGAAGCACGCATCCCGGGCACAGCATCTGGAAGGCGTGGACGACCACCACCTTGCCGCGAAGCTGTTGCGGTGATGGCGCCTTGCCGGCGTTGAACCAGCGGCTGACCTGCCAGGTGAGATGGGTCGTCTTCTCCACGGTGGCTACTTGCGGTAGGCGGAGAACACGAAGCCTGTTTTCTCCGTGCCCGCGTGGCAGCCATGGCATTGCGCCATCATGTCGGTGACGAGCCTCTTGTCGCGGCTGTCGCCGGCGAAGCCTTCATATCCCCAGCCACCGGTCTCCTTGAAACGGGTGCTGTCCCGCAACATCACGCCGGCAAGCTTTCGGTTGCCTTCCTGCAACGTGCCGCCGTCCTCCGTGTAGGCGAGAAGGTCGAACACCATGGTTGCCCCGTCCGGCCACGTCCCGGTCTTGTATCCCTGCAGGGCAGATTCGTTCGCGTAGATGTGGTGGATGCCCTGGAAGGGGTCGGCGAGCGGGTGACCGGGAAGGATGACCATGGATTTCACATGGGTCCAGTCACGGTAGCCCTCCGGATAGGGGATGGCATCGGCTGCGTGGACGATGGGGGTGGCAAGGACAAAAGCTGCGGCGAGCGCCGCAGGCGTCGAAAAGCGCATGGTCGTCTCCAATAAGTATCGAGTCGATACTATTATCATCAATCATTGGCGGCTTGCAATAAATATTTTTGAGTCGATACTAGTTAGATGACCGACTCACCCGCCGGTACGGCGGAGACCCGCGAAATTCCTGCCTTGATCGAGCGGCTCGCACGGCTGCTGCGCGCTGAGGAGTTTGACGCCGGGTTGAATCCGGCCCAGTGGGAGGCCTTGCGCTATCTGGCTCGGTGCAACCGCTTCTCCAATTCCCCCGCGGCCATCGCTGCCTATCTGGGTGCCACCAAGGGCACCGTGTCCCAGACGGTGCAGGCGCTGGAACGCAAGGGTCTGATCGGGAAGGCGCCGAGGCCGGGCGAGGGGCGTTCGGTGATCCTGCACCTGACCGGAGCCGGGCACGCGATGCTGCGCCGCGATCCCCGCCGCCGCGTCGGTCCCGCCGCCGCGTCGATGACCGCCGCGGGGCTGGAGGCGCTGGAGTGCGGCCTTCGCGCCCTGCTCATAGATCGTCTGCGCCGCAACGGGCTGCGCACTTTCGGCATCTGCAGCAGTTGCCGCTTCTTCATTCGCGATCATGCGCCGGGCAATCCGGATGGCGCCCATCGCTGCGGCCTGCTCCACGTCCCGCTGAAGGACAGCGATTCCGCCCGCATCTGCGTGGAGCACGAACCCGCCTGAAGCTATGCGCGGGCACCCGGACTCAACCGTAGGCCACGGCCCCGCGCCGCCGCGCATCGGCCTCGCCTTCGAGCCTGCCGCCGTCCGGTGCGCGCTGTACCGCGTGGACGCCGCCGAAGAACATGTTGGGCTCGGGCCACCCCCTGGCGTCGGGGAAAGCCTCCAGCATCCGGCCAAGGTCGTCCTCGCCCCAGTCCGCGGCGAAACCGCCGGCTTCGTAGCTCAGCACGCCGTCGCGCTCCACATGCAGCCGGGCCATGCCGATGGCGTCGCGCAGGCACAGCCCCCGGTCGGCGAGGTGGGAGATCGCCTGCAGCAGCGCGCTGCGGATGCGGTTGGAGCCGCCCGAGCCCAGCGCCGTGAGCGTGCCGTCCGCCGCGCGCAGCAGCGTCGGCGACATCATGCTGGAGAGCCGCCGGCCCGGCGTCCAGTTGAAGAACCCCTGCGGGTTCAGGTCCTCCTCGCCGAGCATGTTGTTGAGCATGAAACCGTGCCCGTCCACCATCAGGCCATTGCCCTCTCCGTTGGAGATGGTCACCGCGGCCGCGTTGCCATGGGCGTCGATGACGCTGATATGGGTGGTGCCGCGGCTGGCCGGCGCGCGATCGCGCACTGCCGCGAGATGCCTCGCCAGCACGTCCTCCGCCAGCAGGTCGCCGCTGTCTCCCTCCCGCGCCCGGTTGGTGGCTTCCATGATCCGCGCCAGCCGCAGCGCCGTCGGTGCGCCTCCCTCCGGGAGCAGGCGTTCGATCAGCGCCAGCCCGAACCCGATCAACGGGCCGCCGGCGGCGGGCGCGGGGTTGAGCGCGACATCCGTGCCGCGATGCCGCCACATCAGCGGATCGCGGAGATGCGTGCGGTAGGAATCCAGGTCCTGGGCGGTGAGGTGCCCGCCATGCTCGCGCGACTGCCGCAGCATCGCGCGGCCCACCTCGCCCTCGCCGAACAGCCGCTCGCCTTCCAGCGCCAGCGCCTCCAGCGTGTCGGCGAGCTGCGGATTGCGGAATGTCTCGCCGGCCTTCAGCAGATTGCCGCCCGGCGCGAACAGGGCGCGCGCCTCCCCGCTCGCCGTCAGTATCGGCGCGATGACCGTGAACAGATAGGCATGGAACGCCGTCATGGTGACGCCCTGGCGCGCCGCCGCCACGGCCGGCTCGATAATGCGCGACATCGGCAGGGTGCACAGGCTGCGATGGATGGCGAAGGCTCCCGCGACGAAGCCGGGCACCGCGGTCGAGCCCGCGCCGATATGGAACTCTTGCCGGGCCGGCCCGAAGTCCGCGTGGATGGCATGGAAGCCGGCTTCCGTCCGGGGGCGCTGGACCGCGGGCGTGCGCACGAAGAAATCGTAGAGCGTACTGGCGTTGCTGCGCGCGTCGTGCGCCATCAGGAAGCCGCCGCCGCCGATGGAGGCGAGCACGGTCTCGGACACGCAGGCGGTGAACATGGCGGCGAGCGCCGCGTCGAAGGCGTTGCCGCCTTCGCCGAGAATGTCCGCCGCCGCCTGCGCCGTGATCTCGTGACCGGCCGCGACAGCCCCCTTGCGCTTCGACATCGCGGGCTACCTGCGAGTGTGCTGCGGGGGCTGTTTAGCGACCCTCCCCTTGACGGGGAGGGTCGGCGGCTCCGCCGCCGGGGTGGGGTGGCCGGTGATAAGAGGGCATCCCCCCACCCCTGACCCCTCCCCGCCAGAGGGAGGGGGAACGGAGCACCGCTCCAGGCTCTGGAGGATGGTTGCTACTTGCACAGGCTGGCGAGCGGGAAGGCGAGGATCGCTCCGTTGGCGGATTCGATGGAGAGCTCGCCGTCGTTGTTGCGGAAGATCAGGTCCACCGCGTCGCCCTCGTCGATGCGGCCCTGGTCCAGATCGACGCCCTGCTGCGCGCTCACCCGCACTTCGCGGTGGATGCGCTGTCCCGAGCCGTCCTCGACCTTGTTGACCAGCGTGATGTCGCGGATGATCAGCAGCGGCGAGCCGCGCAGGTCGCCCGGCCCGCCATCGAAGGCGAACAGGAACTTGCCCGACGCGTTGGCGTTGGTGCGCACCACCGCCGCGCCCCATCCCTGCCGCCCCGGACGCAGCCTGAGCTTGCCCTTTTGCTTGTTCGTGTAGTCTTCCACGGTGAGCTTGTCCCACGCCATCGGCACGTAGGAATCCGGCTTGACCAGGAAATTCCTGTTCATGAGGCTCTCGAACTCGTCATAGACGACCTCGCAGTCGAATGGTCCGGCCCGCAGCGGGCCTGGCGCTGCGACGATCAGGGCTGCTGCCGAAAAAATGGCTAGAATCGGGCGTTTCATGCGTCTCCTCGCGGGGGCTTGGCACCGGATGCTGCACGCTCTTCGAAGCGGACGGGCATGTCAATATTGCGACAATCAGGCATGGACGGCAGTGGCAGAAACGCAGTAAATCGTGGCCAAACTCACCGCGAATCACTAATTGCATCCCATCGACAATCCAGGAGGCGCCTATGGCAACTGCAAAGAAGACCGCTCCGACCGTCACGCTGAAGCATCTGGCGGCCGCGATCGGCGAGAACCACGAACTTACCAAGAAGCAGGCGGAAGCCATTCTCGGCGATCTCGTGACCATGGTCACCAAGCACCTGAAGAAGGGCGACCGCATCCGTCTCGGCGGCCTCGGTATCCTCCAGGTCCGTCATCGTCCCGCCCGCATGGGCCGCAATCCGGCAACCGGCGAGACCATCCAGATCAAGGCTTCCAAGAAGGTCGCGTTCCGCGCCGCCAAGGAACTGAAGGAAGCCGTCTGACATTTCAGGGCACGGGGCGGCCTCGCGCCGCCCCGCCCGTTTGAAGCGCCGCCGGTCTCCCGGCGGCGTTGCCGTTTTTAGAAACGGTTGAGCGGCAGCTTCAGGTAGCTGCGCCCGTCCTCTTCCGCATCGGGCAGGCGCCCGCCGTTCAGGTTCACCTGCAGCGCGTGCAGCATGCGGTCCGGCAGCGCCAGCGTGGCGTCCCGCTCTTCGCGCAGCTTCACGTAGTCGGACTTCGCCGTACCCGCCTTCACATGGATGTTGGAAGCCTTGTGCTCGGCGACGGTCGCTTCCCACATCGGCTCGCGCCCTCCCTTGCAGTAGTCGTGGCCCACGAACAGCCGCGTATCGTCGGGAAGCGACAGGATGCGCTCGATGGATTCGTAGAGCGTGCCCGCATTGCCGCCGGGGAAGTCGGCGCGCGACGATCCGCTGTCGGGATACATCAGCGTGTCATGCACCAGCGCGGCGTCGCCCGCGGCCAGCGTCACCGAGGCGAGCGTGTGTCCCGGCGACAGCATCACCGAGACGGGAATGTCGCCGACCTTGAACGTCTCGCCTTCCGCCAGCAGCCGGTCGAAGCTTTTGCCGGCGTCGAAGGCCTTCGGCAGGTTGTAGATCTCCCGCCACAGCACGGAGATGTCGCGCACCTTCTCGCCGATCATCTGCGGCACGCCCAGCTTGTCCTTCAGCCAGGCGCCGGCCATGAAGTGGTCCGCGTGCGGGTGCGTATCGATGATCCACTCCACCGTCAGGCCGCGCTCCTTCACATGGGCGAGCACCTGTTCCGCCGAGGTGGTCGAGGTGCGGCAGGCCCTGGGATCGAAGTTCAGCACCACGTCCACCAGCGCGCAGCGCCCGGTGCCGGGATCACAGAGCACATACTGCACGCTGCCGGTGTCGGGCTCGTAGAATCCGGTGATGTCGGGCGAGCCTTTGCCGCGCGACGGACTGGAACGGAATTTCGGCATGGGTGCGTTCCCCGATATGATTGTTCTGCTGTTCGCCAATCATATGGGAAGCATTGGCGCAAACCCAACCGGGCGCGGCAATTTTGCCGCGCCGCGCCCGCGAGCCGCCGCGACCGTCACAAACCGGAAAAAGAGAAGTGTCCCTATTCCGCTGCTTGCCGCATCGCGGGAGCCGCGTGCAGCACATCGGGGTCCACATGGGCCTCGAACTTGGCGAAGTTCTGGCTGAACATCTCCACCAGCGCGCGCGCCTGCGCGTCATAGGCGGACTTGTCCGCCCAGGTGTCGCGCGGGTTCAGCACGCCGCTGTCGACGCCCTCGACCGCGACCGGCACCTGGAAGCCGAAAATGGGGTCGGTGCGCATCTCCGCCGACTTCAGGCTGCCGTCGAGCGCGGCGGACAGCAGCGCGCGGGTCGCCTTGATCGGCATGCGGTGGCCCTCGCCATACTTGCCGCCGGTCCAGCCGGTATTCACCAGCCAGCAGGAGACGCCGTGTCCGGCGATCAGCTTGCGCAGCAGGTTGCCGTAGACGCTGGGATGGCGCGGCATGAAAGGCGCGCCGAAGCAGGTGGAGAAGGTCGCCTGCACGCCCTGCACGCCTTTCTCGGTGCCCGCCACCTTGGCGGTGTAGCCCGAGATGAAGTGGTACATGGCCTGGCTCGGCGTCAGCCGCGCGATGGGCGGCAGCACGCCGAAGGCGTCGGCCGTCAGCATGACGATGTTCTCCGGGTGGCCGGAGACGCCTGTGGCGCTGGCATTGGCGATGAAGTCGAGCGGGTAGGCCGAGCGGGCGTTCTCCGTCAGCGCGCCGTCGTCGAAGTCGGGCGTGCGGTCGTCCTTCAGGACGACATTCTCAAGCAGCGCGCCGAAGCGGGTCGAGGCGGCATGGATCTGCGGCTCGGCCTCGGCCGAGAGGCGGATGGTCTTGGCGTAGCAGCCGCCCTCGAAATTGTAGATGCCGTCCTCCGACCAGCCATGCTCGTCGTCGCCGAGCAGCACGCGCGCCGGGTCGGCGGACAAGGTGGTCTTGCCGGTGCCCGACAGGCCGAAGAACACCGCCGGGCTGTTGCCGCCCCGGGCCTCGTTGGCCGAGCAGTGCATGGGCATGACGCCCTTCTGCGGCAGCAGGAAGTTCAGATAGCCGAAGATCGATTTCTTGGTCTCGCCCGCGTAGGAGGTGCCTCCGATCAGCACCAGCTTCCTGGTGAAGTTGCACGCGATCACGGTTTCGGAACGGGTGCCGTGGCGTTTCGGGTCGGCGCGGAAGCTCGGCAGGTTGACCACCGTGAACTCCGGCGTGAAGCCCTTCAGCTCGGCGTCGGCGGGAACCCGCAGCAGGTAGCGGATGAACAGCGCGTGCCAGGCGTATTCGAGATAGATGCGCGCGGCGAGCCGGTGCCGGGCGTCGGCGCCCGCGAACAGCTCCTGCACGAACAGCTCGCGGCCTTCCGCGTGTTTCAGCATGTCCGCGTGCAGCAGGTCGAACTGCTCCGGCGTCATCGCCTGGTTGTTGTCCCACCACAGCGCGTCCTCGGTGGTGGCGTCGCGCACCGTGTACTTGTCGCGCGCGGACCGTCCGGTGTGGGCGCCGGTCTCAACCGCCAGCGCGCCGTTCGCCGCCAGCCTGCCTTCGCCCCGGCGGATGGCTTCCTCGATCAGTTCGACCGCACGGACGTTGCGGTGCATCTTGCCCGGGTTCCTGACGGGGAACAGGTCTTTGCCGTCCTGCGCGCTCATCTCGAAAAATACTCCATCAAACCCGGCATTCTGCCCCGCCGGAGTGTTGTAAAGTCGTGCCTGTGCGGCCATTCGGGAATAGAGCGCGGCACGCTATTAGAGACGTTTGCGCCGGGCAAGCCCTCATTGGTCCAAATTGGCCGCGCTGCGCGGATTTTCCGCACTCAGCGTGAATGGCGTTTCCTCAGGCAGACTGTGCCTTCTTGCGGGCCTCTTCCGCAAGCGCGACGAGCGATTTTCGTATATCGCCCGGTGTCTCGTTGCGGGACGCGAAGTCGAGGCGCAGAGCCTCCCCGTCGAGCAGCAGGTCGCAGCCCCAGGGATCGCAGCCGCTCATGCGCCACGGGCCGGGCTCCGCGCCCAGCAACTGGGTGGCGTAGAGCTGGATGGCGTCGGCGTGGTCGTCGTTCATGTGCTCGACGATGCCCTCCTCGGCCGCGGTCACCGCCTCGGCGCCGGCCATGTCGCGCACCAGCTCCGTCCCGGGGATGTCGTGGATGCGGCCGAAGCCGCCCACATAATGCGCGCCGGCCACCTCGAGGCTGTAGAAGGCGAAATCCGCGAAGTCCGCGTACATGGCGGCCCCGGGGTGCCGCGCCAGGAAACGCGCCCGGGCAACCGGGTCCGTGGTTTTCGCGGCCTTGCCCATGACCGTCACGCGGCCGTTCTGGAGAGGATCGCCGTCGGCTCCGGTGCCATCGAACAGGATCGACGCCCTGCCGTCGGCCTCCAGGTTCCGGGTGTGCCGGGCCAGCCGGGAAATGAGGAAAACCGGGGCGCCCGGGGGGTCGCAGGCCACGGTGATCAGCGAGGCATAGGGCGTGCCGGTTTTCTCGTCGAGAGTGGCAAGGTAGCCCTTCAGGCCCGTGCGGATCAGCCGCCGCGCGGAGATTGCCGGGTTTTCGGGAGGGGATTGGTTTTCGGTTGCGTTGCGTGACATTTTCTGGACTGTTGCATTTGGGTAACATTCTCGGGCATAAGGCCTGCAGAAGATGCTGCCACATTTTGCCCGCTTTGGGGCCATAGACCGCCGCGGCGTGTTCAGTTTTACGCGTTTCAAAGCCGCAGGGGCACAGACAGATTATGCCGACCATCGCACTCGTTGACGACGACCGGAACATCCTGACCTCCTTGCGCATGGTGCTGGAGGCGGAAGGCTACAAGACGCAGACCTACAACGATGGGGCCAGCGCGCTTGACGGCCTGAGCGGCAATCCGCCGGACCTGGCCATCCTCGACATCAAGATGCCGCGCATGGACGGCATGGAACTGCTGCGCCGGCTGCGCCAGAGCAGCGAGATCCCCGTCATCTTCCTCACCTCCAAGGACGAGGAGATCGACGAGCTGTTCGGCCTCAAGATGGGCGCCGACGACTACATCTCCAAGCCCTTCTCCCAGCGCCTGTTGGTGGAGCGGGTGAAGGCCGTCCTGCGCCGCACGCGCCCGCCCGAGGCCGCGGCCCCCGCGCTGGAGCCCTCGCGCGCCCTGGAGCGCGGCAAGCTGGTCATGGACCCCGAGCGTCACACCTGCATCTGGGACGGCAGGCCCGTCACCCTGACGGTCACCGAGTTCCTCATCCTCCACGCGCTCGCCCAGCGTCCCGGCGTGGTCAAGAGCCGCGACGCCCTGATGGACGCGGCCTATGACGACCAGGTTTATGTGGACGACCGCACCATCGACAGCCACATCAAGCGGCTGCGCAAGAAGTTCAAGGCCGTGGACAAGTCGTTCGACGTCATCGAGACGCTCTATGGCGTCGGCTACCGCTTCAAGGAAGCGCAATGAGCGTGAGGAGCGATGGCGCTGGAATCCGCCGGTTCGCACGAAGGCGCTGAGGAGACCGGCCTGCTGTCGCGGGCGCGGCAACGGCTCGCCCGACTGGGACAAGGCGCCTCGCGTCTCGGGCGCCGCTTCGAGCGGTCGTTCCCCTTCTCCAGCCTGACCCAGCTCATCGTCATCCTCAATCTCGTCGGCCTCGCCACCCTGGTTGCCGGCATCCTGTTCATGAACCAGTTCCGCGCCGGGCTGATCGACGCCAAGGTGCAGAGCCTGCTGACCCAGGGCGAGATCATCGCCGGCGCCATCGCCTCGACCGCTTCCGTCGAGGCCAGCCGCATGGTGCTCGATCCCGAGCCGGGCCTCGACCGCGAGAGCTTCGGCCCGGGCGACGACGCGCTCAGCGGCCTGCAGTTCTCCATCAACCCCGAGCGCATCGCGCCCGAGCTGCGCGGCCTCATCCGGCCCACCGGCACCCGCGCCCGCATCTACGACCGCGAGGGGGCGCTGCTGCTCGACTCCGACGCGCTCTACACGTCGGGCCGCGTCGTGCGGCTCGACCCCGCCCCCGCCGCCGAACCTCCCGCCACTTTCCTGGAGACGGTCTGGAACACGATCGCGGGCTGGCTCTTCCAGCACAACCTGCCCGTCTACAAGGATATCGGCGGGGAAAACGGCAAGGCCTACCCGGAAGTCGCCTCCGCGCTCACCGGCACGTCCGTCCCCATCGTCCGCGTCACGGAGAAGGGCGAACTGGTGGTCTCCGTCGCCGTGCCCATCCAGCGTCTGCGCGCCGTGCTCGGCGTGCTGCTGCTCTCCACGCGCGGCGGCGAGATCGACGCCATCGTTACCGCCGAACGCTGGGGCATCATCCGTGTCGCCGCCTTCGCCGCCACCGTGACCATCGTGCTCGCGGTGCTGATGGCCCGCACCATCGCCGGTCCCATGCGGCGCCTGTCGTCCGCCGCCCGCCGCGTCCGGCGCAGCATCACCGCGCGCGCCGAGATACCGGACTACACCCATCGCTCCGACGAGATCGGCCAGCTCTCCGGCGCCCTGCGCGAGATGACCTCCGCGCTCTATCGCCGCCTCGACGCCATCGAGAGCTTCGCCGCCGACGTGTCGCACGAGCTGAAGAATCCGCTCACCTCCCTGCGTAGCGCCGCCGAGGCGCTGCCCCGCGTCCAGAGCGAGGAGGCGCGCACCCAGCTCATGGACATCATCCAGCATGACGTGCGCCGGCTCGACCGGCTGATCAGCGACATTTCCGACGCCTCGCGCCTCGACGCGGAACTCGCCCGCGAGGATGCGGCGCCTGTCAACATGGCCGACCTGTTGCAGACCATCGTTCCCGCCTTCAACAACATCCACCGCGACACCGCCGATACCCCCGTCGTGCAGCTCAGCGTGGAGACCGCGGGACCGGCCAACGGCAAGGACGCCTATTTCGTCATCGGTCACGACATCCGCCTCGGGCAGGTGATGACCAACCTGCTCGACAACGCCATTTCCTTTTCCCCGCAGAAGGGCAAGGTGAAGGTCGCCGCCCGCCGGCTGAACGGCGAGGTCGAGATCACCGTCGAGGACGACGGGCCGGGCATCCCGGATGAAAATCTCGACCGCGTCTTCGAGCGTTTCTACACCGACCGCCCGGGCGAGGAATCCTTCGGACAGAATTCCGGCCTCGGCCTCAACATCTCCCAGCAGATCATCAATGCCCATGGCGGGCGCATCTGGGCGGAGAACCGCAAGGACCGCGTCGCGCCGCGCCGCGGCAGGGTCGGCGGGGGACGCGGACCCGGCGCCCGCTTCGTCATCCGGCTGCCCGCCGCGTGAGCGCTCCCCCAAAGGCCGGCGGAGCCGCTCCGGCGGCCGTCAACCTGCATGGCACCTGCGTCGCCCTTGGCGGACGGGCCGCGCTGCTGCGCGGCCGCCCCGGCTCCCTCAAGTCGGACCTCGCCCTGCGCTTCCTGTCCGCCTTCAAGGCCGAGGGCGCCGGGCTCGTCGCCGACGACCAGGTGCTGGTTCGCCTTGTGGACGGGGTTCTGCTGGCCCGCTGCCCGCAGGCCCTGTCCGGCAGGCTGGAGGTGCGCGGCCTCGGCATCGTGGAGGTGGCGTCCGCCGGAGAGGCGCCGCTGGCGCTCCTGGTCGACCTGGTTCCCTCGCAGGACGTGCCGCGCATGCCGCCCGAACCCGCCCCTGCCGAGGAGGTATGCGGGGTCGCCCTGCCGGTCGTCCGGCTTGACCCCCGCGAGGCGTCCGCCCCCGTCAAGCTCCGCCTGGCCCTGACGGGCGCCCTTTAGAGCCGCCCGTTGGCTCTTGCGCCCGCTGCCGCCTTGGCCGATGTTACGGGGCCGTGCCCGCCGCGCGGGACGAAGGACAGCCAGAACGGAACGGATATGATTGGGCTGGTGATTGTGACCCATGGGGGGCTCGCGCGGGAGTTCCGCGCCGCTCTCGAACACGTGATCGGCAGGCAGCAGCAGATCGCCACCATCTCCATCGGCCCGGACGACGACATGGAGGTGCGCCGCGAGGACATCGTCGCCGCCGTGCACAAGGTCGACACCGGCGACGGCGCCATCGTGCTTACCGACATGTTCGGGGGCACGCCCTCCAATCTCGCCATTTCCGTCATGGACCAGGCCAACGTCGAGGTGATCGCCGGCGTCAACCTGCCTCTTCTCGTGAAGCTCGCCAGCGTGCGGGCCGAGAAGGGGCTGCAGGAGTCCATCCGGGAAGCCCAGCAGGCCGGAAGGAAATACATATCCGTGGCCAGCGAAGTGCTCTCCGGCGACTGATCTCCGGGCCACGGGGCCGCATCGAAACAGAACAGGGACGCAGCATCGGACATGTCCGACGGGGGACGCTATTTCGCCGAGGTGACCGTGTGCAACCGCAAGGGTCTGCATGCGCGCGCTTCCGCGCTGTTCGTGAAGTGCGCCGAGCGCTGGGACGCCGAGATCAGCGTCACCCGGGAAGGCACCACCGTGCCGGGAACGTCCATAATGGGCTTGATGATGCTCGCCGCCAGCCAGGGCAGCAGCATCCTCATCGAGACCGAGGGGCCCGAGGCGCGCGCCGCACTGGATGCGCTGGTGATGCTGGTGGAGGCGGGCTTCAACGAGGCCAGTTGAAGCCCGCCCGCGCTCCGGTCCGGTTCTGGTTCTAACTGGCGATACGCAGCTTGTTGATCTCGCCCGCGATCGCCTCGAAGATCGAGATCAGCGCGTCGCCGTTGTCGATCGAGAAGGCGCGGCTGTCGCCCGAGGCGCAGCGCCGCAGCATCGCCACCGTGTTGTTGTCGTCGAGGTCGAAAGCGATTGTATAGACGATGATGCCGGCCGCCTTCACGTTGGTGCAGGCTTCCTCGGTCTTCTCGTCCATGGCCTCCGCCAGCCGCGAGCTGTTCGACGTCGGCGAACGCAGACGCCCGTTCTTGGCGTAGCCGAAGGCCGAGTAGATCGACTGGTTCATGTTGCTGGTGCCGTTGTGCGTGTTGGCGCCGTCGGTCATGACGATCATGAACTTGGTGTTCTCGCGGTCGTCATAGGGCCGGCCTTCGGTGAAAGGCTCGCCCGGCGACAGCACCCGCCAGCCCCACATGACGCCTTCCATGATATTCGTGTTGCCCTGGGCGCGCATGTTCTCGATCGAACTGATCACCCGGCCCTGGTTGTCGGTCAGCGGCTGCAGTTCGCGCGGGTCGCACATGTAGTTCGGCCCCGAACCGCCGCTCGGACGCTCGTTGTTGTACTTGCAGCTTCGCTCCTGCCGCCAGGTGTCGGACTTGCCGTTCATGGAGCCGCTGCAGTTGCCGCCGCCGTCGTCGAGATAGTTGTTGGAATAGCTGCTGAACCAGCCGCCGGTGTCCGGCTCGTCGGGAGCGAGCATGGGCACGAAGAACGTGTCGCCATCGGAGATGCTGGGCTCGCTGTCGCTCGTCATGTGGATGCCCGGACGCGCCTCCACGCAGCCGGCCCAGCTCGTGCTGCGCAGCATGTTGAAGATATCGAAACGGTTCTTGAAGCCCGCCTGGCCCTTCTTCGGGCTGAAGTTCTCGTCGTGGATCGACGAGCGCGCCTGCGTGTCCATCCAGCCCGCGTTGGCGTTGTCGGAGCCCACATTCACCGCCGCCGCGAAGGGCACGACGCCGATCTTCACCGCCTCGGGGCGGCGGTTGGCGTCGAACAGGATCTGCGTCAGCCGCTTGGAGGCGGCCTTCAGGTCCCGCAGCTTGGAGCCGCTCATGGAGCCTGAGTTGTCCAGCACCATGGCGAGCTCGAGATTGCCGCCCGCCAGGTTCACGGTGCTGCCGACCGTCACGGGCATGTCGCGCACGCCGATCACGCCGAGGATGTAGGTCTGCACCGTCGTGTCCGCGCTCGCCACCACGGTCCGGTTCCCCTCCACCTCGGTGATGTTGAATACCGCGTTATAGCTGGGAAAGTTGTCGCCGAGATTGGCTTCCAGCACCCGGTTCGCCACCGAGCGCGCGCCATCGGACGTGTTGCCCGCGTCCAGCTCGCGGCCGGCCGCCAGTGCCGCCGCGTCCACGGCGCTCTGCAGCTTTGTGCGCGTGCGGTAGGCGTTGGCGTAGTCGATGGCGCCGCCCACGAAGCCGAGTATGGGGATGATGGTCAGGCCGAACAGCAGCGCCACCGCTCCCGATGTGTTCCTGATGAAGTTGCTGTGGTTGCTGCCGCGCCGCGCCGCGCGGCTCCGGCCGGGAGCCCCGAAAAGTCTGCCCAAGAAACGCAAGGTTGCCTCCATGCGACCGGCGCCAGACGCTGCCCACATCGCCCGGTCTGGACAAATTTAGGCAAATTCCTATTGCAAAATAGTTACTTAGTGTAACGAAGCGGAAACCATGACGGTCCGGAGCCCTGCGGGGCCGTATGCGGATATAAGAATTTCTTTATGTCCTCATTGCCACCTGCCGCCTGCCGGGGTATGAGACCCCCCGAAAACCCTCGGGAATGCTTACCGGCGGCGCCTCCGCGCGGCCGGGCCTCAAGCGATCAGTGTGATGGAGCCGTCATGGACTACGTGGTTAAGGACATTGCCCTCAGCGACTGGGGCCGCAAGGAAATCGACATCGCCGAAACCGAGATGCCGGGCCTCATGGCTGTGCGCGAGGAGTTCCGCAAGGCCCAGCCGCTCAAGGGCGCGCGCATCGCCGGTTCCCTGCACATGACGATCCAGACGGCCGTGCTGATCGAGACCCTCGCCAGCCTGGGCGCCGACATCCGCTGGGCGTCCTGCAACATCTACTCGACCCAGGATCACGCGGCCGCGGCCATCGCCAAGGCGGGCATCCCGGTCTTCGCCGTCAAGGGCGAGAGCCTCAAGGATTACTGGGACTATACCCACCGCATCTTCGAATGGTCGGACGGCGGTGCGCCCAACATGATCCTCGACGACGGCGGCGACGCCACTCTTCTGGTGCATCTGGGCCTGCGCGCCGAGCAGGGCGACACGAAGTTCCTGGACGGCGCCACCAACGAGGAAGAGGAAGTGCTCTTCGCCGCCATCAAGGAGCGCCTGAAGTCGAAGCCCGGCTGGTATGGCATGCTGGCCAACAGCATCAGGGGCGTCACCGAGGAGACCACCACCGGCGTGCATCGCCTCTACGAGATGCAGAAGAAGGGCACGCTGCTGTTCC